>NZ_KI912267.1:1229289-1567610 GCF_000235425.2 Pseudofrankia saprophytica
CCGCGCCGGCGCGGCATTTCGCGGCGGTGCGCGGGCGGCCGGCGAAGACGGCTGGCGGAGCCCGTTGGTTGCCGCTCGCGACGCCTGACCACTACGGGGGTGCACAACACATGGCGGAATCGGCGCGGGAAGCCCGCCCGCCCGGCCACGACACGTCGATGGAGCATTGTCGAGGCTTATCACCCACCAGGCACCATGAATACGACGGGTCAGCGAATTGCAAAACACCAGGGTATTGCGGCGCGCATGGGTCGACGCGGTCATGGTCGTGACCGATGGCCTGCCCGGCATCCATGCCCAGGTCCGGACGGAGACCGGCTGGGTGGATTTCGCCCTGGTGCCCGACGGCTTCTCCGTGCCGGACGAGGACGGGCTGATCGTGCTGCGGGCGGGCGCCCCACCAGTACACGGCGGCGGCCGGCGGCTCGCGACCGGCGACGGGGAGTTCATCGGCGTCTACGAGCGGGCGCTGGTCCGGGTCGCGGTCCGGTTCGCGGAGGTGAACGACGTCGCGGTGGTGCTGCACTGGCGAGGCGTCCCGACCCGCGCGACGGCGGTGGCGGTCGCGGTCGCCAGCTGGCTGCGCGACACCCGCGCCGTGACCGGCGAGCCGGCCGCCGTGGTCACCAGCGCGCGGCGCCCGCGGCCCGAGGGCGGGTTCATCGCCGTGCCGCACGCGGTCCGGCTCGCGGGCGAGCCCCCGGCCCGCATCTGGGAGCTCCATTCCCCCCGCTACCCCGGCCCGCCGCCTCGGCCTGGCGAGGACCCCGGTGACGAGCCCTCGGCCGGCACCGCCCCGGCCGAGGGCCCCGCCGACGACGCCTGGACGGCGAGCTGGACCATCCGCCCCCGCCCCAGCTCGGGCGCCGCCCGGATCATCCGCCCCGGCCGTCGCCCCGATCCCGGACCGCAGGAGGACGAGGAGTGACCGGCGACCGGCCCTTCCCGGACGCCGGGATCTCCTCGGCCCCGGCGCGGGACCGCTCTCGGCCCGACGACGTAGCCGACGGCGGCGGTCAGGCGGGTGCCGTGAGGGTCTTTTCGAAGAAGTGGGTCGCGAACGGGTTGTCGCCGTAGCGCGGTGTGCGCCGGTAGCCGGCCCGGTCGTACATCGCGATCGCCTCGACAAGCGTCTCGTTGGTATCCAGCCGGGCGACGCGGTGGCCGAGCGACCGGGCGGCGTCCTCCAGGTGACGCAGGAGCCGCGACCCGAGCCCCGCGCCCCGCCACGCGTCGTGCACCCACATCCGTTTCACCTCGCCGACGCCGTCGTCGAGGGTTCGCACACCCCCGCAGGCCACCGGCTCGCCGTCGCTGACCGCCACGAAGAACTCGCCACGCGGCGGCGCCAGGTCGACGGCGTCCTTCTCCGGCTCGCCCGCCGGGTCGAACCCGAACCGCCGGCCGACCTCGGCGAAGTACCGGCCGACGGCGTCCCGCGCGACCGGCGAGTTCGGGTCGACCCGTTCGAACGTCACCGTGGCCGCCCGCACCAACAGGTCCGCCTCCCCCAGGGCCGTGGCCAGCCGCTCCCGCTGCCGCGCGGACAGCGGTTCGACCAGCTGGCGCGCCCGGGCCTCGGAGCGCTCCTCGAGCTCGCGCCAGCGGTGCCGGCCCTCCGGCGTGAGGTCCACGAGGCGGCGCCGCCGGTCCGCCGGGTCCGGCGTGACCACCGCCAGGCGTTCCTCCTCCAACTGGCGCAGCAGCCGGCTGAGATACCCGGAATCCAGCCCCAGCCGGGAGCGCAGCGCCTGCGCGGTCGCCCGTTCGACACCGATCTCGTACAGCAGCCGGGCCGTGCCCAGCGGCAGGCCCGTCCCGAGGAAGGAGTCCTCCAACGCGCCGACCCGCTGGGTGTAGGCGCGGTTGAAGCGCCGGATCACGGCGATCGTCGCGACGTCAGCCATGTTCTCTGACTTTAGTCAGAGAACATGGCCAGGGAAAGGACCGGCCGCGTCCGCTGGCCAGCCAGCGGGGCACGCCGACGAGAGGCGCCTGTACGTGTCAGTCCCTATACTCGGCGCAATGTCCCCTATGGGATGGCTTGGACGCGTCCGCGGTCGCGTTCCCGGCAGCGGTCCCTGTTCCGGTCCGGCCCGCCGTGATCGTCGCGTCCACCGCGAGGGGCGGTCTCCCGGGGCGGTGGTGGCGGCCGCCGCGCTGGCTGTGCTGGTCGCGGTGACCGGCTGCGCCGGCGGCGGGGGGTCCGGCGGTGGCCCGCCTCCGCCAGCCACGACCGGCCCGCCGGTACGGCTCATCATCTTCGGGGACTCGGTCACGCACGGATCAGCCGGCGACTTCACCTGGCGCTACCGGCTGGCCAAGCATCTGACGCTCTCGGCACCCGGGCGGGTCGACTTCGTCGGGGACCGCGATGACCTCTGGGACAACGTCGCGGATGTCGGCGGCTCCCAGGCGTACGCCGACCCGTATTTCGACCGTGACCACCACGCGCGCTGGGGTGACGCGCTGCGCGTCGAGGTTCCCACGATCGAGGGCGTGCTGCGCAAGAACCCCGCGGACGTCGTCCTGGTCGCTCTCGGCGCGAACGACCTGGCCTACTGGACGAGCTCGCCGGCGACGCTGGCGCTGATGAGGCAGCTCGTCGACAACGCGCGCAGGGCCAACCCGAACGTCACCTTCGTCATCGGCCACGTGCTGACCCGATGGGACCCCTACACCAACAGCCCCGCGCTCGCCGCGGCGAGCGAGTTCAACCAGCTCCTCGACGCACAGGCACCCGGCTGGTCGACTCCCACGTCCAAGGTGGTGATCGCGCGCAGCGACCAGGACTGGAACCCGCGGCAGGACACCTGGGACGGCTCGCACCCGGACCCTGACGGCGAGATGCTGATCGCCCGCGGCTTCGCGAACGCGCTCGCCGGCCTGGGTATCGGCGGCCAGTTCGGCGAGGTCTACAGCGGCCTGGCCTGGCCGGGAACAGGCCAGACGCCGACGGCGACCCCGGCCGGCGGCACCCGGTACACGCTTACCTGGCCGGCCACGCCAGGCGCGGCCGACTACCTGATCGAGCGGCGGGTGCTCTCTCCTCAGGGCGAGTCGTCCTACTCCCGGCTCCCCAGCTCCGTACGCGCTCTGACCTGGACGACCGACGACCTGCCGCTGGGCGCCGTCGTCGCCTACCGGGTGGTCCCGGTGAAGTTCTGGATGGTCGGCCAGCCGGGCCCGCCGGTCACGTTCACCGTCACCTTCGACTGAGGCAGGCCTGATGCGGCCAGGGCGGCCAGGTCACGCGCGAGGCGAGCTCAGATCTCCTTTCCGCACCAGAAGCCGTTCGTGCCGCCGCCGGCGGGCGGCACCGGCACGAAGTTCGCCCCCGCCGCGTCCGCCCTGACGAAGGTGAAGCACGTCGCCGGCGCGGTCGGCGTGGAGAGGTTCGTCGGCGCGATCAGGCCGCCGGCATCGTAGTTCGTCACCTGGCGCAGGTTCGTGATGAACGCGTCGCGGGTCGGGCACGCGCCGGCGAGATCAAGGCCGCGCAGCATCTCGTCGGCCGAGACGTAGGAGGCGATGGCCGCCTCCTGGTCGGCGTCCTCCAGCTCGGGCGAGTAGGTGGTCATCGCGGTGTGGTAGGTCCGCATGATCGCGGAGTCCCCTTGGAACGGCGCGTAGCCGACGATGACGGACATGCCCGCGACGTCCTTGCCCCGCTCGACGAGCAGGTCCTTCCCGTAGCCCGCCACGCTCAACGCGACGTTGAGGCGCACCCCAGCCGTCTTCGCCGCCGCGTAGATGTCGGCGAAGTCCTCTGGCCGCACAGCGCCGACCAACGCGTCGGCACCGCTCCTGCGGAGCCCATCGACGACCCGGGCCGGGGTGGAGGCACCGGCGCTGTAGTCGGTCTCGCCCACCACGGCGACGCCCTGGCTCTCCAGGCTGGGCCTGAACTGGGCCGCGATGCCGCTCGTGCCCGGCGCGGTCGGGTCGGCCACGACGTAAGCCTTCGTCCCGCCGTTCGCCTTCACGTACCTGCCGAAGACGTCGACGCTGCCGTGACTGTTGAACAGAGAACTGAAGGAGAACAGGTTCTTGTGGTCGGTCCAGCTGGAGTCGACGGCGAGGCCGGTCGCCGGGATACCGGCGCCCTCCAGCCACTGGACGGACGGTCCGGCGGCCACCGACTGCACGATCAGGCCGAAGACCTTCTCGTTGTCGACCAGGTCGCGCGCCATGTTGGAGAAGACGCTCGGGTCCGACCGGTCGTCCCGCCAGACGACCTGGACCTTGCGACCGTGGACGCCGCCGTTCGCGTTCTGGACGGCGACCCTCGCGTCCACGGCACTGCGCACGGCCCGGAAGTTCTCGACGAGCGCGCTGCCGCTGTCCGGGTAGATGAGACCGATCTTGATCGTGTCACCCGACACGCCCGGCGACGGACAGTCACCACCGGCAGCGGGTACCGGTCCCGACGACCCCGTTGCGCAGCCGGCGAGCACGGCCGGCAATCCCGTCACGACGGCCGTCGCCGCCGCGGCCGCCACCGTCCTGACGCGTCCGCGCCGACCCTTCATGACGATCCTCTCCCGCCCACTACCCACCACAGAACGTGATTCCGAATGATCACTTGGACGAACGCTACCTTGGGTCGCCACGGCGCATTTCCAGCGGGTCGAGCCCGCGCCCGTCGGCCACGGTCGACCGAACACCCACCCATCCGTCACCAATAGGCGAACAGAACGTCACTCTCTGCCCACTAACGGCATACCGTCAACTTCAACAACTACAGAGGGACATTGATTGCATCGATATGTAGGCGGGTCTCTCTCAAGGTGATGGGATCCACCTCGACCGCCGGCTTCCCGGTAGGGCGCACCTGCCGTGACCCTCGTCACCTTGCGTGACTATTTTCACGGCAACCAAGCCGGTCGGACGGGAACGCCTCAAGGCCGGCCAAAGATCCGTGCCGGCCCGCCGAGGGCCGCGGAAACGGCCGGAACCGCGCCTGGTCGCCGTCAGCCGGAACCGGACGGGCAGAGCTGCTCCGGTGGCGGCGAGTCACCCAGGGCCGCGGCGGGGTAGGAGCGCAGGCGAACGTTGTCGAGGCCGATGAGGATCCTGTCCAGGCTGGCGGGGTTGGCGACGAACTCGGTCACGCCCCGGTAGAAGGCGGTCCGCATCGCGGCGGGCATCGCGTCGGAGGCGTCGAAGACGACGTCCGCGCAGGCCGTGTCCTCGACGGAGCGCGCCAGCGCGCGCAGTGCGTCATCCGGGTAGTCAGCCGCCGCCACCGCGTTGTTGGGCGCGATCGTGCCGCCCGCGCGGGCCCAGATCTCCTGGGCCTGGGGCCCGGTCAGGTAGTTCGCGAGCCGCCGCGCGGCGGGCGTGTCGTGGAACATCGCCAGGACGTCCCCGGCGATGACGATCCGCCGGTCGCCGCCGCCCGTGGCCGGGAAGTCGAAATAGCGGGCGTCCGCCGCCGGCCGGCCGGCGCTGTCGCGGTATCCGCCGGCGGCGAACGAGCCGGCCTGCTGCAGGTAACAGCCGGGCTGCTGGTCGAACATGGCGGTACCGGGGTCGCCGAAGCCGGACAGCAGCGCGCCCGCCGTCCCGCCCCGCACCATCGCGGGGGCGACGAGCTCCCCCCAGGTCGTCCAGGCCTTGAGCACGGTGTCGCTCGTCCAGGGAAGCTCGCCGTTCGCCCAGCTCCGGTACTCCTCGGCGCTCGCCTGGTGCAGCAGGATGTCCTCGATCCAGTCGGTGCCGGGCCAGCCCGAGTCCGAGCTGGAGCGCAGTCCCAGGCACCACGGCGCCGTGCCCGTGGCGACGATCTCCCTGCTCGTGGCGAGGAGCTCGTCCAGGGTGCGCGGAACGGGCCAGGAGTAGTGCGCGCTCGAGTACCAGACAAGGCTCTTGCGGGTTCCCTTGACGACCAGGCCGTACTGGCGGTCGCGCCCGTCCGCGCCGGGAACCTCGCCGACGCCCAGCCAGGTCGGGCCGTACTCCCGCCGGATGCGGGCCAGGTCGACCGGCCCGGAGGCGTCGTCGAGCGCGACCAGCTGGCCGCCGTGGGCGTACTGCTCCAGGTCGCCGAGGCTCGGCATCAGCGCGAGGTCCGGCGCGTCACCGCTCTGCACCCGGCCGGCCAGCACCGCCTCGAAGTCGCGCGTGCCGTCGAACCGCACGTGGATCCCGGTCTCCCGCTCGAACGGCCGCAGGACGTCGGCGAACCTCTCCTGCTCGTCGCCGGTCCACGTGCCGAGCACGGAGATGGTCTGCTGGGATGAGATCCCCCCACAGGCGCCCGCTCCGAGACCGAGCACGGCGACGACCGACAGCGCGGCGAGGACACGTCCGGGCGATCCCATGATCAGCTCCTGTACTCCCGGATGCGCGGCCAGAACGCACAGGCGCCGAGCGCCAGCAGGACGACGGTGACGACGGCCGCCGCCCACGGCAGGCCGCCTGAGGGAACCGCGTCCTCGAGGGCGTCGTCCAGCACCGCGGTCCGCTCGCCGACGAGCACGCCGAGCCGCTGGTCGAGCGCCTGGTAGCCGGTGTCCGAGCTCGCGGCGCCGTCAGCCTGAACCGCGGCCAGATCACCTGCCTGCCCGGCGCAGGCATCCGCCCCGGCCACGCCGTCCTGACCGTTCTGACTGTTCTGGATGTCGGTCGCGGCCGGCAGCCCGGCCGCGCGGGAGGCGGCCGGGGCGTACTCGTCGAAGGCCCGGTCCTGCTCGACCGTCGCCGCGGCCTCGCGCGCCTGCCACAGGCAGGCCACCGCGGTGGTCTCCCGGACACCCCGGTCGACGTCGTGGCTGGTCCGCAGGGTCAGGGCCGTCAGGCCGGCGGCGAGGAGCAGCACGACCACCGCCGCGCCGAGCAGCCCGAGGCTCATCGCGCGGTGGAAGCGGCGGCGCAGGAACACCTGGGCGAAGACGAGCAGGACCAGCAGCGCCGCGGCGGCGGCGAGGTGGCCGCCGAGCAGCGCCCAGGGCGCCGACCCCCGCGCCGGCAGGTTCGCGCTGTTGCGTGCCTGGAACTGCGCGACCGTCGCCAGGATGCCGGTCGGCTCGCGCATGAGGTCCGAGGCGTACGCCAGGTAGACCGCCGTGAGGCCCACGTCCGCGTCCGCGGCCCCGGCCGGAACGCCGGCATCGGCACCGGGGCCGGCGGCCGCAGCGGCGGCCGGGGTGTCGTCGACGGCGTTCGCGGCACTGTAGACGTCGCCCATGTAGACGACGAGCAGGCCGTTGTTGACGGCCTGGACCTGGGCTCGGTCGGCCTCGCCGGCGGTCGAGGTGTCGGCCGCGCGCGCGAGCGCCTGGCCGGCCGTCTTGATGTCCTCCTGGAACTGCGCGTCGGGCGGCCCCCATGACCCCGGCGGGAGCAGGCTCTGGGCGGCGACCAGGTCGGCGTCGGCCAGCAGGGCGCGGGCCCGGACGGCGTCCACGACCGTCGGCGCCGTCCGGTCGGCGAGGGTGAGCGCTGTGTGACGCTGGTTCACGACCGTCGCCATCGCCGTCGCCCCGACGGCCAGCGTGGCGAGCACGACCAGCCCGGCCAGCATCAGCAGGCGGCCCGGGGTGGAGGTCCTCCTGACCCTGCCGCGCAGCCCACCGCGGCCCGGTCCCGCCCTCATCAACATCCGCGGCCGCCTTTCCTAGCCGCCGAACGTCCGCGGGGCCGTGACCCGATGGTTTCCAAACCCGGTCATGGACAGCGATTCTAGATCGAGTTCGCCGGGCGTCGCGACCAGCGGCAAGCGACACATAGCCGACAGCAAGCAGTCACCGCCCGGTGTTAGGTTGCTTCGCCGCGCGCCCAGGCGCTTCGGCCCGCCCGCGCGGCCGGCGCCGGCGCCGGGGAAGGTCCGCGGCCGGCGCCTCAACCCGCGATCAGTAACGCGGTTCCACGTAGGGGTGGACGTAGAAGCCGTCGTAGAACGGCGTGAACCAGGCGTTGATGGGGGCCGATGCGGGGTCCACGGCGTGGTCGACGGCGGCGGCCGGCTCGTCGTAGAGGCGGAGATGGGCGTCGTTCTCGAACGCCGTCTCCTCGAAGTACTGGTAACGGGCCCGCGGGTCGTCGTCCAGGCCGTACAGATCCAGCAGGCCCGCCGCTTCCGTCACGACCAGGTAAAGAGCGAGCTGCTCGGCCAGGCAGGCCATCGGGATCCAGTCCGGCTCCGCCAGCCGACCGGTGACGGTGATCGTCGCGACCAGGAGCTTCTTGCCGAAGGCGACGGTGTAGTGGTCGTCGAAGGTGGGCGGCAGGCGGTCCAGTGCGGTGAGGCTGTAGCCCTTCACCGCGGCGTCGTAGGCGGTCGCGGCACCCGCGGACAGCAGGGTCGCGATGTCGTCGACCAGGTGGTCGACGAACGACGCGCAGCCCTCGACGAGCGCGCCGGCGGCCACCAGCGACCGGTCCCCATCGCTGCCGGGGACCGGGTCCCGTACCGCCCGGGGCCCGTCGGTCTCGACGGCGAACGTGTCGACATCGAAGGCGCGCAGCCCATGCGCCGCCCGCCGCATCCGCGCCGCCGCCGCGGCCCGCGCCTCGGCGTCCACCGCCACCTCCTGCCCCACGTCGCCGCTCTCCTCCCAGCCAGGCACCACGCCGCGTTCCACAACTCGGCAGCAACCATAGCGATACCGGCGAATCCGTGGACAGGGTGCGGCACGTCCGCCGCCCCTGGCGCCGTAGCCGAAGCCATGGACCTCGGAGTCGCGAAGCTCGATCCCGCCGTCCGCCGCGAGATCCGTGGGGTCAGGGGCGAGCGCGCCGGATGAGGTCCAGGAAGAAGTCGTCAATCGCGTGAACAGTGCCCAGGAAGTCGTCGAGCTCGCTGGGCTTGCAGACGTACGCATTCGCGCGCAGGTCGTAGACGGCTGACACGTCGTCGGGCGCGTCGGAGGTCGTCAGCACCACGACCGGGATCATCCGCAGCTCCGGATCGCTCTTGATCGCGGCGAGCGTCTCCCGGCCGTCCATCCGAGGCATGTTCAGATCAAGAATGATCAGATCCGGCCGGCGGCGGGCGGGGTCTCGCAGGTAGGCCATCGCGTCGACCCCGTCGGACACCATCTGCAGGTCCTGGCCGAGGCCCCGGACCAGGAAGGCTTCCTCGATGAGCAGGGCGTCACCCAGGTCGTCCTCGGCAAGCAGGACGGTGTAGGGCCGGCTGGGGGCGGCGGCAGCCATCACCAGGCATCTCCACAGGTCGTTGGACGTCTCGTGGAAACCCCGAGCACCTCGCCATCGTCGCACATCACGACAATCCGCCACCGACGGTCGACGCCGGATCATCCGCGGCCCTGGCGCCCGATCTCGGCGGGCGGGCCGCACCGGGCCCGCGGGGTCTGGTGCGGCCCGCCTGGTGCTGGCTACGCCGCCGGCGGGATGTTCTGGTTGATGTGGAAGGTGTTGTCCGGGTCGTAGCGGCGCTTGACCTCGGTGAGACGGCGGTAGTTGCCGCGGTAGGACGCGCGGACCCGGTCGTCGCCCTCGTCCATGAGGAAGTTGACGTAGGCCCCGCCGGCCGAGCTGGGGTGCAGGTCGGTCCAGTAGTCGCGGGCCCAGCCCGAGATCAGGTCGGCGTTCGCCGGGTCGGGGTCGACGCCGACGATGACGCCGGCCCAGCCGCCGTCGCGGTAGGCGAACGCGGTCGACTCGACGGGTACCCGGGCCGCGGCACCGTCGATCGGGTAGAGGTGCATGGTGGAGTGCCCGGTGGGCAGCCGGGAGCCGAACGAGGAGTGCACGTCGATCGCGGCGTCGGTGATCTCGGTGAAGAAGTCCGCGCGCCAGTACCACTGCAGCCCGGCCGGGTAGAGGCCGTCGAAGGCGCTCTGCAGGGCGGTGAACGGCATCGGCGCCAGCCCGACCAGCAGCGGCGATCCGAACGACCGGATCGGCTCGAGGATCTCCTCCGCCCGGTCGTGCGGACCGGTGTAGCACCAGACGATCGCGCAGGCCTTGCTGCCCCACAGGTGCTCCGGGAACGGGGGCGCCGGCGGGATGGTGATCAGGCCGAGCCAGCCGCTGAGCTCCTCGGGAAGCGCGGGCACCAGTTCCCGGTACCAGCGCATCACCTGGGCGGTGTCCGCGAAGTCGTAGAGGACCGGCCCGCCGATGACGGTGCCGCCCTCGCCGAGGTCGTGGCACCGGAACGTGAACGAGGTGACGATGCCGAAGTTCCCGCCGCCGCCGCGCAGCGCCCAGAACAGGTCCGGGTGCGAACGCTCGTCGGCGGTGACGAAGCCGCCGTCGGCCAGGACGACGTCGGCGGAGAGCAGGTTGTCGATGGTGAGGCCGAACCGCCGGGTCAGGTAGCCGATCCCGCCGCCCAGGGTGAGGCCGGCGACTCCGGTCGAGGCAAGGAACCCGGACGGGGTGGCCATCCCGAAGCCGACCGTGGCGTGGTCGACGTCGCCCCAGGTACATCCCGCGTCCACCCGGACCGTTCTGGCTCGCGGGTCGACCGTCGTGCCGCGCATGGCGGACAGGTCGACGACGAGCGCGTCGTCCCAGACGCCCAGTCCGGCGGCGTTGTGACCGCCGCCGCGCACCGCGAGAGTGACGCCGTGGGCGCGGGCGAAACGGACGCAGGCGATGACGTCCACGGTGTCCCGGCAACGGGCGATGGCTGCCGGGCGCCGGTCGATCATGGCGTTGTAGACCGCGCGCGCGTCGTCGTACCCGGGGTCGTCCGGGGTGATCAGCTCTCCGCGGAGCGCGGCGGCGAGCTCGGTGAAGGGAAGAAGGCGAACATCGATGGCCGTGGGCATCCTGGCTCCTCGTCGCGTTGTTGATCAACACGACTGAGGCTAGGTGGCGGGCGTTCGGGGACCGTTCGGCTCGGGCGTTCGGTCGCGCACGCGACATCGCCCGGCGGTCGACCGCCGGTCACGCCCGGGCCGGGCCGGCCCTCGATTCCTTGGTCCCGGACGCTCTTCGGTCCCGGACACTCTTCGGTCACGAGCGCCCTTCGATCACGAGTCCTCTTCGGTCACGCGGGCAGACGCGCGCCGATGAGTTCCAGATCCTCGGTGCACCGGCGCAGCAACGCGAGGCTGCCGTGCGTGGTCGCCATCCGGGCAGCCCCGAGCAGCCGGGACCTGGCGGTTTCCCGACGGTCGTCGTACCCCGCCCGCAGCCGGAGCACCTCCGGCAGCCACCACACCTCGCCGCGGGTCCTCGCGTTCACGATCGCGGCGTCCAGCGTGGAGCGGGCGGCGTCGGCCTGATCGGCCCGGGCGTACAGGTCCGCCAGCAACGCCAGCCAGTACGGCATCCGGGCCAGGGCACCCTCCGCCTTCAGGTTGGCCACGCCGCGCCGGGCGAGCTCCAGACCGTCCTGGCCACCGAGGTGCCAGCCGCGCAGGACCAGCGCCCACTCCCGGTAGTAGCCGAACCCGTAGCGTTGGCAAAGATCTTCCAGTTCGGCGGCCGCGGTCGGCAACTGCTCGGTGTTCCCGCACAGCTGGCTGGTGAACGCCTCGTATGCCAGGGCCATGGCCAGGCTGTAGGGATGGTCCGGGACCGACCGCGCCAGCGTGACCGCGTCCTGGCATCGGCTCCAGGCGGTCACCGGGTCGCCGAGCAGCCAGTGCGCGTGGGCCTCGAACGCCGCGGAGTGGACGTCCGGGCGCGTACCGATGGTCAGCCACACCGGGTGCGCCTGCGCGGCCGCCATTTCGAACTGCCGCAGCGAGTGGGCCGGCTCGCCCATGCACAGCAGCGAACCGGCGACCGCGAAGTGCGCGGCGCCCGCGAACGACGATCCCGGCCGGGCCAGGGACAGCGCCCGGGTACCGGCCGTGTGGCTCTCGGTCATGCGGCCCTGAACGAATGTCGAGGCCCACAGCGCGACGAGGCCGCTGAGGAGGGAATCGTCGCGGCCCAGGGACTCCGCGAGCGCGATCGAACGCACGTGCAGGTCGTGCAGCGACCCGTAGGCGTATCCCCGCCAGGCGTTCAACGGCGCGGCCATGGCCTCCAGCAGGTCCAGCTCACGCCGGTCACGGTCGCGGGACTCCGGCTGCGCGCGGACGATCACGAGCGCGGCGTCGAGCAGGCGCACCGCCTCGGCGTGGGCGAAGACCCCGGAGGCGGTCCCCGCCGCCTGCCGGTAGTAGCCCACCGCCCGGTCCGCCCGGCCCGCGCGCGCGTGCTGCTCCGCGAGCTGCGAGGCCACCGGTTCCAGATCATCGGCGTGCAGGAGCTCCAAGGCCTGGGCCAGGCGACGGTGCCACAGCCACCGCCGAGCCGGAGCGGCGCTGGCGTACGCGGCGCCACGGAGCAGGTCGTGGGCGAAGTCGTAGCCGTCCGCGCTCTGCCGCAGGATCCGGCGGCGCCACAGCTCGTCCACCGCGCAGACCACGGCGTCCAGGTCCAGGTCACTGGCCTCGGCGAGCAGTTCCAGGCTGAAGTCGCGGCCCACGGCCGCGGCCAGACCGGCGATCTCCTGGGCCGCGGCTCCGGCCTGTGCCAGACGGTCGCGAAGGACCAGGGCCAGGTCTGCGGTCGGCAGCGGTGACGCGCCGGTGGTGGCCACCGCGCGCATCGCTTCGATCACGTGCAGCGGGTAGCCGCCGGTGGCCGCCTGCAGCAGGCCACGCTCGGCCGGGGTGTACGTCCGGCCGCTCGTCACCTCGGCCAGCCGAACCGTGTCCTCCTGCCGCAGCGGGTCGAGCGGGATCTCCGTGAGCAGCTCGGCGGCCCGCATCCGGCCCAGCCAGTCCCTCAGCTCGGGTTCGCGGTCCAGGCTGTCGGCGCGCAGCGTTGCCACCACCAGGACCGGCGCGTCGCCGGCCAGGCCGAGGAACCTGGTCAGGAACGCCAACGTCTCGTGATCGCACCACTGCAGGTTGTCCAGGACCAGCAGGGTCGGACGGCCCACCACGAGCAGCGCCCGGGCCAGACCCTCGAAGAACCGGTGACGCTGCCAGGCGGGGGAACCTCCGGCCTGCCCGGCCGGCTCCGCCCGCCCGGCGGTGGAGGGAACGAGCCGGTCGACCTCGTCCCGCCATACCGGCTCGAGCCTGTTCCCGGAAGCACCCACGACCGGGCTACGCAGCCAGTCCGCCACCGGTGCCAGCGCCAGCCGGCCCGAGGTGCCGAAGCACTGACTACTGGCCACCACGGCACCCGTCCGCGCGGTGAGCGCGACGAGCTCGGTCACCAGCCGGGTCTTTCCGACGCCGGCATCGCCGCGCACGACGGCCAGGCGAGCGCCGCCGCCCGCCGCGGTCCGCCAGGCCTGGCGCAGCTCCCCGAACTCCCGGTCGCGGCCGACCAGAGCCACCTCCACCGCGCCGGCGGTGGGGCCGGCCAGGGACGCCGCCGCCGAGTCGTGGCCCTGGTCCCGCCCCTGATCCCGGCCCTGATCCTGGTCATGCTGGCCCTGGACCTGCTGGCCGCGCATGATTCGCCCCAGCGTGGCGCGCAGCGCGGGGCCCGGGGTGACTCCCAGGTCCCGCTCCAGCAGGGCCGAGCATCGGTGGTACGTGCTGACCGCGCCCGCCCGGTCACCAGCCTCGGCCAGCACCTCCATCAGCACCTGGTAGCCGGTCTCGTCCAGCGGTTCCAACCCGATCAGCCGGCGGGCCGCCTCGGTGGCGCCGCGGGTGTCACCAAGCTGCCGGGTGGCCCGGCAGGCCAGCGTGCACAGCTCCACGCATTGCCGGTGCAGGTCCGCGCGGGCCGGCGCCACCCATTCCTCGTCGATGCCAGGCAGGAACTCCCCGCCATAGTGGCGCAGGGCCGCGTCCACGTGCGGCAGCGCGGCACCGAGGCCGATCGCCGTCAGCGCGTCCAGCGCCTCGCGGCGTTCGGCGTCGAAGACGCGCAGATCCACGGTCACGCCAGCGGTGTCCCGCCACAGCAGGGCCTGCGCGGACACCTCCACGCACGGCTCGCCGCCGAGCACCCGGCGCAGCCCGTGCAGCTCGCGACGCAGGTTCGTCAGGGCCTGCCCATCGGTCGAGTCCGGCCAGAACATCCCCGCCAGCCGCTGCCGGGACTGCGGCCGACCCGGGTTCAGCGCAAGGCACGCGAGCAACGCCACGATCCGCGAGGACCTGGTCCGCACCTCACCCGATGCGACGTCGGTGACAGAGCGGTCACCGAGCAGGGCAACCCGGACCGGCATCGGCGCCACCCCCTCCCAACCCGCGCACCCCACGGCCGCGGCGCCAACGGGCGAACCTCGCGCCGAGCAGGCCCGATGGCGGTGGCGATGGAGATGGCCTCGGTACCCGATTGAATCGGCTGTGCCCGGCGACTCTCAAGAGCCCGTCGGCCGACGGACAGGTCCAGCCGAGCGCCACGGTGAACGCGGTTCGCGGAGGGCTTCTCGGCCTCGCCCTGACAGCTGGGCGCCCGCGCCCGCGCATGTCACGTCCGTCCCTGCCCCCGGGGCACCAGGCTGAGAACGGCGACGGCGGTGGCCGCGAGTGATGCGGCAGCGCAGAACCACCAGCCCGCGTGGAAGGCGGCGACGACCGTCCGTGCCGTCGGCGAGCCGATGACGGCGATCAGGATGGCGACGCCGAGCACGCTGGCGATCTGGCGGGCCATGTTCACCACCGCGCTGCCCGTCGCGAACCGGTCCGCTGGCAACGCGGACGTCGCCCCGGAGGTCAGCGTCGGCAGGGCGAGCCCGACTCCGAACCCGACGATCAGCAGACCAGGAAGCATCGACGTGGCGTAGTCATGGGTCAGTCCCGTCCGCAGGGCCCACCAGGCGGGTCCTGCGGCGAAGGCCAGCGTGCCGACAGCCGCGACCGGGCCGCTGCCGAACCGGTCGATCAGCCGGCCGGTGAGTGCCAACGCGACCGGCGGCACCATCGCGGGTCCGGGCGCGACGGCCAGCCCCACCAGCAGCGGCGACCAGCCCCAGGCGGCGTCCAGATAGGTCACGACCGACAGCAGCATCGCGGCGAAGGCCACGCTGAACAGCAGCAGCGCGAACACCGCCGGCCCGAATCCCGGCGCGCGCAGCACCGTCAGCTCCACCACCGGCGCCGGATGACGCGCCGAGCGCACGACGAACCCTGCCAGCGACGCCGCCGCCGCCACGAAGCTCCCGATCACCTTCACCGACGCCCAGCCCCACGACGGGGCCTGCACCAGGCCCAGCGCCAGCAGCGCGACACCGACGGTGAGCAGCAGGACTCCGAGGACGTCCGGGAACGGTCCGGAGGCGGTCTGACGCTGCCGCGGCAGGACCCGCGCCCCGGCCACCAACGCGACGACGCCGAAGGGCAGGTTGACCAGGAACACCCACCGCCAGTCCGCCTCGACGAGCAGCCCGCCGACGACCGGCCCCAACGCCGCCGCGAGCCCGCCGACGGCCGCCCAGCCACGCACCGCGGCCGGGCGCCGCTCGGGCGGAGTGACGGCGAGCAGCAGCGCCAGGCTGGTGGGGATCAGCGCCGCGGCTCCGACAGCCTGCGCCACCCGGGCCACGATCAGCATCGTCAGGTCGGAGCTGGCCGCGCAGGCGGCGCTCGCCGCCGTGAACAGCCCGAGGCCGAGGAGGAAGCCGTCGCGGTGCCCGTGCCGGTCCGCGAGGCGGCCCGCGGGCACCATCAGCGCCGCGAAGGCGATGGCGTAGCCGTTGAGTACCCAGGACAGCGTCGACAACTGGCCGCCGAGCGCGCGGTGGATGTCCGGGAACGCGACGTTGACGACGAACAGGTCCAGATTGGAGACGAAGACCGCGGCGCAGACGACGGCGAACACCATCCGCGCCCGTGGGTTCGCCGCCGGCCGGGCCGTCGGCGCGGCCGGGCCAATGCCGCCGGCCCATACACCCCCGACCATCATGGGCGGCATCCCGACAGGCGACGGCAACATCACCGTCGTCGGCTCGCCGTCCGCGCCGCCACCCACCGTCGACCGACGACCGCCGGCCGGCCGCACCCACGGCGGCGGCGCGCCAGTGAACGGCGGCAATATCACTGTCTTCAGCTCGCCGTCCGCGCCGCCACCCACCGCCGACCCACGACCACCAGCCGGCCGCACCCACGGCGGCGGGGCGCCAACGGGCAGCGGCAGGTCCACCGTCGTCAGCTCGGGCTCTCCCGGCCGGCCCGACGGCATGGGAATGTCCGGCCGCCGCTGGCCGCTGGGACGCCGCCCCGTCTCCACAGCTTCGTTCATCACGTTCTCCTCGCCCCCGAAACGCCCGGGCAGCCAGGACAACGCATTTCCGAGTCTGTCGCCGAACTCGGCAGCGGGGAACACAACCCCGCCGGTCTCCAGGAAGCCGCGCGCCGAGCCGGAAAGACTGGCCACAAACAGGAGCCGTCGACATGATCTAGTCGACGGCACACCTCTACCAGCAAGTATTACTGGTAAGCAGCCACCTGAAGCGATGACGACCAATACCAGACAGGGGCAGCCGGAAACCAGTTCGCCGACATACCCTGCGCAGACTCCCAGCGATTCTCGTCGACGAACCGGCGGGATGTCAGCCCTGCCCTCGGAACATACATTCCAAGAACCAGGAGACCGGTCCACCGCCCGACCGAACACCGGCAGCGGCACCCGCGGCGACGACACCATCGCCCTGGATCAGGACGGTCCGCATCGGTCGATCGCGTCGTGCCGGGGGTTGGCGGCGCGAGGTCAGTGGACGAGGCCCTGGTGTCCCCATCGCGGGGTGGGGCCGGGGTCGCCCAGGTCGGTCCCGACGGGGTTCTGTGAGACGTCCTGGGCGATGGCGGTACCCCAGTCGAAGTACTCCATGAGCGTCGCGGCCAGCTCCGGCCGGCCGGGTAGCACCTCGTGGATCGCGTCGGCCATCAGTTTCAGCCAGCGCTGCCGGTGTTCGTCGGTGATCCCGAGCCCGAGGTGGCTGCGCAGCAGGGCCTGGTGGCCGCCGAGGCGGGCCGAGAAATCCGTTGGCCCGTCGAACACCTCCGCCAGCCAGACGGCCACGTGCTCAAGGTGGGTGGGGGTGAAGTGCGCGAACACGGGTGCGAGCAGCTCGTCCGCGAGCACTCGGTCGTAGAACGCCGCGGACAGGCGCCGCAGGCCGTCGAGGCCGCCCACGTCGTCGTAGAGCGAGGAACTCACGATGATCTCCCGAGGTTGGGACGGTGCGGCACCCAGGCCTCCACCATCCCAGACCTCGGTTTCACCAGGCCGGCCTCCGACATGCTTGTGCCGAGGGCGAACGTCCAGCTCCTGGTTCCGGGACGGGTCCGCGGTTGGGTCGTGGACCTAGTGCTGACCGACGGTGACAGCGGTCAGGCGCCGGCGAGGTGTCACCTGGCGGCCGGGCCGCCCGCTCAGGCGTGGCTGCCCGAGGCCGGGGCCGGGCTGGACGTTCTCGGTGGTCCAGAACGCCTGCGGGGCCAGTTCGGTGACGTCGGCGAGCAGCGCGACGCGGGCGCGGGGGTCGACGACGATCTGCAGGAGGTGCACGACGCCGTTCTCGGAGCGGCCTTCGTAGGAGGTCACCGGCCAGCCCCGGGCGCGTAGCTGACTGTCCAGTTCAGGCTGTCGGGTGAGGACGTTGACGCCGACGGCCTCGGCGGTGAACCGATTTCCGACGGTCACCCCGATGAGGACCCCGCCGCCGACCCCGAGGGCGTAGGCGGCCACGGTGAGCGGGTCCTGGACGTAGGCGACGACCTGCGCGATGGCGGTGATCTGCAGGATGGCGCCGATGATGCCCAGCACGGTCGGGAGACCCTTGGCACCACGGCCGGTCAGAATCACCCGCCATTGCCACAGCCCGACCTCGGTGATCACCAGGACCATGATGACCAGCGGCCGCAGGGAGCCGGTCATGGCCGGGAGTCCCGCCGCTGGGTCCGGGCCTCGCCGCCGACGCCCGTCATCGACGGGGGCTCTGGTCGCCGCGGTGGCCGGAGTGGCCGGATCATGAGATGAGTGGCGGGGCTGATCAGGTCGGGTGACCGGGTGGTCGAGCTGGCTGGCCTGGGGACTGGTACTGCCTGCGGCAGGGGCACACCCGGCCGGGGCCGCTGTGTCTGGCCGGCCGGCCCCGGGTCGCCGTCTCGGCGCAGGAAGCCGGTCAGTACCGCGAGCCACGCGCGTCGGGGCCGCGGGCCGCGCGCATCCCGGGCCAGTTGGTGGCGCGCGGCCCGCCGGTGTTCCTCGGCGGCGTGCTCACGGGCGAGCTGGAAGGCGAGGTCGGTGTGGAGGGGAAACATGATGGTCCTTCGTTGATGTCGTTCGGGCGGCCCGCGATCGCGCACAGCCTGTGCCGGGTGAACCGGTCCCGTGAGCTGGGCGTATTCCTGACCAGGTCCGCGACAAGCGTCCGTCGACCGCCTGTCGGCCAACCAGTCGCATTCCTGTACCTGGTGGTGTCGGTCGCCGGTCAGGTCCGGTCGGCGACCATGCCGATCATCTGGGCCATAAGGCAGTGGGGCCGCCACGTGCGCCTTGACGATCCGGAGGACGACGATTGCGACGGGCTGTCGCTTGTCAGGCGCATGCACCAGCACGCGGTAGCGGATCGGCTTCATCCGTGGCGGACCTGGTGCACATCGTTTGACCGGCGTCGAAGCCGCCGGGGGCTGACTCGACATCGAACGGCCCACATCGAACGGCCCACGATGACGGTCTGCGATGACGGTCTGCGCGCGGGAACCACGCGAGGACGTACACCTGCGGGTGACGGCGAGCGGCCGCCAGATGCACCTGTGGCTATTTCGGCCGGGCGCCGTTCCGCGCCCGTGCCAGGGAGGGGGCTCAGCGCAGCCGGCGTGCGCGCAGTACCAGGTCGTCGGTGTGGTGCGCGCCGGCGCCGCCCTCGGGTGCGATGCGCGGCCGCTGCTCGTTGCGCTCGACAATCCAGTCGTCGTCGAGGAGCGCGGCGATCATGGCCGGCCAGACATAGTCGGCCGGGTCGAAGCCGTCGTCGCGCGCCTGGTGGCTGTCCATTCCCGCGTGGTGCACGAGCAGCAGCACGCCGCCGGGCGCGACCGCGGCGAGCAGCGCGCGCTCGGCCGCGGCGTCGGGAGTGCGCAGCAGCGCCGGATACTGCGCCGAGACGAGATCGAACGATCCCGGCACGAGCCCCGCCCCCGCCAGCTCGGCATGCACCCAACGCACGGCGACACCGGCGTCGGCCGCATGCCCGGCCGCGCGCTTCAAGGCGACCCCCGACACGTCGAGCGCGGTCACATCCCAGCCATGGCTCGCGAGCCAGACCGCGTCCGCCCCCTCGCCACAGCCGACGTCGAGCACCCGCCCTGGAGTGAGCCCGGCGACCTCGGCCACCAGCGCGCCGTTGGGCTGGCCGCTCCACAGCCGCTCCCTGTCGGCGTACCGCTCGTCCCAGTGTGCCGCCACCCCGGGATCTCCCGCGTATCCATCAGCAGACGCAAGGGCGTCAGACGCGGGCGATCCCGCCTCGATCTCGTCGGTCACCCGCCCATCGTTGCCCATCGCACCCCGGCCTCACCAACCTGGTTGCCACTTCGGCAAGACGCCGCCCAACCTCGCGCGCGTCCCACGCGACGATGCGCGGCGCGGGGCCCGGCGGCCGAACAGACCATGGCCAACCACGCTCCGGCCACGGAGTAAGTTCTCGGGTCGTTTCAGGGACGGGTCATTACTTCAGCAGCGGGTCGCGGGGAAGGCCGAGGATGCGCTCGGCGATCTGGTTGCGGGTGATCTCGGATGTGCCGCCGGCGATGGTCATGGCGCGCCAGCCCAGGGCACCTCGGCCCGCCGCGGCGCCCGGGCCGTCGAGGAACGCCGCGCCGGGGCCGGCGAAGGCGAGGTTCAGCGCGGCCGCGGACCCGGTGTGCTCCGCGAGCGCCAGCTTGGTGACGTTGCCCTCGGGGCCGGGCTCGCCACCGGCGACCGCCCGCACGGCGCCGCGCAGGTTGAGCTGGCGCAGCGCCAGGCCCTCGGCGACGTGCCGGCCGACCCGCTCGGCGGCCGCTGGGAACGCGTCGGGCCTGGCCCTGTAGAGCTCGACGACGTCGGCGGACGCCGGAGCGCCGATCCCGCCGCCGATGCTGACGCGCTCGTTGCCCAGGGTCGCGCGGGCGACCTTCCAGCCCTGGTTCGGCTCGCCGACGACGTCCGCGTCGGGGACGAACACGTCGGTGAGGAAGACCTCGTTGAAGTGGCTGTCCCCGGTGGTCTGGCGCAGCGGGCGGACCTCGACGCCGGGATGCTTCATATCAATGATCATCATCGTGACGCCGGCGTGCTTGCGGGCGTCCGGGTCGGTGCGGACGGTCGCGAGGCCGCGCCGGCAGTACTGGGCGAGGCTGGTCCAGACCTTCTGACCGTTGATGACCCAGCCCCCGTCGACCTTCTCCGCCCGGGTCCGGATGCCGGCCGCGTCGGAGCCGGCGGCCGGCTCGCTGAACAGCTGGCACCAGATCTCCTCCCGGGTGAGCGCCTTGCGCACATACCGGTCGATCTGGTCCTGGGTGCCGTGCTGGACGAGGGTGAGGATGTTCCAGCTGGTGATCCCGTAGTTCGGGCGCTGGACGCCCGCGGCGGCGAACTCCTGGTCGATGACGAGCTGCAGGCCGCCCGAGGCCGCGAGACCCCAGGGCCTCGGCCAGTGCGGCTGGATGTAGCCGGTGTCGATGAGCCGCTCGAGCTGCTCCTTCTCCGGGAGGGCGGCCACCTCCTGGGCAAAGGCGCGGACGCCTTCGCGCGCGGCCTCGACCTCGGCCGGCAGGTCCAGCGTCGACGCGCGGCTCACCCCGGCGGCGGCCAGCGCGGCGACGTCGGCGGCCGCCGACTCGGGGCCGAGCACCGCCGCGAGCGTCGTCGCGCGGCGCAGCAGCAGGTGGGCGTCGTGCTCCCAGGTGTAGCCGATGCCACCGTGTACCTGGATGTTCAACGAGGCGTCGCCGGCGAACGCCGTCAGGGCAAGCGCGGCGGCGCTCGCGGCGGCGAGCTCGAGCTCGTCGGCGCCCGCGCCGTCGACGGCGGCCCTGGCCGCGTCCCAGACGGCGGCCGTCGCCAGCTCCGCGGCGACGAACATGTTCGCCAGATGGTGCTTGATCGCCTGGAACGCGCCAATCGGGCGGCCGAACTGCTCGCGGACCTTCGCGTAGGCGGTGGCCACCTCGACCGTCTCCAGTGCGCCGCCGACCGCCTCGGCCGCGAAGATCACTCTGGTGAGGGCGGTGGCAGCGCGGCGGGCACCGGGCAGGACGCCGGCCACCTCGACACCGTCGAGCCACAGCCGGGCCGAGCGGCGCGCCGGGTCGAGCGCCGCCGGCACCTCCACCGTCAGCCCGTCCGCGCCGGCCGGAACGAGGACGACGTCGTCGCCAGTCGCCAGCACGAACAAGGTGGCGAGCGCGCCGCCGAGAACCACTCCCCCGGACCCGGACAGCCTGCCGTCGGCGAGCGTCAGGTCGCCGAGCAGTCCGACGGCCCCGACCGTCTCGCCGGCCGCCAGCCCCGGCAGCAGGCGGGCCCGCTGCTCCGCGTCCCCGGCCGCCGCGATGACCGCGCCGGCGGCGACGGTCGGCACGAACGGCCCCGGCGCGGCGGCGCGGCCCAGCTCCTCGACGACGACCACCAGCTCCGGCAGCCCGGCCCCGCCGCCGTGCTCCTCCGGAAGGTGCAGGCCCAGCAGGCCGAGGTCCGCGAACTCCTTCCAGAAGGTCGGCAGCGGCTCCTCGTCAGCTTCGAGTAACGCGCGGTTCGCGGCCCGTGCGTCGTTGGACGTCAGGAACGCCCGCGCCGTCCGGGCAAGCTCCCGATGCTCCTCGCTGATGGCGATCGCCATGACGTGGCCCTCCGAGTTCTCTTCCCGCGGCGACTCCGACGGGACGTGACCCGTCAGACGCTATGGCGGTTAGAACATCGTTTCACCTGAAGGGCCAGCCGGCCACCCGGCCGCCGAACCGGGCCGGGCCGAGCCGAACCGGGCCGGGCCGGGAAGCCGGCGGCCGCCAAGGCGGCCACCGATCAGCCGTCAGCCGGCGGTGAGCTCCCAGGTCGGGGGGTCGCCGTCGAGCTCGCGGACGACGCCTCGGTGCTCCAGGGCACGCAGGTGCGCGAAGCCCTCGGCGAGCGCGGCGCGCTTCATGAAACCCTCGACGTCGTGCCAGGGGCGTGACCAGGTCATCCGCTGGCAGATCGCCCAGGCGGTGGTGGCGCCGTCGCGAATCGCGGTGATGATCTCGCCGAAGCGCTGGTCGTGATGCGCGCGCAGCTCGGCGAGGCGGGCGGGCAGATTCGCGATCCGGTACTCGTGCGCCGGCAGTGCCTCCTGGGCCGGGTAGGCGCCGACCTTGTCGAGCGAGGCCAGGTAGTCGCCGAGCGGGTCGTCACCCTCCACCGGCGAGAACGGGATGTTGGGCGTGATGCGCGGCAGCACGTGGTCGCCGGACAGCAGCAGCTGGTTCGCCGGCTCCCAGAAGCACAGGTGGCCGGGCGAGTGGCCGGGCGTCCAGATGGCCCGCAGGTCCCAGCCGGGGACGTCCGGGCGGTCGCCGTCCTCGATCAGGACGTCCGGCAGCGCGGGCGCGGGAAACGCGCCCGCCGGCGGCAGCGCCCGCGTCATCGTGGCGATCTCGTCCGCCGACACGCCCGCGCGCACCAGCAGCCTGGCCATGCCGGCGCGCAGCTCGGAGGTGTCTCCCGCGAACCGCTTGAGCATCTCGACGTCGGCCGGGTGCAACGCCACCCAGGCACCCGACTCGTCGCGGATCCGCTTGGCGAGGCCGTAGTGGTCGTGGTGCATGTGGGTCGCCATGACGCCACGGACATCACCGATGCGGTAGCCGGCGACGGCCAGTCCCGCGGACAGGGCGTCGAACGCCTCCTCGGTGTCCCAGCCGGCGTCGACGATGTACGCACCCGCGTCGGTCTCGAACAGGTAGACGAAGACATGGCGCAGGCCGACGGACGGCAACGGGACGGGGATGCTCCACAGCCCGGGCCGCAGCCGTTCCACGGGCGGCAGATCCACGCTCGGCGGCTGCGTCAGCGACGTCATGAGTAGGGCCCTCCTCCACGGCGCGGCTCCGCGCCCAGGCCCCGGCAGTCCACGGCCGCGCCCGGGTCCGACACGGGCCCGCCCCCGGCGGGTGCCACGGCATCGGCAGCCCCCGGCCGGTAGATCATCAGTCAGGAATATCTTCACCGTACTCTTGCGTAAACTCCGGATTCCAGAGAACCGGAATCCAGTCCTCCGCAATCACCGACGGTGGGCCGGACACGGATCGGTGACCCAGGGCACCGGTCGGTGACGCCGGGCAACCAGTTGCGGGCCGCGACGGCCGGCGTGTACGACGGAATGGCGTCCCTCCTGGTTCTCCCTCGTCTTCTCCGGTTCTCCCTGGTCCTTGCTCTCCCCCGCGCCTCGTAAGGAGGTAGTTGTGCCCGACGAGGTGCTGGTCGAGGCGGCCGACGGGGTCATGACGATCACCCTCAACCGGCCCGCGGCCAAGAACGCGATCACTCGGGCGCTGAGCGAGGGTGTGGATGCGGGGCTGCGCGCGTTCGAGGCGCGCGCTGACCTGACTGTGGCGATCCTCACCGGTGCCGGCGGCACCTTCTGCTCCGGCATGGACCTCAGGGCGTTCGTCCGCGGCGAGAACCCGATGCTGGACCATGGCCTCGCCGGCCTCACCCACCGGCCGCCGCGCAAGCCGGTCATCGCGGCCGTCGAGGGGTACGCGGTCGCGGGCGGGTTCGAGATCGTGCTCGCCTGCGACCTCATCGTCGCGGCCGACGACGCTCGGTTCGGTCTGCCGGAGCCGAAACGCGGCCTGGTCGCGGGTAGCGGCGGCCTCTACCGGCTGCCACGGCGGATCCCGTACCACGCCGCCATGGAACTCTCGCTCACCGGCGGCTTCCTTGCGGCGCCGGACGCGCATCGCTACGGCCTGGTCAACCGGCTCACCGAGCCTGGCGGGGCGTTGGCCGCAGCCAGGCGGCTCGCCGCCGAGATCGCCGCGAACGCGCCGCTGGCGGTCTGGTCCACCAAGCAGATCATCGTCGAGTCGGCGGACTGGACGGAGGAGGACTGGTCGGTGAAGCAGGCGCCGATCTTCGACCCGGTCGTGCGGTCGAAGGACGCGATCGAGGGCTCGCTCGCCTTCGCCGAGAAGCGCCCGCCCGTCTGGCGCGGCGAATGACGACGACCGAGCCGGCCGCGAGCCAGCCGCCGCCCCTCACCGAACAGCCGGCGCCCCCCAACGGCCAGCCGGCGCCCGCGGACCTCGGCGCGGACGAGGGACCCCCGTGGGCCTACTTCCGCCGCCTCGACGACGGCCGCTACCTGCCCGGCCTGTTCGCCAGCGGCGTCTGGGGGGCGAGGACCATCAGCGGCCGCATCCTCGGCGGCCTGATCGGGCACGTCCTGGAACAGGAGCAGGCCGAACCCGGCTACCGGCTCGCTCGGCTCACCGTCGACATGTTCCGATCGATCCCCTCCGCGCCGCTCGCGGCGACCACCTCGCTGGTCCGGGCAGGTGGGCGGATCCGGGTCGCCGATGTGCACGTCAGCCACGACGGCGTGCCCGTCACCCGCGCGACGGCGGTGTTCCTGCGCCCGTCGAGCAACCCGGCCGGCGAGATCTGGCACGCCGACCGGGGCGACTGGCCCGCGCCGGCGCTGGGCTCCCCCAACCCGCAGCTGCAGGCGGGCTCGCGCGCCGACGTCCGGCCGATGGTGCCCGGCACCACGCTCACCGCCGCGCTCGGCCCGACCGCGAACGTCCAGCGAGGCGGGGTGTGGATCCGCGAGCTGCGCGAGGTCGTCGAGGGCACGGAGCTGACGCCGCTGATACGGGCGGTGCTGGCCGGCGACATGACCAGCCCGACGACCCATCGTGGCACCGCCGGCATCCAGTACATCAACACCGACTTCACGCTGACGCTGGTCCGCGAGCCGGTGGGTGAGTTCTTCGGCGTCCTCGCCGAGGACCAGTACGCCGTCGATGGCGTCTCCTTCGGCCAGGCGACCGTCCACGACGCCGCCGGCCTGCTCGGCACCTGTGCCACGACCACGCTCGCGAACCCCGGCAAGGCCAACCCGGCGCGTCTCCCGGACAACCAGCGACCACGCTGACCCGCCGCCGCGCACCGCACCGCACCGCATGGCGCGCGGCATAAATCCGTGACGTCGTGGCGGCCGGGGGCGCTACCGTAGGCCTCGCTCCGGCTCTCGAACGGGCCGGCAGCGGAAGACCGGCCGTGGGCAGAGGAGAGATCCGGATGGGCTTCGTCGGGGCGACGCACCGACCGAGGTAGCCGAGCCATCCGTCGAGGGTGGCTCGGCCTCGATCGCCGTTGACGGCCATGAGCCGTCAGCCGACCGCCCCCAGACGACGCGGCCTCGCCGGCCGCCTCGACGTGACGGAGCCTTCCGATGCACGCGCCTTCCCGCGTCCATTTTCTTTCCCGTGTCCTCGTCCGGACGCTTCGCGACGACCCGGCCGAGGCCGAGACGACCAACCACCGGTTGCTGGTGCGCGGCGGATACATCCGCAAGACCACCGCCGGCGTGTACAGCTACCTGCCACTCGGGCTACGCGTCCTGCGCAAGATCGAAGACGTCGTGCGCGAGGAGATGACGGCTGCCGGGTGCCAGGAGCTGCTGATGCCGGCGCTGATGCCCCGCGAACTGTGGGAACGCACCGGCCGGTGGGACCGCTACGGCGACCTGATGTTCCGCGTGACGGATCGCAGGGGTAGCGAGCTCTGCCTGGGCCCGACGCACGAGGAGCTGGTCACCAGCCTGGTCGCGGGCGAGATCGAAAGCTACCGCGACCTGCCGCTGCGGGTCTTCCAGATCCAGACCAAGTACCGCGACGAGCTGCGGCCGCGCGCCGGTCTCCTGCGCTCCCGGGACTTCGTCATGAAGGACGCCTACAGCTTCCACGACGGTCAGGACTCGCTGCGCGAGACCTACCGGGCCATGTACCACGCCTACGAGCGGGTCTTCACGCGCTGTGGGTTGCGGTTCCGCGCCGTCCGGGCGCAGGCCGGCGAGATCGGCGGCGACGTGAACCACGAGTTCATGGCGCCCACCGAGGTCGGTGAGGACCTCGTCGTCCACTCGCCCGGGGGCACCTACGCCGCGAACCTGGAGGCGGCGACCTGCGCCCGGCCGGCGCCGGTCGAACCGGGTACCCGTCCACTGCGCCGCGCTCACACGCCGGGGGCACGCAGCGTCGACGAGGTGGCAGGGTTCCTCGAGATCCCGGCGAACCAGGTCCTGAAGTGCCTGCTCTACAAGATCCCGGCGGGCGAAGGGACAGAGGTCGTGGCCGTGCTGTGCCCGGGAGACCGCGAGGTCAACGAGCACAAGCTCGCGCGAGTGCTCGGCGCGGCGCCCGTCCTCCTGGACGCCGCGGACTTCGCCGGGTACCCGGCCCTGGTGCGCGGGCATGTCGGCCCGGTCGGGCTCGCTCCCCACGTCGGCAGGATCGTCGCGGACCATCACGTGGCGGCCGGCCGTGACTGGTGCGCCGGCGCGAACGAGCTCGACCACCATCTGACCGGCTGTAACCGGGGGCGCGACTTCGAGCCGGACGAGTGGGCCGACATCGTCGACGTCCGTGCCGGTGACCCGTCTCCGGATGGCGCCGGGCCCCTCGCGGTCGAGCGCGCCGTCGAGATCGGACACATCTTCCAGCTCGGCACCAGGTACACCGTGCCGCTGGAGGCGACGTTCCTGGACGCGGCGGGCAAGGACCTGCCGATGGTGATGGGCTGCTACGGGATCGGAATCAGCCGCCTCCTGTCGGTCGTGGTCGAGCAGCACCACGACGAGCACGGCGTCATCTGGCCGGCGCCCCTCGCGCCCTACGACGTCCAGGTGATCCCGCTGGGCCGCAAGGTCGACGCGGCCGTCGTCCGGGCCGTCACCGACGCGCTCGCGGAAGCCGGTCTCGACGTGCTCGTCGACGACCGCCCGGGCGGCTCCGCCGGCGTCCGGTTCGCCGACGCCGACCTCATCGGCTGCCCCTACCAGGTCATCGTCGGTCGCCGCGCGGCCGAGGGCATCGTCGAGCTCCGGACCCGCGACCGTTCGATCGTCACCGAGACCTCCGTCGACGACCTCGCCGCCGTCCTTGCCGCCGTCCTTGCCCGACTCCACGACGCCCGCCGAGCTCCGGTCTCCCGGGCGTAGGGCTCCCAGCGCCGGGACTTCCGTCACGGGTTCCGTCACGGGTTCCGTCACGGGTTCCGTCACGGGTTCCGTCACGGGTTCCGTCACGGGTTCCGTCACGGGTTCCGTCACGGGAAGCGCGCGTCCTGACCCACACCACGTCAGGACGCGCGCTTCCCGCTTCACCGGCATGGCGCCCGTCGTCCTTCTCACCAAATCGGCGCCATGGACGTATCGGTGGCTGGCGGGCGGAGGCGGTATTCGCGACATCCTTCTCACGACATCCTTACGCCCGGCGCCACGGAAACCCCTCGCCTAGGGTGACCAAACAAAGGACAATGCACGGCCGCCACGGCGGACGGCTGGTGAGAGCGGCGGGAAGGGCGTAGATGAGTATTCCCCGGCGTCAGGCGATCAAAATCGGCGCGTACATTCTCAAGCAGCGGCTCGCGGGTCGGACGAAGTTTCCGATCACGCTGGAGCTGGAACCGCTGTTCGCCTGTAACCTCGCCTGCGTGGGCTGCGGAAAGATCCAGCACCCCGCGGACATCCTGAAGCAGCGCATGCCGGTCGAGCAGGCGCTCGCGGCGGTGGACGAGTGCGGCGCGCCGGTGGTGTGCCTGGCGGGCGGCGAGCCGCTCATGCACCCGCAGGTCGAGGAGATCGTCGCCGGACTGGTGCAGCGGAAGAAGTTCATCTTCCTGTGCACCAACGCGCTGCTCCTGCCAAAGAAGATCGACAAGCTGCGGCCGTCGCCGTACCTGTCGCTCGCGGTGCACATCGACGGCCTCGAGGAGCGCCACGACGCGTCGGTGGCGAAGCAGGGTGTCTTCGCCCAGGCCGTGGACGCCATCAGGGACGCCCAGCGGCGCGGATTCCGGGTCACCACCAACACGACTTTCTTCAACACCGACACCCCGCAGACCGTGATGGAGGTGCTCGACTACCTCAACAACGACCTGAAGGTCGACGGGATGATGCTGTCGCCGGCCTACGCGTACGAGAAGGCGCCTGGCCAGGACAAGTTCATGGGCGTCGAGGAGACCCGGAATCTGTTCCGCGAGGCATTCGCCGGCGGCCGCCGCGACCGCTGGCGGATCAACCACTCGCCGCTGTACCTCGACTTCCTCGAGGGCAAGGTCGACTTTCCCTGCACCGCTTGGGGAATTCCGTCCTACTCGCTGCTCGGCTGGCAGAAGCCCTGCTATCTGATGGGCGACGGATACGCCAAGTCCTACCAGGAACTGCTGGAGACCACGGACTGGGAGGCGTACGGCCGGGGCCGCGACCCGCGCTGCGACAACTGCATGGCGCACTGCGGCTACGAGCCGACCGCGCTCTCCGCGACCATGGCGTCGCTACGCGAGTCGATCCGCGCCGCCAGCAGCTCCGCCGCCCCGGCCGTCCTGCCGTCCCTGCTCGGCGGCACCCGCAAGCGCGCGACCGTGGCCGTCCCCCGGCAGGCGTCGCCGGCAGCGGCCGACGCGCCCGAAAAGATCGGCGCCTAGCGCGCCGCGCCGACCCGGGCCGATCCGCCCGGCCCGGGTCGGCCCAGGTCGGCGACGCGGCCCACGCGGCTCAGCGGGCGGCCTCGCAATGGGGCGGCCTATCCCAGGTCGCCGCGCCGCTTCGCCAGCTCGATGGTCACCCGATTGCCCGGCCCGATGGAGCTGGAGACCTCGCCGGCGAGCGCGCTCAGCACCGTCCACGCGAACGTGTCCTTCGACGGCGATTCGCCGTCGAGGCTCTCCACCGAGACGGTGACCCGCATCAGACCGGGCGAGAGCGCGAACGCGCACTCCAGCGCGGAGCCGGGGACGGCGGAGACCAGCAGCAGCGCGGACGCCTCGTCCACCGCGATCCGCAGGTCCTCGATGTCATCGAGGGTGAAGTCCAGCCGGGCGGCGAGCGACGCCGTCGCGGTACGCAGAACGGCGAGGTAGGCGCCCGCGGCCGGAATGGTGAGCTGCACGACGTCGCGCGGGCCGCCACCGTGGGCACCGCTGGAGTCGCCCGGGCCATCGGCTGAAGGCGTCGGATCCACGTTCTGCTCCCCAGTGCTGCGTCGTTGCGGTGGCGAGACCTCGTCACCGGCAGTGAGTTCCAGTCTTGGTCCCCCGGATGGGCACGTACCTAACGACCACATCATCCGGACCACTACATCATCTGGTCTCGCGGACGCGCCAGGGCCGCTCGCGGCCGGGCCTCGACCAGTGGCCGGCGCGCCCGCTTTCGTCTCGGAGCGCGAGGACGGCCTGCGGTCCCCACGGCGCCGAGCTTCGCGCCCGGCTCGTTCGGCTCGGCCGACCTTGCCGGGTCCGGTGCTACAGGCCCAGGTGGCGGGCTATGAGCATCTTCTGGACTTCCGACGTGCCCTCGCCGATTTCCAGGATCTTGGCGTCACGCCAGTGGCGGGCGACCGGGTACTCGTTCATGAAGCCGTAGCCCCCGAAGATCTGGGTCGCCTCGCGGGCGTTCGTCACCGCCGCCTCCGAGGAGAACAGCTTGGCGATCGCCGCCTCCTTCTTGAAGGGCAGGCCGGCGAGCATTCTGGCCGCGGCGTCGTAGTAGGCGGTGCGGGCGACGTGCGTCCGCGCCTCCATCTCGGCGATCTTGAACCGGATCCCCTGGTAGGTGCCGATCGGGGCACCGAACGCCTGGCGCTCCTTCGCGTACTTCACCGACTCGTCGACGCAGGCCTGCGCGAGGCCGACGGACAGCGCCGAGATCGCGATCCGGCCCTCGTCGAGGATTCGCAGGAAGTTCGCGTAGCCGCGGCCGCGCTCGCCGAGCAGGTTCGCCGCCGGCACCCGCACGTCGGCGAAGGACAGCGGGTGGGTGTCGGAGGCATGCCAGCCGACCTTGGAGTACGCGGGCTCGGCGGTGAAGCCGGGTGTCGGGACCGGAACGATGATCGTGGAGATTTCGGCCTTGCCCGCCTCGGAGCGGTCGGTGACGGCGGTGACGGTGACGACGCGGGTGATGTCGGTGCCCGAGTTGGTGATGAACGCCTTCGAGCCGTTGATCAGCCATTCGTCGCCCTCGAGGCGGCCGGTGGTGCGGGTGCCGCCCGCGTCGCTGCCGGCGCCGGGCTCGGTCAGGCCGAACGCGCCGAGCGCGCGCCCGCTCGTCAGCTCCGGCAGCCACTGGAGGCGCTGCTCCTCGGTCCCGAACCGGTAGATCGGCATCGCGCCGAGCCCGACGCCCGCCTCCAGGGTGATCGCGACCGACGAGTCGACCCGCGCAAGCTCCTCGATCGCCAGGCACAGCGTGAAGTACTCGGCGCCCTGGCCGCCGTACTCCTCCGGGAACGGCAGCCCGAACAGCCCCAGTTCGCCCATCTGGGCGACGACCTTGTAGGGGAACGTCTTCGTCTCGTCGTGGTAGGCCGCGACCGGCGCGACGACCTCGCGGGCGAACTGTTCGACGGTCGCCCGCAGCGCCTCCTGCTCGTCGGTGAGCCGGGTGTCAGGCATCGTGGCGCTCCTTACTGGTCAGCTCGGCGGTGTCCGGCTCGGCGGTGTCCGGCTCGGCGGTGTCCGGCTCGACGACGGCGAGGAGGGCGTCGAGGTCGACCCGTGCTCCGACGTCGACCAGCACGTCCTTGACCAGGCCGGTGACCGGCGCGGTGACCGCGTGCTCCATCTTCATCGCCTCGACGACGGCGAGCCGTTGGCCCGCGGTGACGGTGTCACCGGCGGCGACGTCGACCGCGATGACCGTGCCAGGCATGGGGCTGCGGGCCTGCCCGTCGCCGGCCGCCGCCGCGGCGGCACCCGGTTCGCGTACCCACTCGGCGAGCGGCCACGCGGCCCCGCCGGTGCCGACCCACAGCACGCCGGAGGTCGCTCCGGGGGTCGTAGGGCCGTCCGTGACGTACCAGTTGGTCGTCACGCCGTCGAGCGTGACGAGCAGCCGTTCCGCCTTGGCGGCCAGGTCAGGGCCGGCAACCGCGACGGACACCGCGATCGGCGCCCGCCGGTCGATGCGCACCGACGCCGCGGCAGGCGTGCCGCGCACGTCCACCCGGTGGCGCGCGCCGCCGCCCGCGTCGATCGTCCAGGACAGCCAGGCGTCGTCGCCGACCCGCCAGCCCGAAGGGATGTCCCACGGGTCGACGACCGGCCCCGCCGGGCCGAGCCGCGACAGCTGCGCGAGCGCGTACACGGCGAGCACGTCCGCCGGCGGGCCGCCGACGCCGACGCCGCCGCAGGCGCCGTCGGTGGCGCCCGCCGACCCGCCCGCCATCCCGCCCGCGCCCGCCGCCGCGTGGCGGGTGGTCGTGAGACCGGCGAGGTGGCGTTCGACCAGGCCGGTGTCCAGCGCGCCCGCGCGGACGTCGGGGTGGGTCAGCAGGGTGCGCAGGAAGCCGATGTTGGTGGTCACGCCGAGCAGCACAGTGCCGGCGAGCGCCGTGTCGAGTCGGCGCAGGGCGCCCGCGCGGTCCGGCGCCCAGGCGATCACCTTCGCCAGCATCGGGTCGTAGTCGGAGCCGACCGTCGAGCCGAGGGCGATCCCCGAGTCGACCCGCACCCCCTCGCCCGCGGGCTCCGCGAGGGCGAGGATCTCCCCACCCGTCGGCAGGAAGCCGCGGGACGCGTCCTCGGCGTAGACGCGGGCCTCGACGGCGTGGCCGGTGAGGATGACGTCGGCCTGGCGCAGCCGCAGCGGCTCGCCGGCGGCGACGCGCAGCTGCTCGGCGACCAGGTCGACGCCGGTGACCAGCTCGGTGACCGGGTGCTCGACCTGCAGCCGGGTGTTCATCTCCAGGAAGTAGAACGTCTCCGGTTCGTCGCCAGCGACGATGAACTCGACCGTGCCGGCCCCGACGTAGCCGACGGCCGCGGCGGCGGTGACGGCGGCGGCGCCGATCCGCTTCCGGGTCGCCGCGCCCTCCGGGTGCGCGCCGAGCAGCGCCGACGGCGCCTCCTCGATGATCTTCTGGTGGCGTCGCTGAAGGCTGCACTCGCGTTCGCCGAGGTGGATGACGTTGCCGTGGGCGTCGGCGAGGACCTGCACCTCGATGTGCCGGGGGCGGTCGACGTATCGCTCCAGGAACAGGGTGTCGTCGCCGAACGCGTTCGCCGCCTCGCGGCGGGCCGACGCGATCGCGTCGCCCAGTTCGTCCGCCGAGCGCACGACGCGCATGCCCTTGCCACCGCCGCCGGCCGACGGCTTGATCAGCACCGGGAACCCGATCTCCTCGGCGGCCGCGGCCAGGGCCGCCTCGTCCATTCCGGGCTCGGCCCGGCCGGGGACCACCGGCACACCCGCCTCGATCATCGCGCGCTTCGCGGCGATCTTGTCGCCCATCACCTCGACCGCCCGCACCGGCGGGCCGACGAAGACGATGCCGGTGTCGGCGCAGGCGGCGGCGAACGCCGCGTTCTCGGAGAGGAAGCCGTAGCCCGGGTGGATCGCGCGGGCGCCGGTCGCCCAGGCGGCGGCCAGCACCGCGGCGGGGTTCAGGTACGACTCACGCGCGGGCGCCGGGCCGATCCGGACCGCGGCGTCGGCCTCGCGGACGTGGCGCGCGCCGGCGTCCGCGTCCGAGTAGACCGCGACCGAGCGGATCCCGAGCTGTCGCAACGTCCGGATCACCCGGACCGCGATCTCCCCGCGGTTCGCCACCAGCACCGTGTCGAACATCGCCCCACTCACCTGTTCGTTGACCTCTGCTGTTTCGGCTGCCGTCTCCGACGCGGCGGGCCCACCCGCGGGTTCACGTGCGGGTTCGCGTGCGGGCTCACATGCGGAAGACGCCGTAGCCGCGATCGTCGATCGGGGCGTTCGCCGCGACGGACAACGCCAGCCCCAGGACGGTGCGGGTGTCGGCCGGGTCGATCACGCCGTCGTCCCAGAGCCGCGCCGTCGAGTGGTAAGGGCTGCCCTGCGCCTCGTACTGGTCCCGGATCGGCTGGCGGAACGTCTCCTCGGCATCGTGGCTCCAGTCCTGTCCCCTGGCCTCGAGCTGGTCGCGACGGATGGTGGCGAGCACCGCCGCCGCCTGGTCGCCACCCATCACCGAGATCCGCGCGTTCGGCCACATCCACAGAAAGCGCGGCGAGTATGCCCGGCCGCACATCGAGTAGTTGCCTGCGCCGAAGGAACCGCCGATGACGACGGTGAACTTCGGCACCCGGGCGCAGGCCACGGCCGTCACCATCTTCGCGCCATGCTTGGCGATGCCGCCGGCCTCGTACTCGCGGCCCACCATGAACCCGGTGATGTTCTGCAGGAACAACAACGGGATCGAGCGGGCGTCGCAAAGCTCGACGAAATGCGCGCCCTTCAGAGCGGATTCGGAGAACAGCACTCCGTTGTTCGCGATGATCCCGACGGGATGCCCGTGGATCCTCGCCGTGCCGCACACCAGCGTCGAGCCGTACTCCCGCTTGAACTCGGCGAACCGGCTGCCGTCGACGACCCGCGCGATCACCTCGCGGACGTCGTACGGGACCTTCGCGTCGGTCGGGACGGCGGCGTACAGCGTCGAGGGGTCGACGGCCGGCGGCTCGGTCGGAGCCACATCCCAAGGGCGCGGCGCGCGCGGGCCGAGCGCGCCGACGATCTGGCGGACGATCCGCAGCGCGTCCGCGTCGTCCTCGGCGAGATGGTCGGTGACGCCGGACATACGCGAGTGCAGCAGGCCGCCGCCGAGCTCCTCCGCGGAGACGACCTCGCCGGTGGCCGCCTTCACCAGCGGCGGGCCGCCGAGGAAGATCGTGCCCTGGTCGCGCACGATCACCGCCTCGTCGCTCATCGCCGGCACGTACGCGCCGCCGGCGGTGCACGAGCCGAGCACCGCCGCGATCTGCGGGATGTCCTGGCGGGACATCGTCGCCTGGTTGAAGAAGATCCGGCCGAAATGCTCCCGGTCGGGGAAGACGTCGTCCTGCAGCGGCAGGAACGCGCCACCCGAGTCGACCAGGTAGACGCAGGGCAGCCGGTTGTGCAGGGCCACCTCCTGGGCCCGGAGGTGCTTCTTCACCGTCATCGGGTAGTACGTGCCGCCCTTGACGGTGGCGTCGTTGGCGACGATGACGCATTCGCGGCCGGAGACCCGGCCGATCCCGGTGATGATGCCCGCGCCCGGCGCGTCGCCGTCGTACATCCCGTCGGCGGCGAGCGGCGAGAGCTCCAGGAAGGGGCTGCCGCGGTCGAGCAACCCGTCGACCCGGTCGCGCGGCAGCAGCTTGCCCCGGTCGACGTGCCGGCGCACGGCGGCCTCGGGGCCGCTGCGCGCGCCGGCGAGTTTCGCGCGCAGCTCGGCGACGAGCCCCGCGTGCCGGGCCGCGTTCGCCCTGCCCTCCGCCGACCCCGCGTCGACCCTGCTGGTCAGCACCGCCCCCGCCGCCGGCCCGAGCGGGTGGGACCCGAGGTTAGTGGTCGCTAACATGCCGCCAGGTTAGCGCCCGCTAACCGCAGACGCCAGTCCAGCGACGCGGGCTCGGAGCGTGTTCTGACCGAATTGGGGCACAGGTTGCCGACCGGAAAGCTCGGGGCTGGCAGCGACGTTCCTCCGACGATGGCGGGAAGGCCGGGTGCCTGCCGGCCTCGCTACCCGCCCCCGATGGGGGTGGTCGGACGGTGGCGGCGTTGGGAGCGACGGACCGGATGTCTGGTGCTGTTCCCGGTGGGCCAGTGACGACGACCGGCGCCGCCGTGCTCGGGCGCCGCCGGTGGGCGGAGATGGTCCGTTGCTGCCTGGTCACGTAGACCGCCGGAACCGCCGTGCGTCCTCTGGGCGGCTTCGTTCCACTGGTGCTGGGTCAGCACGCAGATCGAGTCGGCGAGGTTGAGCCGACCGCCGTCGCGGGCGAGGATCGCGTCGTCGTCGAGGTGGCGGGTCGCGGCCGCCAGGGTCTCGATGGGTCGGCGGCCGGGGTCGACGACCGGAGCGGGCCGCACGAGACGTCCGTCTGGCAAGGTCGCCACGACCGCGCCTTCGGTACCCCGTTCGAGGATGATGCCCTCGTCGTGGACGGCATGGTGATGACCGGTACACAGGATGGTCAGGTTGCCGATGTCCGTCGCCCCGCCGCCGGCGGACCACTCCGTCAGGTGGTGGATCTGGAGCCAGCGGGTGCGCTCGCAGCCCGGGTACTGGCAGGTACCGAGGTCCCGGGCGTAGACGGCGTCGCGCAGCCGGCGGTTGGGTAGCCGGCGGCGCCGCCCGAGGTGCAACGGATTGCCCTCGGCGTCGGACAGCAGTGCGCGCAGGAGGCCGTCGCAGCCGAGCCGGCGCAGCGCCGACATGGGCAGACCGATCCCAGGCTCGACGTCGGCTCGCGACAGTCGACGGGCGCCGGGTGGACCATCGAGCGAGGCAACCTCCCCGACGGCACCGCGGATGCCGGAGCCAAAGACCTGGTCTGTGTCCGGGGTTTCGGGGGCGTCCGGGGCATCGGGGGCATCGGCCACGTTGGTCCGATCCCCGTCGGCCGAGTTGGCGCTGGCGGGGTGGGGGCTCGCTGGACACGGCCGGCCGGTGCGCAGAAGAGTATCGGCGTCCACGTGAACGGTGACCGTGTGCGATGGCAGCAGGAGACCGGGGGCAGGCCGGTCCAGGAAGCCGTTCGCGAGCGTCACCAGCGCGTCCGCGTCCAGCCGACGGTCCCGCGGCGCCGCGACCACCTCCCCGTCCGCCGGTACCTGGTCGGTCTCGTCCGGAGGTGGCGGCGCGGTGGTGTCCTCCAGGCTCGCGCGGGCCGCGTCGATCGCGGCCACGAGCTGGGCGCCTTCGTCCGCCGGTAGCACCGCCGACAGCCGCAGCATCCCGTCCCGGCCGGTCCGCCATGACACCCGGCGTCCCGCCCGCTGACCCGCGTGGTCGCCGGTCAGCCGCTCGCAGGTGGCCGCGAGTCTCTCCAACTGCGCCGCCGTGCAGCACAGCGCATGGTTCAGCCAGGCCGTCTCACTGTCCGGCTCGGCGACCCGCGTCACCGCACGCACCTTCGAATAGGACAGCCGTCCAGCCGCGAACGCCGCCCGCATCGCGGGCAAGGTCTCCAGCGCGTGCCCGACGGACAGGTGCTCCCGGGCGGTGCGCGCCGCGAGCCCACAGCGCCACGCCAGCCAGTGCGCGCAGGACGAGAACCCCTGCCCCGACCAGCCACCCCGCCGGTCGAACGCCGCAACCATCACCAACCAGCCGCAGGTCGCCGCCGCGAGTCGTCCTGCCCACGCGACGATCTCCCCTTCCAACACCTCCAGCGGAGCAGCCTCCACGTCCACGGACAGCACAGACGGCGACGACACGGCATCTGACGCTGACGCCGACTCGGACTCGGACATCGCGATCGCGGACATCGCCACCACCACCCGGGGTCAATGGGCCACCGACGCAACCAGACTCCCACCCGCCTCCGACACTTTTGCGCCATCGCCCCAGCTCAGAGCAATGATCGACTCTTCGGGAACGCCGCCATGCCGGTGAAGCGGCACGGGGCGGAGCGGCACGGGGCGGAGCGGCCTGGAGGGCGGCTAACGTTCCGGAGGCCACCCGTCATTCAGGACGTCGCGGCATCCGCCTGAACCCGGGCTCCGAACGTCCGATGCCCGCTCGAACGTCAGGACGTCCAGCGCCACGACGTTGGCGGCGACGACCGGCGAGGGCGCCACGCGCCACACTCCGCGCGGTCCCGCGGAACCGCGCGCTCACGGCATCAAGTAGACCGCCGGGCTCCCGGCCCATTCCATCGCTGACCACCGGCCACCGGCCACCGGCTGCGGGCCGTGGGCCGTGGGCCGTGGCCGGTGCCATCCGGGACTGACGAACACCGACATGGCGGAGGCGGCTCCGTCCGTGGTCGCCGCCATGCTCCTGGCTCCGATCAGCGCCGCCGCCGGCCAACCCTCGTCGTCATGGTCCGTCGCTGGCGAGCCGGCAGTGAGCCTAAGGACTTCCGGCTGACGGCCGAGCGATGCTGATCGTTCCGGCCGCCGCCGTGCCGCTGTTGGGATCCTGGCCGGCCAGGCGGACCAGGCCTTTGCGGCCGTCGGCCTCGCAGACGGCGTAGAGAACGAAGGTGCGGTTGCCGGCCGTGCGTCTGGCCCAGTCGAGGACGGCGGGGACGTCGGTCTCCGTGATCTCGAACTCGGTCGAGCTGGGCGAGGCGTTCGAATGGGCCGGGCGCGTCCAGAAATAGACCCGGTATACCGGGTTGTCCAGTTCCCACATGGTGTCGCGTGGGTCGACGCGCCGCACTCGCATGGTTTGGAGGCTATCGGCGGACACCGGACGACATGCCGAACGCCACCGGCTGGAAGGGGCACAGAAAACGAATCCGTCGGCGACGGCGAACCGGTACGCGAATGGTGCGTGCGGATACGCGGTGACGAGGCTGGCAGGCCGTCAGCACCACCACGACCCCGGCCAGCCGTTGCCACGACCCGGCCGACGACAGCTGCGGCATCAGCTCGTTCTCAGCACGGCGTCGATCTCGGCCGCCAGGGCGCCATCCGGCTCCGCGCCGGCCTCGCCCGCGGGACCGGCCGGGCCGGCCGGCCGCCAGGTCCCTGCGGTGGCCTCGGCGAGCAGACGGCGGTAGGCGATGGTGGCGCGGTCGGTGTCGATGTGGACGTTCGCGGTCAGGTCCAGGTGGTAGTCCGGCGGCATGGTCTCGAGGACACACCAGTCCTCGTCGCGGACGGCGGAGTCGAACGCGATGATGTCGGCGGCGGGGCGGTCGGCCTCGGTGTCGTTACGGACCACGAACTGCAGCAGCCGGCAGGTGCCGTCGTCGACCGGCGCGATCGCCTTGACCATGATGTGCGACAGGCCGTCCGGGTAGCGGATGTGGAAGACGCCGGTAAAGGGGGCGTACACGTCGGTGGTGGTGCGCCGCTCGGTCACGCCGGTCTCGCCGGGGCGGGCGTAGACGGGGACGCGGGAGACGAGTCGGATCCCGGCCGCGCTGCGGGTGATCTCGACGCGGTCGATGTGCGGCGTCCGCGGGTTGCCGAACGTCCGGCGGTGCACGAAGGCGATGTGCGCCGGGTCGAGGTTGTTGTCCAGCAGGTGCGGCGCCGAGCAGGGCCAGACGGTGTCGAACTCCTGGACGACCCGCCAGCCCGGCTGCCCGAACTGCGGGATCGCCGGGATGCCGGCCATCGCGGTGGCTGGCTCCGAGGCGGGGTCGAGGCAGACCCACAGCAGTCCGAGCGCCTCGGTCACCGGGTAGGTCGCCACCACGGCGCGCGGTGAGATCCGCTGCCCTGGCGCGTTCTGCGGGATGAGCACGCACTTTCCGTCCGAGCCGTACCGCCAGCCGTGGTAAGGGCAGACGACGGCGCCGTCCTCGGTCCAGCCGCGGGACAGCTTGGCGTCGCGGTGTGGGCAGCGGTCGGCGGCGCAGGCGGGCCGTCCCTCGGCGTCCCGCCACAGGACGACGTCGGTGCCGAGCAGCCGGCGGGCGAGGGGCGCGCCTCCGAGGTCGGAGGCGAAGGCAACCGGGTACCAGTAGTGCCGCAGGAGCGGCTCGGCGGTGACACGCATGCCTTCCGACCATAGGTTCATCCCGTTTTGAAACGGTTACACGACCATTCCGCCGCACACCACCCCTTTGCTTCACGTAAAGCCGGCGCGTCCGGGAGGTGGCCCGCAACATCCCAAACGCCCGGCATGGCGGGCTGGCCGTTATCCCGCGAAGACAGACCGTCATGAGGTAGGTAAAGGCAGGCGGGAAGCAGGGCAGGCGGATCGACGACTCGGTGGCGAGGTGGGCGTGGCGGACGACGGGCCGATCGCCGTACGGGCGAGCCGAGCGGTGTACGAGAACCCGTGGATGCGGGTGCGGGAGGACACGATCGTCCGGGCCGACCAGTCGACCGGGATCTACGGCGTCGTCGAGAAGGCGGACTTCGCGCTGGTGATCCCGGTGGACGCCGACGGAGTGTGGCTCGTCGAGCAGTACCGCTACCCGGTCGGCGCACGTTTCTGGGAGTTCCCTCAGGGCTCCTGGGAGGACCAGCCGAACATCGACCCGGCGGTGCTCGCCGCGGCGGAGCTGCGGGAGGAGACCGGGCTGCGGGCCGGCCGGCTCGACCACCTCGGCCGGCTGTTCACCGCCTACGGCTACTCCACCCAGGGCTGCCACGTCTGGCTCGCCACCGACCTGACCGAAGGCCCGCGCGCACCGACCGTCGAAGAGCAGGATCTGGTGGCCCGCCGGTTCAGCCACCCCGAATGGCTCGCCATGCTCGCGGACGGCGTCATCCAGGACGCCTCGACTCTCGCAGCCTGGGCATTGCTGTGCGCCCGCCCACCGGCCGGGCGCACCCTCCCGCGAGCCTGCCAGCAGGCCTAGCGCGACACCCACACCTCGACAGCCGACGACAACTCGACAGCACCTCGGCAGCCGGCAGCACCTCGGCAGCCAACGGCGCGGCCGGCCGGCAGGTGCCCGCCTACGTCGACCGGTAAGGTCGAGAAGTCGCGAATGCCGAGGTCGGGGGTGCGGTATGCCTGTGCCGGGGGCCGCACTGGAGCAGCTCGGCTTCCTGACAATCGGGCTGTTCGACGAGAACGACCCCGGTCCGGGGCACCAGTCCACATTGCGGATCATCGAGCTGGGCGAACGGCTCGGGTTCGACAGTGCCTGGCTGCGCCACCGGCACCTGCAGTACGGGATATCGTCGCCGATCGCGATCATGGCGGCCGCCACGCAGCGGACCAGTCGGATCCACCTCGGCACGGCGGTCACGCCGCTGGGCTGGGAGAATCCGGTGCGGTTGGCGGAGGACCTCGCGACCGTCGACATTCTCTCCGGCGGACGGGTCAACCCAGGTGTGAGCGTCGGGCCACCGCTTTTCTACGAGCGGGTCAAGGATGCGCTCTACCCGGATACGGGCGACCTCGAGGACTTCACCTACGAACGGGTCGCCCGGTTGCTGAGGCACGTGGCCGGCGAGCCGGCGAGCGCGTTCCGCGGCGCCGAGGGCTTCGAGCAGTTCTCCGACCGGGTGCAGCCGCACTCGCCCGGGCTGCGGTCCCGGATGTGGTACGGCGGCGCCAGCGTCGCGTCGGCCGCGTGGGCGGGCGAGCATGACATGAACTTCCTGACCAGCAGCGTCGTACGGGCCGTCGACGACAAGGACACCGTCGACGCGGACGACTTCGCCACCGTCCAGCGATCCCACATCCAGGCGTTCCGCGCGGCGCACCCCGACGGCCCCGCCGCTCGGGTGTCCCAGGGCCTCGTCGTGATCCCGACCGACAGCGCCACCGCCGACCAGCGCTCCCGCTACCAGGCCTACGTCGACGCCCGCACCCCCCGGACCTTCAGCCCGCAGGGGCCGCAGCGCATGCTGTTCGCCCGCGACCTGCTCGGCACCTCGGAGCAGATCGCCGAGGCCCTCTACGCCCATGCCGGCTTCCGCGAGGTCACGGAGGTCGCCTTCGCCCTCCCCTTCACCTTCGAGCACGAGGACTACGTCCAGATCCTCACCGACATGGCCGAAAGGCTGGGCCCGGTCCTCGGCTGGAAACCAGAGAGCTCCCGCTCCCGCTAGAGGTCGCCGAGGTCCGGGGGGCGACCGGACACGTCGGCGGTGATGGTGATGGCGGCGGCGGTGAGCGCGGTGGCGAGGTGGGTGGTCTCGGCTCCGGTGACAGCCGCGGCGAAGCCGCGCAGGGAGACGACGAGGGCGACGGCGCCGTGGGCGTCGAAGACGGGCGCGGACAGCGAGTCGACCCGGTAGTCCTGGTCCGGGTCGAGCGCGCCCGCGACGAAGTCCGACGGGCTCGCGAGACCGGCGGCGAGGTCGCGTAGCAGGCCGGGGAGCTGGCCGCGCAGGTTGGCGGCGGCAGCGGCGCCGACCTGGCGACGGACCCGCTCGTCGAGGGAGGCGGACAGCTCGACCGAGTAGCCGCGGGCGCGGATGACGTGGAGAAGCTCGCGGTACTCGCCGCGGTCGGCCGGGTCGGTGACGCCGCCGCGGTCGAGCCAGCCTTCCACCACGGCGTCCGGCTGCCAGGCCATGAACGTGATCCCCAGCGGCGGGTGGAACGGGATCGTGTCACCGACGCGCAGCGTGGCGACCGGGCGCCCGCGCGGGTCGACGACCAGGTGCGCGACCGTGGCGTACTCGGCCGCCGGGACGAGCGCGACCACGGACAGGCCGAGCCTGCGGTGCAGGTCGGCCATCCGGCCGCGCCCGGCGGCCAGCGCGTCGGTGCCGGCCGTGGCGGCCTGGCCGGCGGCGATCAGCCCGGGGCCGAGCGCGTAGGTGCGCCGCGTCGGGTGGCGGCGCAGCCAGCCGGCGCGCTCGAGCGCCGCGAGCGTCGGGTAGCAGGTGGCCGCGGTGGTGCCGAGCCGCCGGGAGATCTCCGACTGGCTGAGGCCACCCGGAGCGCCGGCGAGCATCTCGACGACGGCGATGACCCGGTCGGTCTGCGGGGATGGCCGCGGGCGCGACGACATGCGGCGACCCTATCGCCCTCTTTTCGCATAGTGCAAAGATTGACATGGTTGATGCAAAGAGGTTCCCTGATCGGGCGGCGGGCAGCCGCCGCCGAGCCGCCCGAGCGGCCGACTTAGCGGCCGACCTAGCGGCCGGTCCCAGGGGCCGGCCGAGCCGAAGGGGACGCCCCATGGCCTCCGCGTCCGAGCACGAAGCCGCCGACCACAAAGCCCCCGAGAACACCTTGTCCGCGACAGGAAAAGGCGAGCCCGCCAGCGGCGCGGGTACCTCCGGCACCGCCGCCGGCACAACCACGCCGTACATCGTCATCACGTCCGACAGCCACGCGGGCTTACCGACGGAGCTGTACCGGGACTACCTGGAGAAGGAATTCCACCCGGCGTTCGACGAGTTCCTCGCCGGCAGGCCCGCGGCGGTCGAGGAGATCCGCCGCATGGGAACCTCCGACGCGAAGTTCGCCCAGAAATGGTTCACCGAGAACGCCGAGGGCCTGGAGGGCGGCTGGGAGGCGGCGCGGCGCAACAAGGAGATGGACGCGGACGGCATAACCGCCGAGATCATCTTCCCGGACGCGGACGCCGTGGAAAGCCGCACCTGCGCACCTTTCGGCACCGGGCTCGGCCTTTCCGGGGACCTCGACCCGGTGCTCGGCCTCGCCGGTGCCCGCGCGCACAACCGCTGGCTCGCCGAGCTGTGCGCCGATTCGCCGCTGCGGCGGCGCGGCATCGCGCTGGTGCAGATCACCGCCCCGCTCGACGACGTGCTCGCCGAGATCCGCCGGTCCTACGAGTCCGGCCTGCGCGCCGTGATGATCCCGGCGATGTGGATGCACCAGGCGCCCTACCACGACCGGCGCTACGACCCGGTGTGGAAGCTGTGCCAGGACCTGGAGATGCCGGTGCTCACCCATTCCGGCCCGGCGGACAAGGAGTCCTACGGCGACCACCTCGGCATCTACGTCACCGAGGTGACGTGGTGGCCGGCGCGGCCGCTGTGGTTCCTGCTCTGGTCGGGCGTGTTCGAGCGGTTCCCGCGGCTGCGGTTCGGCGTCGCCGAGGCCGGCTGCTGGTGGGTGGCGAACCTGCTGTGGTTCTGGGACCGGCTCTACCTCGGCCAGAAGGGCGCGGAGAAGCTCGGCTCGCTGGGCGACCTGACGATGTCGCCGAGCGAGTACTTCGACCGCAACTGCTTCATCTGCTCGTCGAACACGAAGCGGCGCGAGATCGGCATGCGCTACGAGATCGGCCTGGAGAACATGCTCTGGGGCAATGACTTCCCGCATCCCGAAGGCACCTGGCCGCGCTCGCGCGAATGGATGAGGAAGACCTTCCACGACGTCCCGGTCGCCGAGGCCCGCCGGATGCTCGGCGAAGCCGCGGCCGAGGTGTTCGGCTTCGACCTGGCGCAGCTGCGCCCGATCGCGGACCGGCTGAACGTCACCCCCGAAAGCCTCGGCCAGACCGACGACACGGCCAACGTCGCGAAATGGGCGCGGGCCCGCGACGCCGGCCGACACTGGCTGACCGGCCAGGACCTCCCCTGGGGCGTGGTGGAATGACCGCCGACGCGGCAGCCCCGGCTCCCGTCCCGGCTCCGATTCCTGTTCCTGTTCCTGTTCCGGCTCCGGCTCCGGCTCCGGCTCCGGCTCCGGACGACCGCTACATCGTCATCTCGGCCGACTGCCATGGCGGCGGGAGCCTGCACGGCTACCGCCCCTATCTGGAAAACCGCTGGCTCGACGACTTCGACGCCTGGGCCGCCGACTACGCCATTCCCTATGACGACCTCAAGGGGGACCTGGGCGGCCGGAACTGGGACTCCGACCGCCGGCTGGCCGATCTGGAGGGCGACGGGATCGTCGCCGAGGTGATCTACCCGAACACGGTCCCGCCGTTCTACCCGAACAACTCGCTCGTCGAGCAGCCGCCGGCGCCGAACGCCGGCGACCTGGAGCGGCGCTGGGCCGGTCTGCGGGCGCACAACCGCTGGATGGCTGACTTCTGCGCCGCGGCCCAGGGCCGGCGGGCCGGGATCTGCCAGATCATGCTGCACGACCTGGACGCCGCCGTCGCCGAGGTGCGCTGGGCGAAGGAGAACGGCCTGTTCGGCGGTGTGCTGCTGCCGGGCGCGCCACCCGGCTCCGGCGTGCCCCCGCTGTACGACCCGGCGTATTACGAGCCGCTGTGGTCGGTCTGCGAAGAGCTGGACATGCCGGTGAACCACCACAGCGGCAGCGCCGCGCCTGCCGCGGGCGAGCGCGCCGAGGACAAGGTGATCCTGCTGTTGGAGGTCACCTGGTGGGCGCACCGGGCATTCACTCACCTGCTCGTCGGCGGCGTCTTCGAGCGCCACCCCGGCCTGCGGCTGGTGCTCGCCGAGCAGGGCACCGCGTGGGTCCCCGACGAGCTGGCCCGCCTCGACTACTTCTTCGACCGGATGGGCAGCGGCGCCGCCGACTCGCAGGAGGCGGTCTGGGGCAAGGACCTCGTCGGCGGGATGAGCCTGCGCCCGAGCGAGTACTTCGCCCGGCAGGTCCGCATCGGCGCGAGCTTCCTGCGTGGGCACGAGGTGCCGGCCGCCGGGCGCCTCGGCTTCGACAAGATCATGTGGGGCAGCGACTACCCGCACCGGGAGGGCAGCCACCCCTACTCCCGCGAGGCGCTGCGGGCCGCGTTCGCCGGCGTCGACCCGGTGGACGTCGCGCGGATGCTCGCCGGCAACGCCGCCACCGCCTACGGCTTCGACCTGGCGGCGCTGCGCCCGCTCGCCGACCGGTTCGGCCCGACGGTCGCCGAGGTCGCCGAGCCGCTGAAGCCGGCGTCGCTGCCCATCGAGGCGGAGATGTGCCCCGCCCTCATCGGCTACGGCATCCCCGCCGGGAGCTGAGCACTCCCCACCCCCGCACCGAAGGAGATGTCGTGGCCACCCGCATCCGCTATGGCGCCCGCACCCCCGAACAGCTGCGCAACCGCGAGGTCGAGGCGACCTCGGTCGATACCTGGGCGACCTCGCTGGTCGCGATCTACGAGACCGACCCCGACCTCATCGCGGCCGTCTTACCGCCGCCCCTGGTCGCGGCCACGCCCGAGCACGTGCGCGTCACCGTCGCGCGGGTCGACGTCGGGCGCGGCCTGGCGCCGTTCGGCGCCGGCACGTTCGGCGTCGGCGCCGTCCACGACGGGCTGGTCGGCGACTACGCGCTCACGATGCCGATGTCGACCGAGCAGTCGGTCATCGGCGGTCGGGAGACGTTCGGCGAGCCGAAGAAGATCGCCGACGTCCGCCTCGACCTCGATGGTGACCTCGCGGTGGGCACGCGGCTGACCGGCTCGTTCACCCGGCTCGGCGTGACCTATGTCGAGATCAACGGGCAGCTCGTCGAGGAGCTGTCCCTGCCGGCGAACGGGGTGCGTACCAGCTTCTACCTCAAGTTCCAGCCCGCGCCCGACGGCAAGGGTTTCGACGACGACCCCGCGCTGGTGCACGTCCAGCGTCGGGAGAAGAACCGCAGGCTGTTCCGGGTGGACGGCGAGGTCATCCTGCGCGAGTCCCGGTTCGACCCGGTCGCGGACCTGCCGGTGCGGCGCCTCGTCGGCATCGAGCTCGCCGAGCGGTCCAGCATCCAGACCGGCGCCGTCGTGCGCCGCCTGCCGCAGGAGGACGTCATACCGTTCACCCACCAGCGCTACGACGACCTCTCCCCCGTCGGCGAGGAGTAGGGCGCCGGCGCGACGCTTGCCGACAGCCGGCGGGAGCGAGCCCACCGGCCCACTCCCGCCGGCCCGTACCCGCCGGCCCGCTCCCGCCGGCCCGCTCCCGCCGGCCCGCTCCCGCCGCCCGTCACCGTGCGCAGTCGACTACCAGGCGGCGCAGCGACGGCGGTCGGATGACCAGTTGTCCAACGCTCTGCGAATATGTCCAGATGCGCCGCGACGCAGCGGCCGAGGACGGAGTGGACATGCCCAATGACGAGCAGTCCTTGGCCGGGTTAAATCCGCATATCCCGCATCCAGAGCGGATCTACAACTACTTCCTCGGCGGCAAGAACAACTTCGCCGTCGACCGCGCCCTGGCCGAACAGATGCTGGCGATCGACCCGACCATCCCCCATATCGCGCAGGCGAACCGGGCCTTCCTGCGACGCTCCGTGACGTACCTGGCCGCCGACGCGGGCATCCGGCAGTTCCTCGACATCGGAACCGGCCTGCCGGCCAACGACAACATCCATGAGGTCGCCCAGCGCGTCGCCCCCGAGAGCCGCATCGTCTACGTCGACAACGACCCGCTCGTGATGGCGCACGCCCGGGCGCTGCTGACCGGTGTTCCCGAGGGCACGACCGCCTACCTGCAGGCCGACCTGCGTGACCCGGAGAAGATCCTGGGGGAGGCGGCGGACGCGCTGGACTTCTCCCAGCCGATCGCGACCCTGCTGCACGGCGTGGTGCAGTTCATCCCGGAGTTCGACGAGGCGCACCAGGTCATCCGAACCCTCCTGGACGCGATGCCGGTTGGCAGCTACCTCTCGTTGGCCCACATCGCCGCGGACGTCCGTCCCGAGACCGCCCGCAGCATGGACGAGGCGAGCGCCAGCAGCCCGGTGGTCTCCGTCTACCGGACACGCGACGAGGTCGCGCGCTTCGTGGCCGGTCTCGAACTCGTCGAGCCCGGCCTCGTCACCGCCTCCGAGTGGCGTCCCGACCCCGGCGCCGACTCCACCCCCGTGCCTATCTGGGTGGCGGTCGCGCGGAAGCCCTGAGCGCCGCGGTTCCGGCCCCGTCTGGCCGGTCTGGCACGATCCCGGACGTGGGCTCGGTGGTGGCACTGCACGCGCATCCGGACGACGAGGCGCTGTGGAGCGGTGGGACGCTGGCGTTGCTCGCCGCGGCGGGACATCGCGTGGTGATCGTCGTCGCGACCGACGGGCACCTGGGAAACGGCTCCGATCCGCAGGCACGCGTCCGCCTGGACGAGTTGCGGGCAAGCGCGGCGGAGCTTGGGGCCGCCCGGGTCGAGCACCTCGGCTACGCCGACAGCGGGCATGGGCCGCTGTTCTACCCGGACCCGGTGGACCGGCAGCGGTTCGCGCGCGCCGACCTCGACGAGGCGGCCGGGAGACTGGCCGACCTGCTGCGCGCGGAGAAGGCGTCGGTGCTGATCAGCTACGACGCGCGCGGTGGGTACGGGCATCGTGATCATGTGCGGGTGCACGAGGTAGGCGTCCGCGCGGCGGACCTGGTCGGCGGCGTCCGGCTGTTGGAGGCGACGCTCCCGCGCGAGACCATCGAGCGACTGGTCCGCGTCGGCCGGTTGGGCTCGCTGTTCCGGCCGTCGCGGCTGTTCCGGCTGTTCCGGTCGTCCCGGCTGTTCCGGTCGTCCCGGCCAGGTAGCCCGGCCGCGGCGGTGCCGGAGCCCGCTCCCCCGATGTTCACCCCACGCCGGGAGATCGCCTACCGGGTGGACGTCCGCCGCTATGCGCGCCAGAAGCGCGCCTCACTTGCCGCGCATGCCTCCCAGCTCGCCGGCCCGCGCGCGCCAGCTCGCCTGCGCCGCTACGTCACCCGCCTTCCGGTTCCGCTGTTCGCCCTGCTCGGCGGCCGCGAGTACTTCAACGATCCGTGCGGCACCCCTGCCGCCTCGTTCCTGGATGCCTTCACCGAGGTCGTCTGACGCCCCGCGCCACCGATGTGCGCGTACGCGCACCGGCGCACCCATGTGCGCGTACACGCGCATGGGTGCAGCTGTGACGAGGGGTAAGGGCGAGGCGCGGCTGGACGGGCCGCGGGCGGTGCTCAGCGGCCGAGGCGGGCGCGAACCTCGGGACGGCGCAGCGGCGGGACGGCCGCCGGCGGCTGGCGGCGGGCGGGGAGCCCGTCCAGCAGGCGGTGGACGATGGCCGCCACGTCGGTGACGGCGCCGTCGAACGCCTCCGCGACGGCCGGCGGCGGCTGGCGCAGTCCGCTGACCTTCCGGATGAACTGCAGCGCGGCTGCCTCGATCTCCTCGTCGGTCGCCGGCGGCTCGAGGCCGCGCAGCTCCGTGATGTTGCGGCACATGCCTCCACGGTAGGTCCGGGCACCGACAGGCCGGTCCGCCGACCTCGCCTTCGTGCGACGGCCCAGCTCTCTCGCGGTTTCTCGGGACGTCTCCCTGGACGGCCGTCCGCTCCCTGCGCCGGACGAACGCCCGGTCCCGGGTTCCGCGCGCGGCCGATCCGACCTAACGTCAGTGATCGGCGTCACACAATCGGCGGCGGGGCGCCCGGCGGATCTGGAGGCGGACGGATGGTGACCACGACGAACCGGACGATCTCGGGGGCGGGCGCGGCGGGCGCGGGCGGCGGCCGGGGAGCGCCCGATCCGGCTCTCGAGGCCGCACGGACGTACACCTGGGTGACGCAGCTGGTGCGGCACGCCCATCAGATCCCGGACGGCGTCGCCCTGCGGTTCGACGGTCGCGGCGTCACCTGGTCCGAGCTCGCCGACCGGGTGTCGCGGATCGCGGCGGCGCTGGTGCGGCGCGGGATCCGGCCGGGCGACCGGGTCGCGACACTGATGCTCAACCGCGTCGAGCACATCGAGACGGTGCTCGCCGCCGCCTGGGCCGGCGCGGTCGCGGTGCCGGTGAACTTCCGGCTGGTCGGCGCGGAGGTGGCCTGGATCCTGGACGACTGCGGCGCTGTCGCGCTGGTCGCGGACGCGGCGACCGCCCCGGTCGCCGCCGCGGCGCGCGCCCAGGTGCCGGTCGAGGTGTGCCTGGTGGCGGGCGGCGATCCGGCGCGGGCCGGGGCCGGCGCCGAGGACTTCGAGGCGGCGGTCGCGGTCGAACCCGAACGGCCGGACGACGCGGGCACGGCCGGGGTGGCGGGTGGACGGTTCCCCTACGCCCAGGTCCGCGAGACCGACACGTTCCTGATCATGTACACGTCGGGGACGACCGGGAGCCCCAAGGGCGCGATGCTGACCCATCTCAACCTGCTGATGCAGGCGATCACGGCGATGCGCTCCTACCGCCTCGCCGACGGCGAGGCGGTGGTCCTCGTGAGCGCTCCGCTGTTCCACATCGCCGGCGTCGGCGCGCTGGCACCGGTGCTGCTGACCGGCGGCCGGGCCGTCGTGGTGCCGACGGGGGCGTTCGACGCGGCGGCGCTCGTCGACCTGATGGCCCGCGAGCGGGTTACCAGCGCCTTCCTCGTGCCGACGCAGTGGCAGGCGGTGTGCGAGGTGCCAGGGGTGCGGGAGCGGGATCTGGCGCTGCAGTCGATGTCCTGGGGCGCGTCGCCCGCATTGGCGTCGACGTTGGAGGCGATGGCGGCGACGTTTCCGGGCGTCGCGAATGTCGCCGTCTTCGGGCAGACGGAGCTGTCGCCGGTCACCTGCGTGCTGGACGGCGCCGACGCGCCGCGCAAGCTGGGGTCGGTCGGCAGGCCGGTGCCGACGGTGGCGGTCCGCATCGTCGACGACGAGATGCGGGACGTGCCGCGCGGCGAGGTCGGGGAGATCGTCTACCGGGGGCCGGGGCTCATGTCCGGCTACTGGCGCAACCCCGAGGCGACGGCGGCGGCGTACGCCGGCGGCTGGTTCCATTCTGGCGACCTCGTCCGTGAGGACGCGGAGGGATTCCTCTACGTCGTCGACCGGAAGAAGGACATGATCATCTCAGGTGGCGAGAACATCTACTGCGCCGAGGTCGAAAATGCCGTCGCCGGCCACCCGAAGGTGCGCGACGTGGCCCTCATCGGCGTCCCGCACCCGCGCTGGATCGAGACGCCGCTCGCGGTGATCGAACCCGCCGACCCGAACGACCCGCCGACGCTCGACGACATCCTCACCTGGACGAGGGACCGGCTCGCCTCCTACAAGAAGCCGACCGCCATCGAGATCGTCGACGTGCTCCCCCGCAACGCCAGCGGCAAGGTCCGCAAGGTCGACCTCCGCGCCCGCTACGGGACGCGCGGGGCGAGCTCCGGCTGATGCCGCCCGCCGCGGCTGCCGCCAGCCGCGGCGTGAGTTCTGGAGAGGCGTGAGTTCTGGAGATCAGTCAGACGCGGCGCGCCAGTGGTGACGCGCGGCGTCTGACTGATCGTCGGCCAGCTGGCGCGGACGGGGGGCGTCTGGTGAGGCGGCGTTAGCGGGCGGGCTTGTGGCGGGACAGGGCCCAGCCGCGCACGCCCGGCTGTCGGGTCGACGGCGCGCCCGGAGCCGGGTGTGGCGAGGCCGGCGGTGCCGCGACCGATGTGGCCGACCCGGCCAGGACGGCCGAGGCCGACAGGGTGGACGGGGCCGACAGGGTGGACGGGGCGACCAGGGGTGGCTCGGTCGCGGCCGGTGGCCGCGCGGAGGTCGTCGCCAGGACCGAACCGACGAGGATCAGCGTGAACCCCACGCCGATGGACCAGGTCAGCGATTCACCGAGGAAGATCGCGCCGGCGGCGATGGCGACCGCCGGGTTGACGTAGGTGATGACGGTCGCGCGGGCGTTGCCGACCTCGCGGATCAGCGCGAAGAACAGGACGAACGCCAGCGCCGTGCAGATCAGGCCGAGGGCGACGAGCGCGCCCAGAACCCGGGCGCTCGGGACGGCACTCGGCCAGGTCGCGACGGCGGGGCCGGTGTAGACGAGCACGGCGAACGTGAGGCAGGCGGCCGTCATCGGCAACGACGGCACGTCGCCGAGCCGGCGCACGGCGATCAACGGGGCGGTCGCGTAGCAGACCGCGACGGCGAGAACCTCCAGGACCGGCCGGACGCCGAAGCCGTCGATGCCGGGCACGGCGAGCGCCGCGACGCCGCCGGTCCCGATCGCGAGGCCGAGCCAGCGGGCCATGGTGATGCGTTCGGTGCCGCCGGCGAGCCGCGTCGCGACGACCGCGACGACCGGAGTGGCGGCGACGAGCAGGCCGGTCAGCGAGCTGGACAGATGCTGCTCGGCATCGGAGAGCAGGATCCACGGGCCGAGGATCTCGATCGTGGCGAACGCGAGGATCGGCCGCCAGTGCCGCGCCACCTGGGCGCAGCCCTCCCGGTCACGCAACGCCAGCGGGGCCAGCACCAGCGCGCCGACCCCCGTGCGGGCCAGCACCAGCACCGGCCCCGACACTCCTTCGACCGCCACCTTGATGAGCAGGTAGGGAATTCCCCAGATCACGCTCATCGCCGCGAACAGCGCCCAGCCCCGCCTCGTCATCAACGCACAACCTTCCAGCCGGGCCGGCAGTCCACATCGGTCCACATCGGTCCGCGCGCGGACATCGCACGCGCAGAGCCTGCTCTGGACCTCAACGGAGGTCCATCTACTTTTTGTTAGGGGAAACGCGAAGAATTTCTATACAGTTGGCGCTCGCCGGCGGGCCCGGTAGGCGGCGACGGCCTCGCGGTTGCCACAGGCGACCGAGCAGAAGCGACGGGAGCGGTTGCGGGAGAGGTCGATGACCAGGCCCTCGCAGCCGTCGGCGGCGCAGACGGCGAGACGGGTCATCTCGTCGAGGCGGATCAGGTCGACCATCGCCATCGCCGTCTCGACCATGATCCGAGTAGTGAACGGCGCGTTCCCCGGAACGGCGTGAATGTGCCAGTCGAAGCCGCCGTGCCGGACCAGGCGCGGGACGGCGTGGGCGTCGGCGAGCACCTGGTTGGCCACCTCGGCGGCGTCGTCGCGGCTGCCGGCGAGCAGGCGGCGCAGCCTCGGGCGCAGCTCGCGGACCGCGGCGAGCTCGGTCTCGTCGCCGTCGCGGTGGCCGGTGTAGTGGAACTCGTCGAAGAAGTCGTCCAGCTGCTCGACGGTCTCGAGAGTGTCCGGCGGCTCGGCGGAATTGACCAGCCAGACCGCCGCGAGCAGCGACGCCTCCGTGTCATGAGCAAACAGCACGTTGACATATTACACCCGACCGACATAGCGTCATTAGTCATGAAGTCCCTGACACATGACATGGCGGCACCCGGCCGGGCGGGAGACGGCGCCGCGGTGGCCACACTGGCGGGCGGGGCCGGCGTCCGTGCGCTCGCCGGCCCCGTCACCGCGGGTGGCGCCGCCCCCGACCTGCCGAACGGCACCCCTGACAACGGCGCGGCGGGTCACGTCGCCGCGGGCAGCGGGTCCGCCGTTGGCACGCTGCTGGCGCTCGTCTCGGCGGCGTCGTTCGGGATGTCGGGGGCACTCGCGCGTGGGCTGATGGACAGCGGCTGGACGGCGGGCGCGGCGGTCACGGCACGGGTGATGATCGCGGCGGCGGTGCTGCTGGTGCCGGCGCTGGTCGCGTTGCGCGGACGGTGGTGGCTCCTGCGGCGCAACGCCGGGCTGCTGGTCGGCTATGGGCTGATCGCGGTCGCCGGCTGCCAGCTGTGCTACTTCAACGCCGTCGACCACATGGAGGTCGGTTCGGCGTTGCTCATCGAGTACACGGCGCCGGTGCTGGTGGTGCTGTGGCTCTGGGGCCGGCACGGGCAGCGGCCGGGACCGCGGACGCTGGTCGGTGCCGTCCTCGCCGCGCTCGGGCTCGTCGGCGTGCTCGACCTGGTCGACGGCACCCAGGTGAGCCTGGTCGGCATGCTGTGGGCGCTCGGCGCGATGGTCGGCGCGGCGATCTACTTCGTGCTGTCAGCGGCCGACGACACGGGCCTTCCGCCGATCGTGCTCGCCGCCGGCGGGCTCGTGGTCGGCGCGGTCGCGCTGGTCGTCGCGGGCGGGGTCGGGATGGTGCCGATGGCCGCGTCGACGGCGCCGGTGACCTACCGGGACGTGACGGTGCTCTGGTGGGTGCCGCTGGCGCTGGTCGGCCTGGTCGCGTGCGCGCTGGCCTACTGCGCGGGGATCGCGGCCAGCCGGCGGCTCGGGCCGCGCCTCGCCTCGTTCGTCGCCCTGTTCGAGGTCGTGGCGGCGCTCGGCTTCGCCTGGCTGCTGCTCGCCGAGCTCCCCCGGCCCGTCCAGCTGCTCGGCGGCGTCCTCATCCTGGCCGGCGTCATCACCGTGAAGTCCGGCGAGCCGAGGACGGAGCGCCCCGCGCCTTCCGCGGCCGGGGCGCCACCAGCGGCCGATGTTCCCGAGGGTCCCGATGGTCCCGAGGGTCAGGCGAAGTCGGCCGGGCTGAACTCCCGCGGCTCGACGATGACCAGCCAGTTGCCGGAGTTGTCACGCATGACCGCCTCCACGCCGTAAGGCCGGTCGGACGGCTCCTGCAGGAACTCGACGCCCTTGGCGGACAGCTCCTCGTAGGTCTTGCGGCAGTCGTCGACGGTGAGCCCGAGGCCGCCCATGTTCCCCTTGCCGAGCTGCCGGCGGTAGAACTCGGCGGCCTCCGGGTCCAGCGGCGGCCCGGGGATCATCAAGGTGACGTCCAGCTCTGGCTGGCTGGGATGCCCGACGGTGACCCATCGGAAGCCCTCGCCCATGGTGATGTCGGTGCGCGGCTCGAAGCCGAGGACGTCGACGTAGAAGTTCTTCGTCTCGTCCTGGTCGCGGCAGTAGACGGTGACTAGCGAAATATTCGTGATCATGAAGTCAGCCTAGGCCAGACCGAACGCGGCTCGCTTCTCCGAAATTGCGCAGGTCGCGGGCCGGAGGTGACCGGTGACCGGGCGCCTCGGGCCACGCGCCGCCGGCCGGACGCCTCGGGCCGGCCGCTGGAGCCATTCGCCTGTAGGAGGAAGTCCCCCGATGTTCCCGCTCGCCGGGTCCCGGGATGCTGCCGCCATGCGGGTCAGTTACCAAGCCACAGACGCCCACGTCACAAGCAAAAGGCCAGCCTCGGACGCGGACATGACGTGCGCACGCGTCCCAGGCGCGCTGGCGCGCCGTCTTCCGGCGGTGCTGGCCGGACTCGCCGCCACCGCCGTGCTCGTCGCCGCGTGCGGCACAGGCACCTCGACCGAGCCGAAGCCGGCCAGCGGCGACCAGGCCACCGGACCGGCCACGCCGTTGGGGGTGGCGGCCGCGGCCGAGCCGACTGTGGTCATGGGCGCGGGCGACGCACTGAGCGCCACCGTCGAGAAGTTCCGCGGAATCCTCGGACCGGACAACGGTGGAGCGCCGGGCGGCGCCCCGAACGGCCATCGCGAGATCAACTGGGACGGTGTGCCGGACGAGCTCGCGGCGCCGAACACGCTGCCGGCGGACTTCTTCAACGCGGCCGTGGAGCCGCGCGCCCGCGGGTTGGTACTCGAGGTCGGCGCGGGTGGCCACCTGTCCGTGAGCGCCGACGAAGGCAACCCGGCGGGCGTCCCTGTCCGGTTCGGCGACCTCAACCCGAGCTACCCGGCCACCTTCGAGACCTTCAGCGCGCCGCGGCTGTTCACTCCGGTCGGCACCGAAACCGTCGACCTGAAGTTCTTCGTGCCCGGCACGAACCAGCCGGCGACGGTACGCGGGTTCGGCGCGGTCTACGCCGATGTGGACACCGACGCCGGGCCCACGTTCGAGTACTACGACGCCGACGGCAAAAAGATCGGTACCGAACGGGTGCCGTCGGGTCCGGACGCGCTGTCTTTCCTCGGCGTCGCCTACCCGGAGCCGGTCATCGCCTCGGTGCGCATCGTCTACGTCGTCCTCGGCCCGACCGAGGACGCCAGCCACGACGTCGCCGTCATGGACGACTTCTTCTACGGCGAGCCGCTGCCGCGCTGACGCCCACGTCGCCGCCACCCACGCCGGCGCGCCCGGACGCGGATGCGCCACGCGCACCGGGCCCGCGCGCGCTCAGCCTTTCTGGCCGGGGTTCGGGCTGGCGGTGCAACGGGGGTCCACGGAGCCGCGCATGAACAGGTAGCAGCCAGGGATCCGTGGTCCCCCGCGGGCGGCCCAGCGATCGCGGTAGGCGGCGGGACTCTCTCCCACCAGCTGGGTGAACCGCGTCGAGAACGAGCCGAGGCTGGCGAAACCGACCAGCATGCACACCTCGGTGACCGTCAGGTTGGCGTGCCGGAGCAGGTCCTGTGCCCGCTCGATCCGGCGACGGGTGAGGTAGCGAATCGGCGTCTCGCCGTAGCTCGCCTCGAAGCAGCGGGCGAAATGGAACTTCGAGACCCGCGCGACCCGGGCCAGCTCGTCGAGGTCGAGTGGCTCCCGGTAATGCCGGTCGATGTGGTCACGGGCCCGCCGCAGGTGCGGCAACAGCTCCAACGGCACCGCGCGCGTTCCTGACGCCACCGCCACGTCGTGCCTCCCCCGGGCACCTGCCCGACGCACCAAGCCCGTCCTGACCTGCGGTGCTCATTCTCCAGCATCCTCGGCCACCGAGCCCATCCGCCATGGACCTCACCGCCACCGAGGTCCGCATAGGCTCCGCCGTCCCGCGCCCGACAGTCCCGCCCCACCGGTCACGTCGAGCTGAGCGCCGGGCACACGCCGTTGTCGGACCTGTCACCTACGATCGCGGCGACCGGGAGGAGGCGTCCGTTGGACGACCAGTTGGACTACGAGACGGTCGAGCTGCTACGGCGCGGACCGGCCTGGCGGCTGCTGCGCGCGGAGCACGCCCCGCTGGTCGTCAGCTTCCTCGCCCAAGTCTTCGTCGAGGAGAACGTCCGCGACATCGCCGCGTCGACGCTCGCCGGCCGGCTCGACGACACGCTGTACACGCTGAACCAGCAGCTGGGTGACGGCACCTACCCGCGGTCGGCGAAGGCCTACCTGGAGGACTGGGCCGGCGCGGAGCAGGGCTGGCTGCGCAAGTACTACCCACCCGATTCCGACGAGCCACACTTCGACGCGACCCCGGCGCTGGAGCAGGTCGTGTCGTTCCTGTCCGGGCTGCGGGCGCGGTCTTTCGTCGGCACGGAGTCGCGGCTGAACACCCTGTTCGACCTGCTCCGCCAGATGACGCTCGGGACCGAGACCGACCCGGGGCGGCGCCTCGAGGAGCTGCGGCGCCAGCGGGACGCGCTCGACCGGGAGATCGACCGGGTCAGCCGCGGCGAGCTCGACGTACTAAACCCGTCGGCCCAGCGGGACCGGTTCCAGCAGTTCGCCGACATGGCACGCGAGCTGCTGGCGGACTTCCGTCAGGTCGAGACGAACTTCCGCGAGCTCGACCGGAGCCTGCGCGTCCAGATCGCCTCGTTCGACGGCGCGAAGGGCGAGCTGCTCGACGAGGTCCTGCGCAGCCGGGGCAGCATCACCGAGTCCGACCAGGGCAGGAGCTTCGGCGCCTTCTACGACTTCCTGCTCTCGGCGGATCGGCAGGCGCGGTTCACGGCGTTGCTCGACCAGGTCCTGGAGCTTCCCGCGCTCGCGGGCGCCGACCCGCGCCTCGGCACGATTCACCACGACTGGCTCGCCGCGGGCGAGCGAACCCAGGCGACGGTGCGGCTGCTGTCCGCGCAGCTGCGGCGCTTCCTCGACGATCGAGTATGGCTGGAGAACCGTCGGATCGGGGAGATCCTGCGCGGCATCGAGGCGCACGCCCTCCAGCTGCGCGACGCTCCCGGGCCGCTGCCCGGGGCCGAGCTGGACGAGACGGCGCCCCGGATCGTGCTGCCGATGGAGCGCCGGCTGTACGCGCCGAAGCGCCGGACGGTGATCGACAGCACCGGGCTGGCGGCGGGTGACGGCGACTTCGACTCGGACGCGCTCTATGACCAGGTCCACGTCGACCAGGCGGAACTCCTGACGGCCGTACGCGACGCGCTGGCCAGCCGGCCCCGAGTCGGCCTCCCCGCGTTGCTCGTGGACCGCCCGCTCCAGCGAGGCCTGGCGGAGCTGGTCGCCTACCTCTCCCTGGGCGACGAGGCCTTCAGCGTGGTCTTCGACGACGGCGCCACGGACGAGCTGACCTGGGAGGGCGACGATGGGGTGGTGCGGGTGGCGACGGTTCCGCGCGTGACGTTCGTCCGCGCCGGTTGGGCCGCCGCGCCTGACACGGCCGCCGCGTCAGGCGCGGGCATCGCCGCGGCCGGTGAGGGCCGCGCGGATGACTGAGCCCGCGAGCGCCCCGGGCGGAGGGCGGGCCACCTCGTCCGCGCGGGCCGCGACAGCACCCCTGTCCGACCTCAACCTGTCGCTCGTCGTCACCAGTCTGATGAAGGGGCCGGTGTACCGGGACCAGCACGAGAAGGTGTGGCGCCACCTGCTCGGCCTGCGCGCGCGGGTTTCCGACTACGTCGCCGTGCTCGGCCTGCAGGTCATCGTGGACGACGCGGAGGGGTATGCCTTCCTGCGGTCACGCCCGGACGGCGACGACGGTGAGGCCGTGCCCAGGCTGATCGCCCGGCGGGCGCTGTCGTTCCCGGTCAGCCTGCTGCTCGCCCTGCTGCGCAAGCGGCTCGCCGAGTTCGACACCGACAACGCCGACACGCGGCTCGTCCTGGCGCGCGCCGACCTCGTCGAGATGATGCGGATGTTCCTGCCGGCCGGCCGCAACGAGGCCCGGCTCGTCGACGAGATCGACGCCCATCTCGGCAAGGCCGTCGACCTGGGGTTCCTGCGTAAGCTGCCGGGCTCCGACGAGACGTACGAGGTGCGCCGGATCCTCAAGGCGTTCGTCGACGCCCAGTGGCTGTCGGGTTTCGACGAGGGCCTCACCCGGTACGCGCGGACGCTGGCCGGCTCGACCGAGGAGGACGCATGACCGCCGTTCGCTCGGAGAACGATCATCGGACGCCGCCCGCGGCCGACGCGGATGGGGTGGCCGCGGTGGACAAGGCGGAAGCGGCCGCGCCACCGCGGCCGGGCTTCCGGCTCGACCGGCTCGAGCTGCTCAACTGGGGCACGTTCCACCGCCGCGTCTGGACGCTGCGGGTCGGCGGGGACAACGGCCTGCTCACCGGCGACATCGGCTCCGGCAAGTCGACGGTCGTCGACGCGGTCACCACGCTGTTGTTGCCCGCGCAGCGGATCTCCTACAACCGGGCCGCCGGCGCCGAGTCCCGCGAGCGGACGCTGCGCTCCTACGTCCAGGGCCACTACAAGTCCGAACGCGTCGAGTCGTCCGGCGGATCCCGTCCGGTCGGGCTGCGGACCGACGGCAGCACCTATTCGGTGCTGCTCGGGGTGTTCGTCAACGAGGCGCTGGGCGCGACCGCGAGCCTGGCCCAGGTCTTCTGGCAGCCGGCGGACGACACCGGGCAGCCGGAACGGTTCTACGCCACCGCCGCACGCGACCTGGGCATCGCCGCCGACTTCGCCGACTTCGGTGAGGACATTCCCGCGCTGAAGCGCAAGCTGCGCAGGGGCGGCGTCGACGTCCACGACGGCTTTCCCGGCTACGGTCGTGCCTTCCGGCGCCTGCTCGCCGTCGAGTCCGAGCAGGCGATGGAGCTGTTCCACCAGACGGTGTCGATGAAGTCCGTCGGCGACCTCAACGAGTTCGTCCGCGCGCACATGCTCGAGAAGCAGGACGTCGGCCGGCGCGTCGACGAGCTCGTCGCCCATTTCGAGGACCTGACCAGGGCGCACGCGGCCGTGCGCCGGGCCCGCGACCAGCTCGAGACGCTCACCCCACTGCTTGGCGACTGCGACGAGTACGACCAGTTCGGCGGGCGGGAACACTCGCTCGCGGCCGAGGCCCAGGCGGTGCGGTACTTCGTCGCCGACCGCACCGCGGCGTTCCTGCGCGGCGAGATCCGCCAGCTCGACGTGCGGATCGAGCAGGACACGGTGCGCGCGGGCGACCTCGATACCCGGGTCCGGACGCTGCGCGCGGACGAGAAGCGCCTTGAGCTCCAGCGCGCCGGTCTCGGTGGCGGCCGCCTCGGTGAGATCGAGCGGGAACTCGGCCGGCTCGACCAGGACCGGGAGGCCCGCGAGGCCCGGGCACGCGTGTTCGACGCCCGGCTTGTCACGCTCGGTCTGGACGCGGTCAGCGACGCCGGCGAGTTCGACGCGCGGCGTCGTGAGTTCACCCGGCTCGCCGAGAGGCTGACCGGGCAACGCCAGCAGCTGGAGGGACGCCGGTCGGACCTGGACGTCCGGAGCAGGATGATCCGCGACGAGTCCGGGGCGCTGCGGGACGAGATCGCGAGCCTGCGGCAGCGGCGCAGCAACATTCCCGTACGGAGCCTGGAACTGCGTGGGCGGCTGTGTTCCGAGACCGGTCTCGACGCGGCGGAGCTGCCGTTCGCCGGCGAGCTGATCCAGGTCTCGCCCGAGCACCGCGAGTGGGAAGGAGCCGCCGAACGGCTGTTGCACGGCTTCGGGCTCTCACTGCTCGTCCCGGACCGGCACTACCGGGCCGTCTCCGACTGGATCGATCGCAACCATCTGCGGGCAAGGCTGATCTACTTCAGGGTGCCGTCGGCCGCCGGTCCGCCGAGGCAGCGACAGTCCGCGAGCGGGAACGCGCTGCTCGTCGACCGCCTCGACCTGAGGTCCGACTCGCCGTTCCTGCCGTGGCTGCGGCGCGAGCTGGAGTCACGGGCCGACCACGAGTGCGTCGCCACCATGGACGACTTCCGCCGCGCGGCGAAGGCCGTCACCCGCACCGGGCAGGTCAAGCACACCGGTGGCCGGCACGAGAAGGACGACCGCTGGCGGGTCGACGACCGAACGCAGTACGTCCTGGGCTGGAGCAACGAGCAGAAGATCGCCGCGATCGTCGCCCGGGCAGCCCAGGTGCAGGCGGAGCTCTCGGAGATGACCGACCGCCTGGGCGCCGTCGCGGCGGACATCGAGGCGCTCGGCGCTCGGGAGACCAACGTCAGGCTGCTCGCGGACACGCAGGCGTGGCGTGAGCTCGACTGGCGCTCGGTCGCCCAGGAGATCGACGCGCTGACCGCGGAGAAGGCCGGGCTCGAGAAGGCGTCGGCGGAGCTCGCGGACATCACCCAGCGGCTCGGAGCGCTCACCGACGAGCTGACCCGGGCCGACGAGCAGGGCGACGAGCTGCGCCGCCGCCTCGGCGGGCTGCAGGCGCGCCGCGGTGACGCCGAGACCGAGCTGGCCGAATGCGAGCAGATGCTGTCCGCGGCCGAGTTCGAGCCGGCGAGCGCCTCGTTCACCACGCTGGCGGCCCGGCTGACCGAGCCGCGTCCGTCGACACCGCGCCAATGGGTGGACGCCGGCCGGCGGCTCGACGACACCATCCGTCACGAGTCGCGGCAGGTCAGCGACCGCCGCGCCGCCACCAGCCGGCGCCTCGTCGCGAAGATGGGGCGGTTCCGGCAGGCCTACCCGCTGGAGACCGCGGAGCTCGACGACTCCGTGGAGTCGATCGGCGGGTACCGGGAGCTGCACGCCCGGCTGGTTCGCGACGACCTGCCGCGGTTCGAGACCGAGTTCAAGACCCACCTGAACGTGAACACGATCCGCGACATCGCGACGTTCCAGGCCGAGCTGAACAGGCAGCGCGATCTGATCCGGAGGCGGGTAGCGACGATCAACGAGTCGCTGACGTCCATCGAGTACAACCAGGGCACCTTCATCCGGCTCGAACTCGACGACACCCCGAACACCGAGGTCAGGCAGTTCCGCGCGGACCTACGGGCCTGCACTGAGGGGTCGCTCTCCGGCGGCGGCGAGGCCGACCAGTACTCGGAGGAGAAGTTCCTGCAGGTCAGCAAGATCGTGGAACGGCTGCGCGGGCGGGAAGGGCAGACCGAGGCCGACCGGATCTGGACCCGGCGCGTCACCGACGTGCGCAACTGGTTCGTGTTCTCGGCATCGGAACGGGCGCTCGCGGACGACACCGAGCGTGAGCACTACACGGACTCGGGCGGGAAGTCCGGCGGGCAGAAGGAGAAGCTCGCCTACACGATTCTCGCGGCGTCGCTGGCCTACCAGTTCAAGCTCGACTCCGGGCCGCGCACCTTCCGGTTCGTCGTCATCGACGAGGCGTTCGGCCGCGGGTCGGACGCGTCGACCCGGTTCGCGCTCGGCCTGTTCGAACGCCTCGGGCTACAGCTGCTGATTGTCACTCCTTTGCAGAAGATCCACGTCATCGAGCGGCACGTGTCGTCGGTGGGCTTCGTCGACAACGAGTCCGGTAGCTACTCGCGGCTGCAGAACCTGACCGTCCAGGAATACCGGGCCAGGCGGGTCGGCCGGCTCGCGGCCGAGCTGGCCACCGCCCAGTGACCCGACGGCTGGTGAGGCGGCGGCTGGTGACGCGGTGACCGGCGACCCGGTGGCACGGCCAACGAGGACGGGGACGAAGGCGGCGGGATGGACAACGCTGGCGGACGCGCGGGCCCGCCTGCGCCGGCGGTGGGAGAGCGGCCAGTATCTCGCGGCCTGGGCCAAGGGCGAACCGTTCGAGACGGTGGAGGTTCCCCTGCGAGGGCCGGCGGTCGGTGAGCTGGCCGAACGGTTCGACGAGGCGCGGGCCTGGAGCCAGGAGTGGTTCGCCGCCGAAGACCGATCGGCGGACTTCCGGCTGCCGACCAGGACCGTCGGCGGTCGCAGCATCGGGACGAACAAGATCCCGGCCAGGCTGGTCGTCGACGGTGGCTGGGACGCGCTGTGGCGGCTCCTGCAGGTCACGGCCGACGTCCGACGGTTCACCGAGCTGCGCCGCCTCACCGCGGGCGAGGGCCGCAGCCTCACCGCGGGCGGACTCGTGGAGGCCAGCGCGACGGGACATCGGGAGGCCGCCGCGTCCGACCCCGGCGAAGGCACCGTGCCCCGGTTCCGCGGAACCCCCACGACCGGGCCCGGCGACGGCTCCGCCACGGCCGCGGCGCTCGTGGACTGGGTGAACACCCATCCGGCCCGCGTGCTCCAGCACACTCCCGAGCAGTGGGCCAGGATCCTCGCGACGACCCGGTGGCTCATGCGCGAACGCGGCCAGGGCCGATACCTGCGCCAGGTGCCGGTGCCGGGAGTCGACACCAAGTTCATCGAGGTCCACCGGGCGCTGCTCGCCGAGCTGCTCGACCTGCTGCTGCCGGACGGCGCCGTCGACCAAGCGGTTCCTCGTGCCCAGTTCGCCCGGCGATACGGGTTCCGGAGCCAGCCGGCCTACGTCCGGTTCCGCTCCCTCGACCCGACCGTGAACCGCCTGCCTGGCGTGGGCGAGCTGGGCGTCCGGATCGAGGACCTCGCGGCGGCGGCGCCGAACGTCGGCACCGTGTTCGTCCTCGAAAACGAGATCACCTATCTGGCCTTCCCTGACGTGCCCGACGCGGCCGCGGTCTTCGGCGGCGGCTACGGGCTGACCGGCCTCGCCGCGCACCCGTGGTTCGCCGGCCGCCGCGTCCTGTACTGGGGCGACCTCGACACCCACGGCTTCGCCATCCTCGACCGGCTACGCGCCGAGATACCCGACGCCGAGTCGTTCCTGATGGACCGCGCCACGCTGCTGGCGCACCCTGACCAGTGGGTCCGCGAACCCTCGCAGCACCGCGCCCCATTGCCCCGCCTGACCCCCGATGAGGCCGCTCTTCACCAGGACCTCGTCAGCCACGCCTACGGTGACGCGATCCGCCTGGAACAGGAGCGGATCGGCTTCCCCCATCTCGAGGCCGCCCTCACCCGCCGGCTCGCGTAGCTCCCCAGCCGCCATGAGGCCGGCCGGAAGGTGACCGTCAGTCCGGGGTGCCGAGTTCGCGGACGGCGTGTTCGATGCGGCGGTCGGGGATCAACCACATGAGCGCCCCGGCGGCGTAGCAGGCCACCGCGATCACGACGCCGACGTGTCCGTGCGGGTCGACGAGCTGGGCGCACAGGATGCCGGTCAGGTACAGCACCGGCGAGATCTTGCCCTTCACATCCCGGCCGACGGCTCGCCGCAGCGGTGAATCGGAGCCCTGCCCGCGAATGATGATCATCTGAAGAACGTAGTACGCGATCGCGGCGAGCATCAGGTTCACGCCGTACAGGACGACGGGGCTGTGGGCGAACTTGCTCTCGTCCATCCAGGCGGTGGTGAACGGGAACAGCGAGAGAAAGAACAGCAGCCCCAGGTTCGCCCACAGTACGGCCCCGGTGACCTGGCGCGTCAGCTGAAACATGTGGTGATGGTTGTTCCAGTAGATCCCGACGTAGACGAAGCTGAGCAGATAGGTCAGCAGGCCCGAGCCGGCGGCGTGCCGCAGCGCGGCGAAGTCATGGCCCTCGGGGATCTTCAGCTCCAGGACCATGATCGTGATGATGATGGCCAGAACGCCGTCGCTGAACGCCTCCAGCCGGCTGGTCCTCATCGGATGCCACCTCACCGCCGCCCTGACCGGCGACCCTCGGGCGCGGCCCCACCTCGCCGCGCATGCCTGTCCGTGTGCCGCCCATCAGACCATCTGGCGACCAGGCACCCATCGGGGCCACCGGGGACGTAGCGAAGACGGGGTGGTGGCCATACCGCGCCACTTGCGACAGAAGACACGGTGAAGGTAGAACCCTGTTACAACGACGGGGCGGCTGGCGAGCGAGCTGGCTCTCCTGGCCGAGGCGAAGGCCGCTCGCGTCTCACTTCTGGTGGCCGTGAGCCGCGGTCCGCTCCGGGGCCAGAGCGCCGGTCGCTCCTGGGTCGGCTTCGCGGCCGTTGGTGAGGCGGAAGGCGTGCGCACATGGCTGACGAACGGGTCCGGCTTGAGATCGACGGGCCGATCGCCACGATCACGAACAACAACCCGGGCAAGCACAACGCCTTCGACGACACGATGGACCTCGCTCTTTTCGAGATCCTCGACGAGCTGGCGGCACGACGCGACCTGCGAGCGGTGATCTGGCGGGCGGAGGGGAAGTCGTTCTCCTCGGGCCGCGATGTCGCCGCGATCGGTGGCGGCGCCGTCGAGATCAGCCACCACGAGCTGATGAAACGCGGCCACCGCGGCATCCTGCGCGCGCTCGACATCGAGGCACCGATCCTGGTCGCGATGCAGGGCTGGTCGATTGGAGCGTCGTTTCAACGGGCCCTGATCTGCGACATCCGGGTTGCCGCCCAGGGAGCCCGGATGATGCTGCCCGAGCTTGGCTACGGCGTCATCCCGGACACCGGTGGCATCGGCCGTCTCTACCAGATCTGCGGCCACGGCGTGGTGAGCGACCTGGTGCTCACCGGCCGGGCGATGGGCGCCGACGAGGCGCTGGCGCACGGCGTCGTCTCCCGGGTCGTGCCGGCCGACGAGCTCGACAGGACGGTGCGCGAGATGGCCGAGAAGATCGCCGCCGCGCCGAAGGTCTCGGTGAACATGGCGCGCGGCGTGATCCGCCATCTCTCGGAGCCGGCGCTGCGCTCGTCGATGGCGGACGAGCTGATCTTCCAGACGTTCATCAGCAGGTCGGACGACATCGCGGAGATGCGGACGGCACGGGCCGAGGGGCGCCCGCCCCGATACACGGGGAGCTGACGACATGACCGGCAACGGACCCACGGGAACGAACCCGACCGGCGGCGCCAGCGAAGCAGGCGGGACCGGCGGGACCGGCGATGTTCAAGGCGTCATCGGGCTGTCCGAGCCGCCCGGCGCCGGCGAGAGCGCGTTACCGCCCGGCACCTTCGAGGGCGTCGCGGTCGTCGTGACCGGCGGCGGCACCGGGCTCGGCCGGGCGATCGCCACCGAGTTCGCCCGTCTCGGCGCGGCGATCGTCATCGGCAGCCGGAAGCCGGAGCATCTCGACGCCGGCCGGGAGGCCATGGAGAAGCTCGGCGCCCCGGTCCTCGCGAGCCGCTGCGACATCCGCGACCCCGAGCACGTCGCCGACCTGTTCGACGCGGCGGAAGCCGCGTTCGGCCTGCCCGGCGTGCTCGTCAACAACGCGGCCGCCAACTTCCCCGTTCCGGCCGAGGACATGTCACCGAACGCCTGGCGCACGGTCGTCGACATCACCCTGAACGGCACCTTCTTCTGCGCCCGCGAGTTCGCCCGCCGGCTGATGGCCGCCGGTCGGCCCGGCTCCATCGTCAACGTCGGGGCGTCCTACGCCTGGACGGGTGGACCCGGCTTCGCCCACTCGGCCGCGGCCAAGGCCGGGGTGAAGAACATGGTCGAGACGCTCGCCGTCGAGTGGGGGCCGTACGGGATTCAGGTGAACGGGCTGGTTCCCGGGCTCTTCCCGCACGAGGACATGACGACCGACATTCAGGCCAACCTCGCCCGTACCCATGACAAGGCCGTTGCCCAGCCGGCGATGCGGGTCGGCCGGCCGCGCGAGCTCGGCTGGGCGGCGACGTTCCTGGCCTCGCCCTATGCCCGGTTCATCTCCGGGCACACGCTCGTCGTCGACGGCGCGAACTGGCAGCGCCGGGCGCTGACCAACCCGGCGGTGGTCACCGTTCGCGACCAGATGGGACGCGGCCCCTTCGTCCCCTGACCACCGTTCGCCGTTCGCCGTTCGCCGTTCGCTGTTCGCCGGCCAACGGCCGCCGGCCAGCGGCCACCTGACCGCTCACCTCGCTTCTCGTCGCCGGAGGCTCGTCTTGTCCCTGTCCCACACGATCACCAACGAGGTCGCGGCGGGAGCGCGCTGGCCACTGCGGTTCGGCATCTTCCTGGCGCCGTTCCACCAGGCCGGCCGCAACCCGACGCTGCTGCTCGAACAGGACCTGTCCCTGATCGAGCACCTCGACCGGCTCGGCTTCGACGAGGCGTGGATCGGCGAGCACCACTCCGGCGGCTGGGAGATCATCTCGTCGCCGGAGATCTTCATCGCCAGCGCCGCCGCGAGAACCCGCCGCATCCGGCTCGGGACCGGCGTCGTCTCGCTGCCCTACCACCATCCGCTGCACGTCGCCGACCGGATCGTCCTGCTCGACCATCTGACCCGCGGCCGGGTGATGCTCGGCGTGGGCCCCGGCCAGCTCGCCTCCGACGCCCACATGCTCGGCATCGACACCAACCGGCAGCGCGAGATGATGGAGGAGTCCCTCGAGGCCGTCGTCGCGCTGCTCGCCGGTGATGAGCCGGTGACCCGGCAGACCGACTGGTTCACTCTGCGGGACGCGGTGCTGCAGCTCGCCCCCTACACCCGACCGCGCCCGGAGATCGCCGTGGCCGCGACCTTCTCCCCCGCCGGCCCGCGCACCGCCGGCCGGTTCGGCGCCGGGATGCTCTCCATCGCCGCGAGCCAGGCCGCGGGCTTCGACATTCTCGGCTCCCATTGGGAGGTCGCGAGCGAGACGGCCGCGCGGCACGGGCAGACGATGGACCGGCGCGGCTGGCGGCTGATGGGCCAGATGCACCTGGCCGACACCGTCGAACAGGCCGCCAAGGACGTCGCCTACGGGCTCACCGCCGTGCAGACCTACCAGTCGAAGGTGCTGCCGATACCGTTCGACCCGTCGACCCCGCTGGCCGAGCGCATCGAGCACGGCAACGCGACCGGCTCGTTCATCTGCGGCACCCCGGACATGGCGATCGCGCAGATCGAGCGGTTGTGGCAGCAGTCCGGCGGTTTCGGCGGCTACCTGCTCCTCGCCGCCGACCTCGCCGACCAGGAAGCCACCCGGCACAGCTACGAGCTGTTCGCACGTGAGGTGGTCCCACATTTCACCGGCGCGTCCGCTGCCCCGCTCGCCTCGGAGAACTGGCAGTTCGGCAAGTCGGAGACGTGGCGCAACCAGACCGCCGCCGCCATCGGCAAGGCCGTCCAGGACCACGCCGCCGCCACCGCTCCCGCTCCGGCGGCCGGCTGACCCACCTCGCGACCCCACCCTCGACGACCGTCACCGGGGAGGCCGCCACGTCTGTCGCGGCGGCCTCCCCGACCAGGTCGCCCGTCAGCGGTAGGCCCAGAGCTGGATGGCGCCCTGCCGGTCGGCGGTCAGCAGGGCCTGGCCCTGCTGGATGAACGCGGCCACGGCCTGGTAGTGCGCGTTGGGAGCGGTGGACGTGGCCCGGGGCCGGGTGGGGTTTCTGACGTCCCACAGGCGTGGCGGCAGCGTGGCGGACACGGCCAGCAGCCGGGTCCCGTCGGGGCTGAACGACACCTGCGGCCGGTCGTCATCGCCGCCGCGGCGGCGCAGCAGGGTCGCCCGGGCGACCGGCTCGGCGGGGTCGCTCACGTCCCACAGCGCGACGCCGCTGTCCGTGGCTCCCGTCGCCAGCAGCGTGCCGTCGGGGCTCAGCGCGAGGCGCGCGACGGCGGACCCACCGGTCTCGATCCGGCCGAGCACGGTCGGCTGGGCGGGCTTGGCGCCGATGTCCCAGCCGCTCACCATCCCCTGGCCGCGGTTTCCGTCGGCCGTGAACAGGACGCGCCCGCGTGAGCTGAACACGACGTCGGACGCCGGGATGCCCAGCGTGGCCAGGAGCCTGGGCCGGTCCGGTGAGCTGACCTCCCACAGCCACACGTTGGCACCGGTCGCCCGGCCGGCCGCGACGGCGAGCAGCCGGCCGTCCGGGCTGAACGCCAGCCTGCCCGTTCCCGCCGGCAGCGTGCTCAGCTGCCGCGGGGTGGACATCGGGCCCAGCCGCACGTCCCACAGCTCCACGGCCTGACCCGCGGCGGCCAGCATCCGGCCGTCGGGGCTGAACACGGCCGTCCGGTACGCCGGATGGGAGCCGGAACCGAGAACGGCCGGCCGCACCGGCGAGAACAGGTACCACATCCGGACGCCGGTGTCGGTGGCCGCGGCGGCCGTCGTGCCGTCCGGGCTCACGGCCAGGTCGCCGGCGAGAATCCGGCCGGGGTCGGTGGAGCCGCGGGGAGTGAAGGTCGGCAGCCGCCGCAGCCGGCGCACCAGCAGGACGACGCCCGTGAGGACGATGATCGCCAGTCCGGCGGCCGGCACCCCCGAGAACAGCCCCACCACGGCGGCCAGAAGCAGCCCGGTGACGGCGATGGCGACCGGGCCGAAGCTCCGCCGCCGGCGGCGTCCCCGTGGCGCGGGCACGATCAGGGACGGTCCCGTCCCGTCGCGGCGGCTGTCGGGCGCCGTCCGCTCGGCGGGCGGGCGCGGCGTATGCGGCCCCGACTGCGGGTGCGGTCCCGGCGGCGTACGCGGGCCGGACGGGGTACGTGGCCCGGACGGGGTATGCGGACCTGGCGGCGTACGCGGGCCAGACGGCGAGCGCGGGCCAGACGGTGTGGACGGGCCGCCAGACGGCGTGTGCGGACCCGGCGGCGTGCGTGGACCCGTGGACGCGGGAGGCGGCTGCTGGGGCGGTGGGAGCCGCGGCGACGTCGGGAGGTTCGGGTTTCCGGTGGGCGCGGGGAACCGCCTGGGACCGTCGGGGACGGGCTCGTCCGCGCCTGGGTGGGGAAGCTCCAGCAGCAGGCTGTAGAGCTCGGTCGCCGTCGGCCGTTGCTCGACCTGCTTGCTCATCGCGCGGGCGACGACCGCGCGCAGCGGCCCGTCGAGCGCGTCGAGCGGCGGCTCCTCGGTCACGATGCGGTAGGGCACCAGTTCCTGCGGGCCGTCGAACGGGGTCCGCCCGGTGGCGGCGAACAGGACGATGCCACCCCAGGCAAAGATGTCGACCTTCGGCGTCGGCAGCTCGCCACGGACCTGTTCCGGCGCCATGAACGCCGGCGTGCCGAGGCGACTGAGCTCCTGGGTGATGACCGACGTCGAGTCCAGCGCGCGGGCGATCCCGAAGTCGATGACTCGCGCGCCGGTCGGCGAGAGCAGGACGTTTCCGGGCTTCAGGTCGCGGTGGATGACGCCAGCGCGGTGAATGACCGTCAACGCCGTCGCGACGCTGACCGCCAGCTGCTCGAGCGCCGCACCGGCAAGCGGGCCCTCCCGCGCGACGGCCTGGCTGAGCGTCGGGCCGGGAATGTAGTCCGTGACGAGGAACGCGGGCTCGCCATCCGGGTCGGCATCGAGCAGCTCCGCTGTGCAGAACCCGCGGACCTTGCGGGCGTTGCCCACCTCCCGGCGAAAACGCGCGCGGAACTCCGGCTCCTCGACAATGTCCGGACGGATCAGCTTGACGGCGACCCACCGCCCGTTCACGGTGTCCTGCCCGAGGTACACCACGCCCATCCCACCGGCGCCCAGCAGGCGCCGCAGCGTGTACCGCCCGACGACGCGGGGATCTTCGGCCCGCAACGGCCTGCCGACGTCCAGGACCTTCTCTGACGGGTCGTCGGCCATCAGCCCACCAGCCGGGGTCCGCGCCCAGCGCCCCCGGCGCGCCCGTCCCCGCGCATCGTGGTACTCCCCCGAATCAGCCTGCTCACCCTCGCCGAGCCCCGTCCGACAAGAGGATGATGGCAGCATTCCCGTCCGCCCGCGCATGCACCCACGCGAGCGGCGGCCCTCCTGAAGCGGCTCCCTGGCAGCCACCAACGCCAGCCAGCTCCGATCACAATACGGGCCACACGCCGACCGCAAACACCCCTCCCGCCGAGGCTCTTCTCCCACCGTTCTTTTCCACGGCACGGGACCGGTCTGTGGTATCTCCCGTCTTCGTCCGGCCTCGGCACAGGACACAGGGAACCGGGCGGCGGGCTCGCCAGCGCGAGCCCACCGCCCGTCGAGGTCAGGATCCGGGAGCGGAATCAGGATCCGGGATCAGGATGTGGGATCAGGATGTGGGATCAGGGTGGTGGTTACAGCCCGAGGAGGTCCAGGACGGACTGCCAGACGTAGCCGTGGCCCGGCATCTCGATGTACGGAATGACCTCGGCGTAGGCCATGCCGGTAACGGCCTGGCCGTTGATCGTGCCGCCCACGGTCGCCGTGCCCTCCCAGTACTGGCCCACCGGGACAAGGCTGCTCCACACCTCCTGGTCGGGCAGCTGCGGCGTCACCGACAGCGTGCCACCGGGGACCGTGACCGTCGATTTTATGGGATAGGTGATATTGGTGTTCGGGCTGGTCCAGGTGCCGGTCGTGGTGCGGCTGAGCTGCGCGGGCGGCAGGTTGGTGGTCGACCCGTTCGGCTGGACGAGCGTCCCGACCGTCTGGACGTAGTTGCCGTTCTCGTCGCGGATGAAGTAGAGCATGTACTGGGTGTTGTTGGAGAGCTGGATGCTGTACCACTCCCAGCCGCCCTTGCCGGGTGTCCAGTCACCCCACTGGTGATCCAGCCAGGCGGTGCCGGTCACCTGCACCGGCATGCCGTGGTCGAACAGTGTCCCGTTGACCTTCAGGTTCGTCTGCGAGTAGTAGCCCGACTGCCCGAAGGGTCCGTAGGGAATGATGCCCGCATTGCCGTGCAGCGCGGCCGGCGTCGACTGGCTGGCGGTCATGCTTCCGAACGAGTAGCTGAGGTCCGAGAAACCGCCGGAGAAGTGGTTGACGCCGTTCTTCCCGTCCATGTGCACGGACCCGACGGTGAAGTTGTAGCCGCCGCCGGGCGGGACGACGTCCGGCTGGATGCTGTAGATCTCCTTGGTGCCCTTGTAGGTTCCCCGGGTGAGGTCCGAGATGGCGAAGTTCACGTTGTAGATGGTCGCGACGGGCGCCGTGGAGATCCCGTCATTGCGGACGACCATCGTCTCGAAGCCATAGGAGTGGCTCTTGCCGAGGAGGTCCTTGCCGTTGAGGTGGCCGGTGATGTACCACCATTCCATTCCGGCGTCGACGTGCGGGGACTCGTCCGCCGGCAGCGACACAGGATGGTACGTGATCGCGGATGCCGGCGACGCTCCCGCCGTGAACAGCACCAGCGAGCCGGCCAGCGCGGCTAAAGCAGCCGCGGCGAGTCTTCGGAACCGTGCTCGCCTCGCCCGCGAGCCCATAGATGAACGCACGACAACGTTTCCTTCCGTCGGGTGGGGAAGAACGGCGCGGAGGACAGAGCTCCGCGCCCCTGGGCGGACACTCAGGCCGCCAGGCTCATAGGGATGTCCACGGCAAAGGGCCCGCGCAGGCGAAAACGCCAGGAGCCATCCAGTCGAGAAGCAGCTCGACTACCAACCGCGACGATCAAACGGTAACCGAAATATGTAAATGCTTCAAGGACGTATCGTGCACGAGGTAATCGGCTCGGTTGGCGCCACGGCCACCAGCGAGCGAGCACGCGTCAATCCATGATGAACTCGCGAAATCGCATTTGCCCATTTTCGGGCGGATATGCGTGCGCGGCCGATGGGCTCCCGCCCCGGCCGGGCAGGGCGATCCAGGTCCAGTCCCGCCGGATTGGTCAGACGACCAGCTCGACGGCGCGGCCGGAACGGGTCCCACGCCAGGTACCGGCGGCGCCGCCAGCGCCCTGACGCCGAGATGGCGGCATGGACACCTTTAGATATTCTGTCGAGCGACACCGTCGTGCCCCTGACGTCTTCCGGCCGGCCGAAGTCGGTGCGGCCAGAATCCGCCCGGCCGTAGTTCGCCGGCCGGAATGTCAGGGGCAGGCCGTCGTCCGGCCCGCGGCCCACGGGCCCGCATCCAAGAGAACGGTGAACGTTCGCGGCCGCGCAGGATCATGGAGTCCCGTCGGCGGCGGACAGCGGAGAGGGCGGGCGCTGCCCTTCCGCGCCCGCCCTCTCCGCTGTCAGTGAGGCGTGGATCCTAGCTGCCGGTGAAGCGCGGGTCGCGGCGTTCGAGGAAGGAGCGGATGCCCTCGGCCATGTCCTTCGTCGTGTAGGCGATGTGCTGGGAGCGGGCCTCGTCCTCGACGGCCTGCTCGAAGGTGAGCGCGCCACTCGCGTCAAGCTGACGCTTGATGAGGGACAGCGTCGTCGTCGGGCCGGCGGCAAGCCTGCGGCCCCAGGCGGCCGCGACCTTCGGCAGGTCGTCCGCCGGGACCACCTCGTTGACCATCCCCCAGGCCAACGCGTCGCTCGCCTCGACGATGTCACCGAAGAACGCGATCTGCTTGGCGCGGCGCAGCCCCACGTGCCGGGGCAGCGTCCACGACGTGCCGCCGTCGAGCGCGAGGCCGCGCCGGGCGAACACCTCGCAGAACCGGGCCTGCTCGCTGGCGACGACCAGGTCGCACGCGAGCGCGAGCCCGAGCGCCACGCCCACGCAGACCCCGTCGACGGCGGCGAGCGTCGGCTTGGGCAGCCGGTGCAGCCGGTTGATGAGATCGCCGACGATCCGCATCTCGTGCAGGATCAGCTGCCGGCCGCGGCCAGTGAGCCCGCTCGCGTCGTTCCCTTTCGGCGACAGGTCCGCGCCGGACGAGAAGTTCCCACCGGCCCCGGTCAGCAACAGCGCCCGGTCCTCCGGGTTCAGGGCGACCTCGGTGAGGATCCGGTCGAGGTCACCCCAGCTCTCGGCGTTCAGCGCGTTCTTCTTCTCCGGGCGGTTGAACGTCACGGTGACGAGACCGTCGTGCCGCTCGACGAGCGTGGACGCCATGAGGGTTCTCTCCGGGTCTACTCGATGGGAGCCGGGGTCGGTGGGAGCGGAATCCGCGGGAGCGGGATCCGCGGGAGCGGGGACTGGCTCAGTCCTCGATCGGGGAGACACCGGTAGGACGGTAGGGAAGCGTGGGCTGGCCCTTCGCGTCCAGGCTGGTCAGCAGCGCGCCGCGCACGCAGACCGCCGGCGTCTGCGGATCCGCCTTGCCGTTGCAGCGGAACTTCAGGCCAGGCCCCGCCGGTACCGGCTTGGCCGGCATCGCGTGGAGCTTGTCTGCGATGGCGGTCGGGGTCAGCTCGCCGGTGAACCCGTCGAGCCCGTCCCGCAGTCCCATCATCGTCATGTAGATCGTCAGACCCATCGAGTTGGAGAGGTCGACCTTTCCCTTCGCGTAGGTGTCGACGATGGCGTGCCACTGCTTGATGTCGGCGTTGCCCGCGTCACCGTCCGCGACCGGCGTCGCGATGACGACGCCCTTCAGGTACGAGCCGACCGCCTTGCGTGTCGCGTCGGTGATGCAGCTGTACAGCGCGCTGATCGGCCCGGTGAAGTTGATGGCGCGCAGGCCCTGGAACGCGGCGATGCAGAAGCTGTCATTGCCGATGACGTGGACCTCGGTGTCATCGGACTTGATGCTCGCCAACTGTGGGGTCATGTCCGCGGTGCCCGGCGGCACCGGGATGACGGTCACGTCGATTCCCGCCTTCTTGAAGAGGTCCTTGCCGGCCTCGTCGTAGAAGGCGGTGGCCTGCGGCACGTCGATCACGACGACGGCCACCTTGGTGACCTTGTGCTCCTTGGCGACACCGATCGGCTGGTCCGCCAGCCCGGTCGCCGAGCTCACCATGACGAACGTCCGGTCCTTGTCGTGCAACGCGTTCTGCTCGGTGGTGCCGTAGATGAACATCGGGATGTTGGCGTCGTGCAGCGGCTTCCACACGTTCCCGAGGCTGGACGTCTCGCCGAGAACCGTGACCGCCACGTTCTCCTGGACGAGCTGGGCGGCGCAGTCGGCGGCGGCGCCCGGGTCGGAGTGCGTCTCGCAGGGCACCAGCTGGATCGGCCGGCCGCCGAGCCCACCGCGGTGGTCGTTGAGGAACTTCGCGACCGCGTCCGCGGCGGACAGCTGGATCGAGTTGTCGAGAGCCGGCCCCTTCCCGTCGCTGATCACGCCGACCTTGACCGGGGTGCCGCTCGCCGGCTGCGCCGGGCCCAGCGCCGCGACGCCGGTTGGCTCGGCCGGCGCGGCGTCCTTCCCGTCGTCACCGCCACCGCCGCAGGCCGCGGCCGCGACCACGAGCGTCGTGGCGACGGCAGCGGCCGTCAGCCACCGTGGCCCGCGCCGCCGTGGCCGGGGCACGTCTCTCGCTAACTCACCGATCGGCGAGGAGTCGTCCATGGCTTGTCCCTTCGGGTCGACGGTGCGGGCGCTGACCGCTGCCCGCGGTGTCGAGCGGACCGGCCGCCCGCCCGGGCGGTGCCAGTCCGCGGATGCACCCGAGCCGGCCAGATAGTACCGGGACGCCACCCTTAGTATCTAGATGTTTTGCGGGATCCCTTCGCGGCGATCTTCCCACACCGTGACCTGCGCGAGCGCAGGCGACCCCGTCGTTGCACGCTCCGTTAGATATAGATATTTTCGAGCGGGTCGGACCGGGCAGGCAGCGCGGCCCGGCGACACGGGAGCAGGAGGTGGACGGTGCTTCGGGTCGTACAGTGGGCCACCGGGGCCGTCGGGCGGCACGCGATACGCGCGGTCCGCGACCACCCCGACCTCGAGCTGGCCGGCGCGTTCGTCTACAGCGACGCCAAGGCCGGCCGGGACGTCGGCGAGATCGCGGGCCTGGACCCCATCGGGGTGACCGCCACGAACGACCCCGACGAGATCGTCGCGCTGGACGCCGACTGCGTGCTGTACATGGCCCAGGGCGAGATGAACCCGGCGGGCGCCCTGGACGACATCTGCCGGCTGCTCGCCGCCGGCAAGAACGTCGTCTCCACGGCGGTCACCAGCCTCATCTACCCGGCGAGCCTGGAGCCGGCGGTCGCCGCGCGGCTGGAGGAGGCGTGCGCCGCGGGCGGGACGTCGTTCCACGCCACCGGCATCGAACCCGGCTGGGCCTCCGAGGTGCTGCCGCTGACGATGTCGGCCCTGTTCGCGCGGATCGACACGCTGGTGGTCCAGGAACTGCTCGACTACTCGTCCTATGACAGCCCCGGGATGATGTTCGACATCATGGGGTTCGGCCGGGCGCCCGACGCTCCCGTGCCGCTCGCGGATCCGGTGCTGGCCGGTTCCGTGTTCCGCGCCCCGCTCCTCCTGGTCGCCGACGGGCTGGGCGCCACGATCGACGACTTCCTCTACGACCGCCAGGTGGCCGTCGCCGACAGCGGTTTCGACATCAAGGCCGGCCGCGTCGAGGCCGGGACGGTCAGCGCCCAGCGGTTCTCGGCCACCGCCGTCATCGGCGGCCGCCGTGCGCTGACGGTCGAGCACATCACCCGGGTCGGCCAGGGGCAGGCTCCGGACTGGCCCACCGGCCGCGGCTGGAAGGTCACCGTCGAGGGCAGCCCCTCGATGGTGCTGGAGGCAAAGATCGCCATTCATGGCGAGGACGAGAACGACCAGGGCTGCCTGGGCACCGCCATGCACGCCGTCCACGCCGTCGCCCCGGTCTGCGCGGCCGTGCCCGGCATCCGGACCTTCCTCGACCTCCCCATGATCAAGGGCCGCCACATCCTGTCCCAGCGGTAGGCCACCAGGTCACGCCATCCGAACCGGCGGAACGAAGCCGGGCGGAACCGGGCCGGGCGGGACCGGGTCCGCCCGGGCTGGCCGAGACCTGCCGGGACCTGCCGGGACCTGGCCTGGCCTGGCCGGTCCAGATCGGGTCCCGGCCAGGCCTCGGTCCGCGCCCGATCAGACGACGAACGATGCGGGAGGCTGCCGCCATGGGATACGAGACCATCCAGTACGAGGTTCGCGACCGGATAGCGACGATCACGTTCGACCGGCCGGACCGGCTCAACGCCCTGTCCCCCGAGATGATCCGCGAGCTGCGGCAGGCGTACGCGGACGCCGAGGCGGACGGCGACGTGTGGATCCTGGTCGTCACCGGGAACGGGCGGGCGTTCTGCGCCGGCGCCGACGTCGGCGAGATCCCGGACGACGGCCGGGTCGTCTACGACGAGCCATACCTGTCGACGTATCCGCAGTGGGAGGCGCCCCAGGAGGGCACCCCGCCGTTCCGGAGCATGACCAAGCCGATCCTCACCGCCGTCAACGGGCTGTGCTGCGGCGCGGGGCTGGACCTCGTCACCACCGGCGACATCGTCATCGCCTCGGACCGGGCCGAGTTCTTCGACCCGCACGTCAGCATCGGCCTGGTCTCGGGCCGTGAGGTGGTCCGGCTGGCGAGGGCGCTGCCGACGAACATCGCGATGCGGATGGCGCTGATGGGCCGCCACGAGCGGATGAGTGCCGCGCGCGCCTACGAGCTGGGGCTGGTCTCGGAGGTCGTCGAGCACGACCGGCTGCTGGAGCGGGCCACGGAGCTGGCGGGCATCGTGTGCCGCAACGCGCCGCTGGCGGTACGCGGCACACGACTGGCGATCCGCCAGGGCCGCGACCTGCCGCTGCGCGAGGCCGAGATCATGGGCGAGGCGTATCGGGAACGGGTCGTACGCACCGACGACGCCAAGGAAGGCCCGCGAGCGTTCCTCGAGAAGCGCCAACCCGCCTGGAAATGCCAGTGACGGCCCCCGCGGCGTCGGCGGCGGGCGCGGAAGCCGGCTCGGTCAGTAGTGGTGGACCAGGTCGACGACCGTCCCCGCCTCGGCGCCGAGCATGACCTTGTCGACGACAGCCATGTGGGACCGCCAGTGCTCCTCGGCGGCCGGGCCGTCGCCGGCCTGGATCAGCTCGACGAGGCGTCGCTGCGAACGCACGCCTCGGCGCCGGGTCGCCAGGGAGCCGGTGGCGTCCTCGGCCCGGCTGAGCGCGGTGACGGCGCGGGCCACGATCTCGTTCAGCATCTCGGCGACGATGGTCAGCGTCTGGTTTCCCGCCAGCGCCAGCAGCCTTTCGTGGAACTGGGCGTTGGCCCGGCCGAACTCCTCGGGGTCGGCGAGCGACTCCTCTTCCTTGCCGATGAGCTCGGCGAGCTCATCGGCGGCCGACTGCCGCTGCGGCGACTGCGCCAGCCGCCGGGCCGCGAGCGGCTCGAGCAGGGTGCGCGCGGCGCAGACGTCCATCAGCGGGACGCCTCGCGCCTGGAGCAGCAGGGCGGCGGTGCGTGCGGTGAGCCGCTCGTCGGGCTGGCGCACGAAGATCCCGCCGAGGACGCCGCGCTCCACCGAGATCAGGCCCTGGGTCTCCAGGATGCGCAGCGCCTCGCGCAGCGACGGGCGGGAGACGCCGAACCGCTCCACCAGCTCCGGCTCACGGCCGAGCAGGTCGCCGTCGGCCAGCTCGCCGGTCACGATGAGCGAGCGGATCTCGTCGGCGATCTGCTGCGGCTTCTCCCGCGGAGGGCGCGCGCCCTTCTTCGCGACCACGAAAACTCCCAGGCTGCTTCGGGTGGGCGAGGCGGGGTGGTTCGGTCAGCCCACCGGTGTCCGTCTCATCGTTTCACGTCCGCCGACGGGCCCGGCCCGGCGACCCGGCACGCGGACCGCCGCGCGGAAAGGTTGCCAGGTAGCGGCAGGTGCCGGCCGGGCCGCCGCCTTCCGGGCTGGCCTGAGAGACGGCGCCAGAGTACAGTCACAGTTGTTGGAAAGCCATGCTTTTCTAGATTGAAAGCGCTACTTCCCAGCCGAGGAAAACAAATGACGAGCTCGAAGCCGATCGACGCGGACAACCACTACTACGAGACGCTCGACGCGTTCACCCGTCATCTTGACAAGAAGTTCGCGCAGCGCGGGGTCCAGGTCGTACAGGCAGGCAGGCGCACGCAGTTACTCATGGGCGGGCAGGTCAACCGCTTCATCCCGAACCCGACGTTCGACCCGATCATCGTTCCCGGCTGCCTGGACCCGCTGTTCCGCGGCCAGATTCCGGACGGGGTCGACCCGCGGACGTTGATGAAGGTCGAGCCGCTGCGGCCGGAGTACCGCGACCGCGACGCGCGCCTCGAGGTCGTCGAGCGGCAGGGGCTGGACGGGGTGCTGCTGTTCCCCACGCTGGGCTGCGGTGTCGAGGAGGCGCTCAAGGACGACGTCGAGGCGACGATGGTCAGCCTGCACGCCTTCAACCGCTGGCTGGAGGAGGACTGGGGCTTCGACCACCGCGGCCGGCTGATCGGCGTGCCGATGCTCTCGCTCGCCGACCCGGCCGCCGCCGTCGCCGAGGTCGACAGCCTGCTCGCGCGCGGCGCCCGGATGGTGCACGTCCGCCCCGCGCCGGTCCCCGCGCCGCACGGCAGGTCACGTTCGCTCGGCGACAAGCTGTACGACCCGGTCTGGGCCCGGCTCGCCGAGGCGTCCGTCCCGGTCGCCTTCCACCTCGGTGACAGCGGCTACGAGGCCTCCACCGCGGCGTGGGGCGGCTCCGAGCGGTTCGAGGGGTACGGCCGCATCAGCGTCCTCACCCGCGTCCTCGTCGCCGACCGCGCCATTCACGACACGATGGCGTCCCTCGTCGTCGACGGCGTCTTCACCCGCCATCCCACCCTGCGCGTCGCCAGCATCGAGAACGGCTCGGACTGGGTGGCCCTGCTGGTGAAGCGGCTGCGCAAGCAGGCGAATCAGACGCCCTGGGCGTTCGCCGAGGACCCGCTTGACACCATCCGCGCGCACCTGTGGGTGACGCCGTACTACGAGGAGGACCTGCGCAAGCTCGCCGACCTCGTCGGCGTCGAGCACATCCTGTTCGGCTCCGACTGGCCGCACGGCGAGGGCCTCGCCGAGCCGACGGACTTTCTCAAGGAGCTCGACGGCTTCACCGACGACGAGATCCGCAAGATCATGCGCGACAACTGCGTCGACCTGCTGGGGGCGAGCCGCTCGTGAGCACCACCGCCACCTCCGGCACCGCCACCGACGGGGACTCCCAGGCCGGCCTGCGCGCCGAGGTCGAGGCGTGGCTCGCCGAGCACTGGGATCCGGAGCTGTCCGTCGAGCAGTGGTGGCGCCTGGTCGCCACCGCCGGGTGGACGGCGCCGCACCTCACCGCCGAGCAGGGTGGCCGCGGGCTGCCGCAGCGGGCGGGACGGACGGTGCGGGCCACTTTCGCGGCCTTCGGCGCGCTGCAGCCGCCCGGTGGGCTGGGCCTGCTGATGGCGGCGCCGACGATCCTCACGCTCGGAACGCCCGAGCAGATCGCCCGGCATGTACCGCCGATCCTCGAGGGCCGGCTCGGCTGGTGCCAGCTGTTCAGTGAACCGGGCGCCGGCTCCGACCTTGCCGGGCTCACCACCCGCGCCGAACGCGACGGCGACCGGTGGATCATCAACGGCCAGAAGGTCTGGAGCAGCCAGGCCCGCGAGGCCGACTACGGCATGCTGCTGGCGCGCACCGACTTCGACGTCCCCAAGCACGCCGGCATCTCCTGGTTCGCGCTGAAACTCGACCAGCCGGGCGTCACGATCCGCCCGCTGCGCGAGATGACCGGCGACGCGGTCTTCAACGAGGTCTTCCTCGACGACGCGGTCGTCGCCGCGGACGACCTCGTCGGCGGCGCGGGCAACGGCTGGATGGCCGCCAACACGACGCTGCACTTCGAGCGGACCGGCATCGGCGCCGGCGGCGCGCACGCCGGCTTCCCACCGCCCGGGCCCAAGGGCGGCGTGCTCGGTCTGAAGGCCGGCGACGCCGCGCTGCTGCGCCCGCCGGAGGGCATGGTGGTGACATTCGCCGACCTGGTGGCGCTCGCCCGCGAGCACGGCCGGGCGGACGACCCGGCGATCCGCCAGAAGCTCGCCCGGCTGCACTGCTACCTGCAGGTCGGCCAGTGGAACGCCGTCCGGGCCAAGGCCGAGGCCGCCGCTGGCGACGCGGCCGCCGGCGCCTCCGTCGCCAGCACCGGCAAGATCGCGCAGACGAGGATCACAAAGCTCTCGGCCGAGATCGGCCTGGAGATCCTCGGTGCCGGCGGCCTGCTCGCCGGGCCGGACGCCGCGGCGAGCGGCAAGTTCGCCAATGCGTTCCTGTTCGCCCGGGCCTCCTCTATCTACGGCGGCACCGACGAGATCCAGCGCAACATCGCCGCCGAGCGCACCCTGGGTCTCCCCCGCGAGCCCAGCCCCGACCGCAAACGCCCCTACCGCGAGGTCCTCCACGCCCTCGCCCGCCGCGACGACGCCTCCTGAGCCCCGCCGGCCACGTTTCGTGTTGGATGGCCGAGCCCCAGGGCTCGGCCATCCAACACGCTTAATCGGTGGCTTGGTGGATTGTGTTATGAGGGTGAGTTCATAGGCTGGCTGATCTGCCACGATTCGGGCTCGGGGCGGACGGGCGCCGGGACGGTGGTCTGATTCGGGCCAGGGGCAGTATCCGGCCTGACCTCGATCGTCCCTCAGCGGCCATTTCAGCCGTGTGCGCACGGCTACGTGGTGCGACCAAGCGTGCATCGACCCCTGGTCGGCGACCCGGACCCGTTCCGAAGGCCCACCTGTCGTCGGCGCGGCCGCCCGAGTGCCCGCTACAGGCCGACGCGGCTGGCGAGGCGGTCGCGCCAGGCCGACGGGTCACCGAAGAGCAGCTCGTCGGACTTGGCGCGGCGGAAGTACAGGTGGGCCGGGTGCTCCCAGGTGAAGCCGATGCCGCCGTGGACCTGGATGTTGTCCGCGGTGACCTGGGTGTATGCGTCGGAGCAGTAGGCCTTGGCGACCGCGGCGACCTTGGCCAGCTCCGCGTCGTCGTCCTCGGCCGCGCACCAGGCGGCGTAGTACGCCGCGGAGCGCGCCGACTCGACTTCGAGCAGCATGTCCGCGCAACGGTGCTTGACCGCCTGGAAGCTGCCGATCGGCCGGCCGAACTGGACCCGGTCCTTGGCGTACTGGACCGCCATGTCAAGGGCGACCTGGGCACCACCGGCCTGCTCGGCGGCCAGCGCCACGGCCGCGAGGTCCAGCACGTGCTCGAGCACCGGCCAGGCGGTTCCCTCCTCGCCAACGAGCGACGCGGGGGTGGCGGCGAGCTCGACACGCGCGAGCCTGCGCGTCTGGTCGAGGGTCAGCAGCGAGGCGCGGGTGAGGCCCGCGGCGTCGCCGGGGACGGCGAACAGGGAGATGCCCGTGGCGGTGCGGGCGGCGACGAGGAGCAGGTCGGCGGTGTGCCCGTCGAGGACGTAGTGCTTGCTGCCGGTGATCTCCCAGCCGACGCCGGCCGGCGTCGCCACCGCGGTGATACCGCCCGCGTCCCAGCGCCCGTTCTCCTCGGCGAACGCCACCGTCGCGCGGGTCTCGCCGGCCGCGATGCCCGGAAGCCACGCCTTCTGCGCGGCCGTGTCCCCCGACCGCAGCAGCGCGGCGACGGCCAGCACCGCCGTCGAGAAGTACGGCGCGCAGAACAGCCGCCGGCCCATCTCCTCGCAGACGACCGCCACCTCGACGAAGCTCGCACCGCTGCCACCGAACTCGGCGGGAACCGCGAGGCCCACGAGGTCGAGCTCGCCGGCCAGCCGCGCCCACACCCGCGGGTCGTAGCCCTCGGGTGTCTCCATCAGCCGGCGCACCTCCGACTCGGGCGAAGCCGCCTCGAGGAAGGCACGCACCGCGCGGCGCAGGTCGCGCTGTTCGTCGGAAAACATGAACGGTCTCACGACCAGCACCCACTTCCGTCGGCTGCCGCCGCCTCCGCCCGCTCCCGCCACCGGCCGCCGCGGAGCGACCGGTGGCGTCCGAGCGTGGTCGGTCGGCGTACGTGAACTACTTCGGCGCGAAGCGCTGGCCGCCGTCGAGGCGGATGGTCTGGCCGTTGAGCATCGGGTTCTCGATGATGCCCACCGCCAGCCGGGCGTACTCCTCCGGGCGTCCCATCCGCTTCGGGAACGCGGCGTCCTTCGTGAGGACCTTCTCGTACTCCTCGGGGATGCCCTTGGTCAGCCCGGTGTGGAACAGGCTTGGCGCGATCGCGTTCACGCGGATGCCGAGGGAGCCGAGCTCCCGGGCCATGGTGAGGCTCATGGCGGCCACGCCGCCCTTCGCCGCCGTGTAGGCGATCTGCCCGATCTGGCCCTCGAACGCGGCGATGGACGCCGTGTTGATGATCACCCCGCGCTCGCCGTCCGCGTTCGGCTCGTTCTTGCTCATGTGCCAGGCGGCAAGCCGGGCGACGTTGAAGGTGCCGATCAGGTTGAGGTCGATGATCCCCTGGAAGGTCTCGAGGGGCATCGGGCCGTCCTTGCCGATCGTGCGGCCCGGGGTCGCTCCCCCGGCCGTGTTCACGACGACGTCGATGCCGTCGAGCGCGGCCAGGGCCGCCTCGATGACACCCTCCATGCCGGCGAAGTCAGTGACGTCGCAGGCGTGGAAGGTGCCCTTCAGCTCGTCGGCGACCTCCTGGCCGGCACTCGCCGGGCGGTCGAGGATCGCTACCCGGCCGCCGCGCGCGACGACCAGCTCGGCCGTGGCCCTGGCCATGCCGGAGGCGCCGCCCACGACGAGCGCCCGCAGACCATTCAGCTCCACCTGATGTCCCTCTCCTCTGGTGAGCTCGGCGAGCACGCGCTCGCGAGCGTCGGGGCTCCACCGGCGCCGCCCATGCCCGCCACCAGCACCCGTCTATATATTTTATACATATTGCCCCGGCTGGTGCCGCTCTCCCCGGGGCGGGCGATGGCCTTCACGTCGACTTCACCTTCCGGGATCTCACGGCTCCCTTCTCCCGCAGGAGCCGGCGCAGCGCGCCGCCGTCGACCTTTCCGCTGGCCAGCCGCGGAACGTGGTGAGGGTCGTCCACGACGAGCCACCGGGTCGGGACCTTGAAACTGCTCAGCCGCGCCCTGGCCTGCTCGACCAGCCCGTCCGGCTCCCCATCGCCGTCGCGGCCGGGTGCCACGACGACGACCAGCGCGGCGACCTGGCTGCCGCCCGCCTCGTCGACGACCTCGGTGACGAACGCCTCCCTTACCCCCGGCACGGCCCGCAACGCCGCCTCGACCTCCAACGGATACACGGTCGCGCCCGACACCTTGAACATGTCGTCGAGCCGGCCCCGGTACCAGAGGTAGCCATCCTCGTCGAGCACACCGGCGTCCGCCGTCGGGTAGAACCCGTCGGCGTCGAACACCACGGCCCGGTCGCGGCCGCGGATGCCGCGCATCAGGTTCGGGCCGCGCAACCGGATCTCGCCCTCCGTGCCGGCCGGGACCGGGGCACCCGTGTCCGGGTCGGTGATGCGCACCTCGACACCGGCGAACGGCCGTCCGCAGCTACCGTGCTTGCCCGCGGGCAGGTCGGTGTCCAGCGGGGAGCCGCAGTACGGCCCGAACGCCTCGGTCATGCCGAACAGGTTCGCCCGAGCGCCCGGGGCCGGGCGTAGACCGGGCGGCAGGACCGCGCCGAGGCTCGCCGGGCGCAGCGATGACAGGTCCGTGCCGGCGAAGTCCGGGTGGGCGGCCAGCCGGGCCGCCTGGTCGGGCCAGCCCCGAAACAGCGTGACCCGCTCGCGCTCCAGGAAACGCAGCGTTCGCGCGGGCTCCGGCTCGGCCTCGGTGAGCAGGGTCGCGCCGGCGACGAGCGCCGACAGCAGTCCGCCGCCGAGACCGCCCGTCCAGAAGAACGGCATCGGAATGTAGAGCCGCTCACCCCGGCCGATGCGACGGGCATCCAGGCCCGAAGCGACCGCGCGCAGGGCCCCACCCTGGGTGTGGATCACTCCCTTTGGGCCGCCGGAGCTACCGGACGTGAACAGGATGACCAGGTCGTCGGCCGGGCGGACCGACGCATCCAACCCGTCGACCACCGCGTCGGGCACCGCGTCGGTGGGCAGGCCGTCAGGGGTCCACAGCCGGCGCAGCGACGGCACCTCCGCGGGCCGCTCGCCGCCGCGAACCCGTCTCGTCAGGCCGGGGACCGCCTCGTCCAGGTCGTCAAGGTAGTCGCGGCCGCGGAAGCGCGGGACGACGACCAGCTCGGTGACGGCGGCGGTGCGCAGCTGCGCGAGCAGCTCAGGCGGGCGCAACAGCGTGGAGAGCGGGACGAGCACACCGCCGACCCGCGTCACGGCCAGTGCGAGGACCGCCCAGTCGATCCCGTTCGGCATCACCAGCCCGACCCGGCTGTCCTTACCGACACCGGCGGCCACCAGCCGGGCCGCCAGCTGGCGGCTCGCGTCGTCGAGCCCGGCGAAGGTCACGGACGCGTCGTCGCTCACGAGTGCCTGGACCAATGGGTCCTGACGCCGCCGGGCCGCGATCAGCGCGGGGATGGTCAGCTGATCCGGCGCACGCCGGGCCGGCGCGTACTCGTCCGGCGCACGCTCATCCGGCGGCATGCGAGAGCTCCTCGTGAAAAGGCGTATCGATCTTGTCAGCGAACACCGTCGGCACCCCGCCGCCCTCCGCGGCGATGCTATCCAGACCTCCCTTAAATGTCTACAGATATCGCCTGGCTGGCGTTGCCTGGACCCGAGGCTCGCGACCATCGGGTGCCGCGGTCCGGAGAGGGGGGCCGACCGGCGGCTTCCCGTTCGTTCGCACTGTGCGCCGGCCGCGCGAATGCCCAGTACGCTGGTCGACACGGCGGGCCTCGCCCGTCCCATGGCACGGGCCTGAAGGGCGACTGCGCGCATCGGCTGACGGACGCATCGGGCAGTGCCGGCGCTGTACGCCAGTGCCGCGTCAGGACCGTCTGGCGGTTGGAGGCGGCGACGGAGAGGCCGACGGAGAGAAGGTCGATCGTGGTGGCGGAGCCGAGGCGGGCGCGCCGGAATGGCCGGGCTCCCCTCCGCGAGAAGCCACAGCTGATCGCCGACGAGCTCCGGAGCCTCATCGTGCGGGGCGAGCTGGCGGACGGCGAGCTGCTCGGGCGCGAGCCCGAGCTGGTGGAGCGCTTCGGCGTCTCCCGTCCCTCGTTGCGGGAGGCGCTGCGCATTCTCGAGGCCGAGGGCCTGATCTCGGTGAAGCGCGGCGTGCTCGGCGGGGTGGTCGTCCACCGGCCGGACGAACGGCTGACGGCGCGGACGGCGGCGCTCCTGCTCCAGGCGCGCAACGTGCCGCTAGCGGACGTCTACGACGCACGCGGCATGGTGGAGCCCGTCGCCGCGCGGCTGGTGGCGTCGTCGCGCTCCCGCCGCGCCTCGGCGGCCGAGCTGCGACGGCTCATCGCCGAGCAGCTCGAGGTGGTCGACGACCCCGCGACGTTCGGCCAGGCCAACGCGCGTTTCCATGCACGCCTCGTCGAGCTGGCCGGGAACCAGACGCTGAGCCTGGTGGCCGAGATGCTCCAGGAGATCGTGGCTCGGGCCGTCGCCGCGGTCAGTCAGCCCGATGACGGCCGGGATACCGGGGCTGTCCGGATGCGCGGCCTGCGCTCCCAGGCCAGGCTCGTGGCGCTCATCGAGGCCGGCGAGGCCAGCGCGGCGGAGGCCCACTGGGCGGAGCACATGGCGGTCGTGGGGCGAGTGATGCTCACGCAACGAGCGAAGACCGTCATCGACCTGATGCAGCACGACTACTGAGGCAGCACCGGCCACTGAGGCGACGCGGCCATCGAGGCGACGCGGCCATCGAGGCGACGCGGCTATCGAGGCGACGCGGCTCTTGAGGCGACACGCGCCGACGCGGCGCCCACCGACGCGACGTCACGTGCCGTCGTGACGGCTTGGCGCCCGGGCGCCGCTGTCGGCGCGCCCGGGCGTCACGCCACAATCAGGTGCTGACCTCGGGCGGGAGGAGCCGACGGGCGATCTTGCCTGTTGGCAGGCGAGGAAGCTCGGCGACGAAGCGGACCGAGCGGGGCGCCTTGAAGCGGGCGATGCGGTCCCGGCAGAAGGCGATGATCTCCGCTTCCAGCGCCGCGGGGTCCGCCGGCGGGTAGACCGCCGGCTGGACCACGGCACGGACGGACTCACCCAGGTCCGGGTCGGGAACGCCGATCACGGTGACGTCCACGAGGTCGGGGTGCTGGATCAGGACGTCCTCGAGCTCGCGCGGGTAGATGTTGACGCCACCCGAGACGATCATGTTCGTCGCGCGGTCGGTGAGGTAGAGGTAGCCGTCCGCGTCGACGTGGCCGATCTCGCCGTAGGTGGCCCAGCCGCGCTGGTCGAACACCGTCGCGGTCTTCTCCGGGTCGCCGTGGTACTCGAAGCGCCGGGCGGGTTCGAAGTACACCCGTCCGTCGGTACCTGGCGGAACCTCAGCTCCCTGCTCGTCGACGATGTGCACCGCGCCCTGCATCGAGCGGCCGACGGAGCCGGGGTGGGCAAGCCATTCCTCGGGACCGATGTAGCAGAAGCCGACGCCCTCGCTGCCGGCGTAGTACTCGTGGACGACCGGGCCGAGCCAGTCGAGCGCGGCCCGCTTGATCTCGGCGGGGCAGGGCGCCGCGGCGTGGACGAGAACCTTCAGGCTGGACAGGTCGTAACGGTTCCGCTCCTGTTCGGGGAGCTTCAACAGCCGGACGAGGTGGGTCGGGACGACCTGGGTCAGGGTGACCCGGTGGCGCTCGATCGTCTCGAGGAACTCGACGGGTTCGAACCGCGGGGTGACGACGACCGTGCCGCCGATCCGGTGGATGGCGGCGGCCCAGCCCGATGGCGCCGCATGGTAGAGCGGCGACGGGCTGAAGTAGACGGTGGACTCCTCGCCGCCGAACAGGTGCCGGACCATGGCGGTGAATCCCGTGGGCAGGCCGACCGGGCCGCCGACCTCGGTCGGCCTGATGCCCTTGGGACGGCCGGTGGTGCCCGACGAGTAGAACATCCAGTTGCCCTCGGCCTCGTCGTCGAGCGCCGACGACGGCAGGCCGGCAACGAGCTGCTCGTAGGGCTCGAACCCCTCGATCTGCCCGCCGACCACCAGCCGGAGCTTCGGGGCCACCTCGCCGAGCCCGGCCACGACGTCGGCGCAGCCCGCGGACACCACCAGGGCGGCGGCGCCGCAGTCGGCGATGATGTACGCCGCCTCGGCGGTCGAGAGATGCCAGTTGATCGGGGTGACCAGCAGGCCGGCGCGCAGGCCGGCCCAGGTGACCTCGAAGTACTCGGCCCGGTTCTCCATCAGCACGGCGACGTTGTCGCCGACCTTCAGGCCCGCCGCCCGGAAGGTGTGCGCGAGCCGGTTCGACCGCGCGTCCAGCTCCGCGTAGGTGATCGTCGTGTCGCCGACGATGACCGCGGGCCGGTCGGGCGCGGACGCGGCGAACCGTTTCGGGTGCTCGACCTGCTGTTCGATCTGCATGGCACTCCCACGAGCGGCAAGGTCCTAAGAAGCTCGTCCTGTCACTGAACCATTTGCTACTGAACCAGCAGAGGTGTGAGCGGTGCCACCTTTGAGGTCACCGGCGGTGGCATACCTCGACCTACCTCGCCCTATCTCGATCGACACACCTCGATCGCCGTATGTCGATCGAGGTGTGTCGATCGCCGTCGTCACGACGCCCGGCGGGTGGACACGACCGGCAGCCGGGAGCGCTCGCCGCGGACGGCCTCGACCCGCGCGTCGCACAGCACGACGTCCCCGGCGAGGATCTGGCCCGTCGAATGGATACGCGTCCCCTCCACCGTGCGGGTCAGCTCGAAGCTCAGATCGGTGAGCAACGGCGTCGGCCGCCGGTAGCGCAGCTCCAGGCTGGCCGTCTTGCCCGCCTCGCCGAGCTCGCAGTTGTGGTGCTGGATGGCCGCGTCGAAGAACAACGCGAGGAATCCGCCGTGGACGAGGCCCGGCGGCCCCTCGTAGACGATCGGGAAGTTCACCGTGCCAATCGCCCGACCACCGGCGACCTCAATGGTGTATTCGGGGAAGCAGGGGTTGAACGCCCCGATGTGCCGCGAATGGTCGACGTACGCCCGCCCGTCGCCGTCGGCCGCGGAACCGACTCTGGGCCCCGGGTCCGCCGGCACGCGCTGCGACAGTGCTCGTTCCGCACGGTCCAGGGCGCCGAGGAGCTCGTCGAGGGCGGGATCGGGTCGCTCGAGCGCGAGGACGAGGCCGGCGACGCGACGCAGCCGGGCCGCGGCGTCGGCCGCCGCGGGCAGCGGCTCGACGCCGAACGTCCACCGGTCCGCCCCCTCGACGAGCCCGGCCGGGCCGCCGCCATCCATCATCGGCTCCTCACCAGCGGCCCAGGGAGCTTCTCATTGCGGCGATGCTAGCCAGCGGGCCCGCTAATGTCTAGATATATCCGACCGCCCTCACGGGGTCGACGCGTCCCGTGCCGCGCGGATGGCGGCCGACGCTCGGGCGAGTTCGCGGGTGTAGCCAGCGAGGACCGTGCGCACGTCGTCGAGGTACCGGCCGAGCGCCGGCCCGGCGTCGACGGCGGCGAGGATGAGCGCGGCCGTGACCGTCAGATAGGTGCGGGCGGCGTGGGCTCGGCGATCGGGTGGCAGGTCAGGCGCGTGTCGGGCGATGTAACGGTCGAGGTAGGCGATCCACTGCCCGGTCTCGCCGGGCGGCTCGCGCAGGGTGGTCGCGAGCAGACCCCTGGCTCCCGGCAGCTCGACGAGGACCCGCCGCAGCGTTCCGACGAACTGGTCGATGGATTCGTCGATGCCGGCCGTCGGGTCGGTGTCGACGCCCTCCGTTCCCGCCGACTCCGCAGGTACCGCCGACTCCGCAGGCACCGCCAGCACGACCGCTACCGCCGATGCCCCGGATGCCGCCGGTTCCGGTAGGGCCGCCAGTGCTGCCGGTATCGCCGGCCCTCCTACTCCCGCCAGCCCTGGCGGCGTGAGTGTCGGGGCGCTGGACGCGGGGCTGTCGCCCGCAGTGGCGTCCCCGGTCAGCAGCGCGGGCTCGACGGCGTGGCGGATCCGGTCGATCCAGCGGGCGGTGAGGGTCTCCGTCAGGGCGCTCTTGTTCGCGAAGAACCGGTAGACCGAGCCGATCGAGACTCCGGCCCGCTCGGCGATCGCGTTCATGGTCGCCGCCTCGACGCCGACCTCGTCGAACAGCCTGCCTGCGGCCTCGAGGATCCGTTCGAGGGTGGCGGCGCTGCGCGCCTGCCGCGCCTGCGCGCGCACCCCGACGTCGCGTGGCATCTGCGTCCTCTCGGTCGAAGCGATGACGGGCTTGAAACATGAGGCAATCCTCACTTATTCTTCCACGCGACGGAGGACAGGGCTCACAGACGGGCATCGCAAGACGCTCGCCACACGGACCCATCCGAGCCAGGGACCTGGTTCTCACGTCCGCGCCGAGGGTGGGAGGTGGAGGGTGACGCGTGGTGGCGGCGGTGGGCTCGGCCTCGAGGCGCGCTCCAGTCCGGCGCTGGGGCCTCCCCAGGGCCGCCTGACCAGACGACGACCTTTCCACCGACACGGCGAGGAACAGAAGAAAAGGCGGCTCATGTCCCCGAACGGTGCCGGGTGACGCCGGCGCCCAGGGCCGCGCCGCGCACCAAAACGCCGAAATTCCACAGGTAACCCGGCGCGGCGAGCATTCCGCCCGCCGCGAGATTCCAGGCTTCCGTGCCGTCGATGCCGGCTGCGCGGAGGAACCGGCTGGATGCGTGTTCCACACGGAAGAGGCAGCCCCCCTCCACGGTGGTACTCGCTTTCAGCCGGCCTTCAGACGAGGAACGACACCATGTTCCTCGTCCCCCGCTTCACCCATTCCAGGGAGGCAGAGAATGAAACACGCCCTCACTCGTTTACCCTTCGAACGACGCCGACACAGACGCTTAGCGGTGTTCCTCGGGGCACTGTTCGCGCCGCTCCTGCTCGTCCTGCCCGCACAGGGCGTGTCCGCCGCCACGCCGCCGGTCTCGCTGCCGGCCGACGAGGCGGCGCACCCGGACTCCGCCATGGAATGGTGGTACTTCACCGGGCACCTCCAGGGCACCGACGTCTTCGGCGGGCACCATGAGTACGGGTTCGAAGAGACGATCATCCGCTTGGACGCGCTGGCGACCGCGCCGGCGGCGTCGGCCTACGACGGGCAGCTCGCGATCAGCGACATCACCCGCGGCACGTTCAAGCAGAACATGTCGATGTTCTCCCTCCAGCCGGACGTCATACCTCCCGGTGGGGGCTTCAACAACACCGTCGGCCTGATCCACATGGACGGCAAGAACCGGGTCAACCACCTGACCGGCGGGTTCGCTGACCTCAGCTACTCGGGTATCAACCTCGCGCTGACCCAGTCGACGCCGACCGCCCTGCACGGCAACGCCGGCGTCATCCCGTACGGCCCGTTCGGTGAGTCCTATTACTACTCGCAGACGAACCTCAAGGCCAAGGGCACGCTGTTCGACCACGGCCTGCTGGTGAACGTCACCGGTATCGCCTGGCAGGACCACCAGTGGGGCCACTTCGCCGCCGGTACCGGCGGCTGGGACTGGTTCAGCATCCAGCTGTCGAACAACACCCAGTACATGCTGTATTACATCAAGAACGCGAGCGGGCAGATCGTCCAGACCGTCGGCACCCTGGTCGAGGCTGATGGCAGCACGACCAACCTCAACCCGTCGCTGGTCACCGAGACGCCGTTGGGCACCTGGACAAGCCCACACAGCGGGCACGTCTTCGACCAGAAATGGCGGGTCAACGTGCCCGGCGGCACGCTGACCATCACGCCTCAGCTCGCCGACCAGGAGCTGTATGTCCCGGGGATCGCGAACGCGACCACCGGCTCCTACTGGGAGGGCTCGTCGGCCGTCACCGGCACCATCAACGGCCAGTCCGTCACCGGACAGGCCTACGCCGAGCTGACCCCGACCTTCGACATGTTCACCAAGGGCTTCATCTTCGACGCGATCAAGCAGGCGCTCGGGCTGTAGCTCTTCGGTCGGAGGCCGCCCGCATGGCCGTTGGTTGGTCGCCGCGCACAGCGGCGGCGCCACGGCGATGACGTCCTGATGACGACCTGAGGTGGCGGGGCGGGGCGATGCGGAGACGAGCACGGCGGGCACCATGCCCGCGCCCGTCTCTCCGCTCGCCCCGCCCTGTCCGGCCGGCCCATGGGCCGGCCGCGACCGAGGGTCGGGTGCCGGGCACGTCACCGCCCTCTCGACCTGAGCACTGCCCGATCGGGAAAAGTCCGGGCCGCCCGCCGGGATCCGGCGGGACGCCACCTGGGAGTGACGCATGCACGTGGGGCGCGACAGAGGTAACTCATACCGACGGCCGGAAGCGTTAGGCGAGCTACGCTCCGCCGATCATCCTTCGATTTCGAGGAATCGCCGGTCCTTGCCGCGGACGGCGCGCCGACGGCGGCATCGTGACGTGCTGTCCCTCGTACTGGCTCTCGTGACGCTCACCAGTTGCGCCATCGGGACGGAGAAAACCGAGCGGACCGCCAACGCGGGTTGCGACGCGCCTGGGGTATCCCCCGGCGCCATCAAGGTAGGACTGATGTACCCGAACACGGGAATCCTCTCCGAGGCGTTCACACCGGCGCGCAGCGGCGTCGAGGCCCGGATCGGCCTCGCCAACCAGACCGGCGGCATCAACGGCCGCAGGGTCGACCTGGTCTGGCGCGACGACGCCGGCGCGGCGGACACCAACGGCCTGACAGCCAAAGACCTCGTCGAAAAGGACCACGTCTTCGGCCTCATCGAGCTGAGTACCGCCGTCTCCGGGTCCGCGGACTACCTGGACCGCAACGGCGTGCCGGTGACCGGTCTCACCGCCGAGTCACTGTGGAACGATCACGCCAACATGTTCTCGTTCTCCTACCTGTTCGCCAAGGGGACCGCGGTCACCACCGTCGGCCAGTACGCGAAGGCCCAGGGCGGCACGAGGGCCGTCGTGCTCGAGGACGCCGTCGGCGGCCCCACGGGCGAGATCGCGGACCAGCTGACGGCCAGTCTGAAAAGCCAGGGCATCGATGTCGTCCGGCGAATCGGTCTGACGACCGGTTGGAGCAGCGCGTCGTGGGCGGCCGACGAGATCATCGCCAGCCAGGCGGACGTCATCGTCGGCACCGTGGCGATGAGCAGCATCGCCGAGACGCTGGCGGCGGTGCGTGCCGAAGGCGGCAACCCGAAGGCCGTGTTAAGCCCGACCGGCTACAACCCGGACCTGCTGCGCGAGCAGGGGCCGGCCATCGCCGGCTTGACGATCTGGCTCAACTACACCCCGTTCGAGTCCCAGTCGCCGGCCATTCGCCGTTACCAGGAGGCGATGGCCGAGTTCGCCCCCGAGCTGGACGCACCCGACCAGGAGGTCGCGGTCGCCTCCTACATCAGCGCGGACCTCTTCCTGCGCGGGCTCGAGGCCGCCGGCCCCTGCCCCACCCGCCAGGCCTTCATCACCAACCTGCGGAAGGTCACCGACTACGACGCAGGCGGCCTCGTCCCCGGCACCATCAACCTGTCCCAAAATCGCGGCAAGCCCAACACCTGCTACGCCTTCGTCCGCGCCAACGCCACCGCCGACGGCTTCGACGTCGTCAGGGACTCCAAGGGGTCGGGCCAATGGTGCGGCCAGCTGATACATGAACCGGCCGCGGGCAATGAGTGACCAGCCCGGTTCATCTGGAGCACCAGGTCAGCCTCCGCCGCGAGCAGCGGGCGGAAGCTTCCGGCGCGACCGGGCGAACAGCTTCCGGTTGTCGTCCGGTAGCCACATGTGCCACCGTCCCGCCTCGTCCGGCTCGTTCTCTGCCGGTGCCGATGCCGGTGCCGTGGCGGCCGCCGCGCGGTGGCCGCTCGGTGGCCGCTCGGTGGCCGCTCGTGCCGGCACGGGCGCTCCCGCTTCCCGACGCTGAGAGGAACCCGCGGTGCTCATTCCTTTTGACGACTACCCGGTCCACCAGACCGCGCTGCCGCTCGCGCACGCCGGCGACGGCCACCCCGACCAGTACGACCGGTTCTGGTTCAACGGCTACGACGAGAACATGTACTTCGCGGTCGCGATGGGCTTATACCCGAACCGGGGCATCATCGACGCCGCGTTCAGCGTCGTGGCCGACGGCGTGCAGCGCTCGGTGTTCGCCTCCGGGCGCGTCCCGCTCGACCGCACGCAGACGAAAATAGGCCCGATCACGATCGAGATCGTCGAGCCGATGCGGATCAACCGCGTCGTCGTCGACGCGCCGGAGCACGGCCTCGTCGCGGACCTGACCGCGACGGCCCGCACTCCCGCGTACGAGGAGCCGCGCCAGACCCGGCACGCCGGCACCCAGCTGACCATGGACGTCACCCGCGCCACCCAGCTCGTCACCTGGGCCGGCACGCTCTCCGCCGGCGGCCACGACATCCCGCTGTCGACGCCCACCTACGGCACCAAGGATCGTTCCTGGGGAATGCGCGGCGTAGGCGACCCGACGCCGGGGGCGCCGCGCAAGGTCCTGCCGCAGATCTTCTTCCTCTGGGCACCGCTGAACTTCGCCGACGTCGGTCTGCACTACCTGCGGTTCGAGGACGCGCTCGGGGTGCCGTGGTCCCAGACCGCGGCGATCCTGCCGGTCATCGGCAACCATGCAGCGGTGTTCGGCGCCGACACCGGCATTCGCACGCTCAGCGGCGCCCGGCACGACGTGCGATGGGCACCCGGCCTGCGCCGATCGGAAGGAGCCACGATTCTCCTTGCCCCGGGTGACACCGCGGAAGCCCCAGGCGACACCGTCGAGCTGGAACCGATCCGCACATTCCGAATGAAGGGAGTCGGCTACCTGCACCCCACCTGGGGACATGGGAAATGGCACGGCGAGCTGGCCGTCGGCGGAGAGGCGCACAAGGCCGCCGACCTCGACACGCTCGCCTTCGACACCGTCCACATCCAGCAGGTCATGCGTGCGACGTGGGGCGAGCGCACCGGTCTCGGCGTGCTCGAGCAACTCGTCGTCGGCCCCTACGCACCTGGCGGCTTCACCGACCTGCTCGACGGCGCCCCGGCCAGGGTCACGGACCTTTGAACGCCAGCCCGCTCTGCCCCGGCCGCCCGGCGAGCCACTCGGGATGGCCCGCCGGGGAACGAGCGGCGGTGACGGCGCGCTGGCGCGCGGCGGTGACGGCGCGCGTCCGCTCTACAGGACCTTCGCGAGCGGGTCGACTCCCATCAGCGCGCCGAGGTTGCCGCCCATGATCTTGCGCTGCTCGTCGACGGTCAGACTGTCAAGCTCGTCGATGAACGTCACCGGGTCGAACAAGCCCTCCGGGTGCGGATAGTCGGAGCCGAACAACACGTTGTCCGCGCCGAGCACCTTGACCAGGCCGACCACGTCCTCCTCGTGGAACGGGTGGACGTAGACGCAGCGGTGCCAGGCGACCATCGGGTCTTCGTCGAACAGGTCCGGGGTGCGCTCGTAGAGCTTCTCCAGCTGCGTCACCAGCGGGCGGACCCAGGAGCTGCCGTTCTCGACCGGCAGGAAGCGCAGCCCCGGGAACCGAGTGGCCAGGCCGTGTCCGAGGATCGAGGCGATGACGTCCTTGATGACGCGGTGCTCGCTCATCACCAGCTCGGCGAATGCGGTCCGCCTGGACTTGAACGGCAGGAACTCGGCGGACGCGCCCTCCCAGTCGTTCAGATAACGCTGGAAGCCGTCGTCCGAGGCGTGCATGCCGACGACGATGCCGGCCTCCTCGACCCGCTTCCAGAACGGGTCGAACTCGGGCAGCGCGAACGAGCGGCGCTGCCCGCCGTAGCCGGGCACGGGCGCCGGTCGGACCAGGATGGCGCGGGCCCCGTGCTCGATCACCCAGTCCAACTCGCGCAGCGCCTCGTCCAGGATCGGCAGCGTGATGACGGGCGTCGGGAAGATCCGGTTCTCGTAGTTGAACGTCCAGTGCTCGTGCATCCACCGGTTGAGCGCGCGGACCACGATGACCGTGGCCTCCGGGTCGTCCGCGAGGCGCTCCTCGAGCAGGCTCGCCAGCGTCGGCCACATCATCGCCCGGTCGATGCTCAGCTCGTTCATGAGCTCGAGCCGGTCCGCCGGGTTGAAGTACGCCGGGATCGACGGCACGTAGCGCGGCGGCGGGGCGACCTGGATGTCACCGGCCTTGGTCTTCGACGACGGGTTCTTCAGCCGGAACTCGAGCTCCTGAGCTCCCGGCGGCGCGACGACGTTGAACGTCGGGTTCGGGATGTACTCACTGATCTGCCCACGGAGGGCGATCTTCGTCCGGTTGCCCACCTGGACGTACTTCACGAGCCCGTCGTACTCCGCCGGCAGGTACTTCGTGAACGCGTCGGTGGTCTCGTACATGTGGTTGTCCGCGTCGAAGACCGGAAACTCGATCGACCGCGACAAGGCGATCACATCCTCTCAGCGCGTCCAACATCACGTGATGGTGGTCACGGTAGTCGACAAAGTCAGACGTCGTCTAGTTTTTCCAGCCCGAGCTGGACCGTGGTGCCCGGACCGGATGCGTGGGCCGCGACCCACCCAGGCTGGGAGTACCCGAGCCGGTCGGAGGAACCAGGTAGGTCGGAGGAACCGGGTAAGAGGAACCAGGTAGGAGGTGATCGGTCGGACCGTCCTCGGACCGCCCTCGGGCACCCTCGAGCACCCTCGGCACCGGTGCCCGGCGGGTCCGCGCGAGGCAGGCGCCAGCCTTGATCTTCGGCGACGATCGTTCCCCGGCTCGCGCCAAGGCCTCGACCCGAGCTAGGTCCGCGCCCTTCGCTCCAAGTACGTTTCGTCAGGTGCGCCGAAGCCGTGCTGCTTGTACAGCCCGTGCGCGTCCGCGGTGTGCAGCATCCATCGGAAGTTCACGCCGGGGCCTTCGTCGATCATCGCCGTCACCAGCGCCTTGCCCAGCCCCCTCCCACGCACCCGTTCGACGATGAACACGTCCGCGAGATAGGCGAGCGCGACGCCGTCCGAAAGGGCCCGCGCGAAGCCCACCAGCTCCCCCGTGCTCGTCTCGTAGACGCCGACGACCCGCCAGGCACCGTCGAGCTGGGCGTCGACATCCGCGCGTCGCCGCCACCGACCCCAGTAGGCGCTCGTCGACAGAAACGCCCAGACAGCGTCGCGGTCGACCCGGCCCAGGTCGTCGTCGAGCTCGAACCCCTCGAAAACCGTCATGCGGCCCGACTCTGTCAGAACCCGCCAACCATCCGCACACGGATTTCGGTGCGAGAGCCGCGCGGCAGACGGTGGCCGGTCTGGGCGAGCTACCAGCGCGCGCCGCGGGAGCATTCTCGAACGATGATCACGGCGATCCTGATGCCCGGCCCGGCGGGGCGGCGGCCCGACGGCCCGGCGGCCCGGCGGCGAATCCGGCCGCTCGGAAGCGGGATGCCGCCGCACGGCCTCTGGCAGCCGAGCCCGGTTTGAGCAGCAGGCACTCGTGTGGCTCCCGAGCCGGGTCACCATCGGGCACTGCCGGTGCCGGCCAGACTCTCGGTGCCGGCCGCAGGGCGCCGGCATAGCCGCCGACCTGGGCGGAAGCGATCTGGCCAGGTCGGCGGCGATGCGCCGAGATCCGGCTCCCAAGACAGATCGTCGCCTGTCGTCCGCGTCACTTGACAGCATGATCTGCCACCGCCAGGATCGAATGTATGTTCGATCTCCTCGGGGTCCGGTCACGCACTCGCATCGCCCACGAAGGCCGGGTCACGCCCGCCCCCCGGGTCCCGTCGCAGATCAACACCGCCCCCAGGCCCCTCGCGGCCAGGCCGTCGACCGACCTGCCACCGAGTGTGGCCCGGATGGCGGCGCGGACAAGACTATCGGCGGAGCTGCTTGCCGCCATCATGGCCGTCGACGGGCGATCCCGAGCCACCCTCGACGACATGGAACGCGCGGACGCGCTGGCGGACGCCCTCCTGGCCCGTCGACGCCAGCGAGTCGGCCGGGCGCACCCCGAACTCGTCCAGGCGAGTCACCGCGGCTGACGGACCCGGCAAATTCCACGAACCGGTGGATCTCCGCCGGCACGGGCGCAGACACGGGTCCGCGAAGCCCTAGGTGCGGCGAGCAACGACACGAACCAGTGCTCAGCGTCCCACCCAGCCAGCGGTACTCCCCGCGCAGGATCGCTGACCAGCCGGTACGACACGACACGGCTGTAGTCGGTACGCTACGTCAGCCTGGGGCGGTAGCTCAGCCGGTCAGAGCAGGGGACTCATAATCCTCCGGTCGTGGGTTCGAGCCCCACCCGCCCCACACTCACTCTGTGTAGTTTTCGCAGGTCGCTGCTCCCAAGTCGATCAGGGGCGGCGACCTTTGATCATTTCTGGCAGCCACGCTGGCAGCCACACGTTCCGTTCGGGTCGCGAAGGCTTCAGGCTCGGATCGCCGCCAACGCGGCCACCCCCTCCAGTTCGTGTCGCGTTCGTCACATCTGCTGGACGCACGCAACCTTCAGTCCGCCTCCAGCACTCCGACCAGGCGTGATTCCCACTTGACCATCACACCCCACCCCGTAGAGAAACAATCCCACTGCTACGGTGACGCAACATCACAACTCGATAGGTATGGAGAACCGGGATGGCCAAGCGCAACGTCGCGCTCTCTCTGCTCGTGGTCGAACTCGGCGCGATTGCGCTACTTGTGGCTTCTCTGATCTCATTCGACTGGCATCAGCTCTGGTTCGCTCTGTCAGTCTCGATCGCGATCCCGTGTTGGCTGCTCGCCGTCAAGGCGCCTTCTACTTGCGGCGTGACAACCCAGCGCGGCACCCCGTGCCGTAACCGGACGGTCGGCGTACTATTTGGATGCTCCCAGGCGCCCGGCGGAGGCCATGTCTGGGCGAAATTCTTCGCTCGCTTCGGATGGCATCCTCACCAGCCAGTCCCGGCCGACGCTGAGAACTCCGCATCACCTTCAACACGTGGCTCGACCAGTCCCGACGGAACCGTTCTGACTGCTCACCAGCGCGGCATCGTGGTTGTCAGACTTGAAGAAGACATGCAAAGCACCCTTACCTTCTGGATGACGGTTGTCGCGACCCTTTCAGGAGTCATCTCGACCGCCGCCATATTTGCCTAGTCGGAGGTCTGGCCGTCGTCCTCTGGGTCCCAGAGGACCGAGCCGATGCCGTCGGCGGCGTCCCGTTGCATCTCTGGGATGACGTGGCTGTAGGTGTCGAGGGTCAGGCTGATCTGCGAGTGGCCGAGGATCTCCATGGCGACGCGGGCCGGGGTCCCCTGGGCCAGGAGCAGCGTGGCCGCGGTGTGCCGGGCGTCGTGAAGCCGGGCGTGCGGGACGCCTGCCTGTTCGAGAAGGCGCTTCCAGGTGGCCCAGTCGCGAGCAGGGTCCAGGGGACAGCCGTTTGGCTGGGTGAAGACAAGGTTCCATTCGTTCTTCCAGAGGTCGCGAGCGTGCTCCGCCGCTTTCCTCTGTCGGTCGCGCTGGTCGCGCAGCGCCCGGACGAGCGGCCTCGGGAGGGTGATCGTGCGCCGCCCGGCGCGGCTCTTGGGTGCGACGAGGACCAGGCCGCCACCGCCGACACGGGACGGGCAGCTTCCCGCGCGCTTCTTGCCGCACGGCGTGTCGCCGCATCCGTGCTGCCAGGGCCGGCGCTGGAGGGCTTGGCGGACCGCGATGGTTCCTCGGACGAGGTCGACCGCGTCCCAGGCCAAGCCGAGCGCTTCGCCCTGCCGCAAGCCCAGCGAGAGCGCGACCGACCATCGCGCCGGATTGACGTCGTCGGCCGCGACCTTGAGGATCTGCCGGGCCTGCTGGGCCGTCAGCGGTCGGATTTCATCGCGTTGCACGGCCGGCGCGTCCACCAACGCGCAGACGTTGCGAGCGACCTTTCCGCGTTGCACAGCGACCTTGAGTGCGCGGCTCAGAATACGGAAGCACTGCCGAACGGTCGCCGGGGCAAGGCCCTCGGCGAGCAGCTCATCCCGCCAGGTCTCGACGTTCTCAGGCTGAAGCGCTTCGAGCTTGTAGCCGCCCAACGCCGGAATGATCCGATGGTTGACCTTGCTCCGGTACCCATCGAGCGTCGACGGCCGAACCCGCGCCGGGGCGATGTGCTCGACCCAGAACGTCACCCACTGGCCGACCGTCGGCGGCTTCTTACCGGTCGTCACCGCGACGACGACACCGTCCTCCTGCTGCCGACGTAGCTTCCGAAGCTTCTCGGCCACCTCGGCGCGGGTCCGGCCGGACAGGTACTTGCGTTGGCGCTTGCCGTCCCTCCAGCCCAGGTCGACCGACGCGCGCCAACGGCCATCCGGCGACTTGTAGATTGCTCCCTCGCCAGCGCCGCGGCGTCCCTTGCGCGCAGCCATCAGGCCACCTCCTGCCGGTCGTTGGAGGATTCGCGGGCCACCTCGGCCAGGGCGAGTGCGTACCGGGCGGCCGCGATGGTGAATTGGTCCGTGCGTCCGGCGACGATTTCCTCCGCGACGAACCGCAGAGCGCCGCAGGCGTAGGAGTACCGGGCGTCGAGCGGGTAGTGGGCCACTTCGGCGCGCGCTCTGGTCAGCTCTGCCGCCGTGGGGCGGTAGTCCACTGAGTCGTTGGCGAACGGGTCGGGCCTGTTTTCGGGCATGACGATTCGAAGCTCCTTGCCGGAAAGAACGGACCTGAGCGCCGGGCGCGGGTGTCGCTGCCGGGCGTCGGTGGGCATTCCGTTCTCTGGGCGGAGGGAGGATCTGTCGGGGCGCCGGCCGCGTCCAGGGCGCTGCGCGTCGCTGCGCGATCGGCCTTCGGCCGACCCTGGACCCGTCCGACACCCCGACAGCTTTGGAAGCCGCCAGAGAGCGGAAAAAAATGGGGGTGGTGCAGGCAGGGGTGCCGCTACGGGCGGGAGACGCCCGCCGCCGCCGGGTCCGTCGAGGGCATCGCGTCTGCGGGGACGAGGGCCGAAGCGCCCGGCACGCGCCGGAAGACCAAGACCACGTCGATGTCGCCGAAGTGCTCGGTGAAGAAGGCGTCCGGTGGGAGGTCCGCGAGGATCGCGACCAGGTCGCCGATGTCGGCGCCGGGGCGGATCGTCAGCTCGTGGCCGGTGTCGGTCGCCTGCGTCGAGACGAGCGGCGAGTCGTCACCGGGGGTGCGCCACGCGCCGAAGCCGCCGGAAGAGAAAATGGGCATAGGGCTTCGCTCCTTGTGGATGCAAGGGGTGGGGTCTAGGTCTCGGCGGGTGTTCCAGCACCCGTCGGGACCGCTAACGGCTACAGTAGGCATTAGCTACTGGCTCGTCAAGCTATGATGCAGCCCATGTCGACGATCAAGCTCATGGGTGCGGCGGAGATCGCGCATCTCCTCGACGTGAGCCCGTCGCGGGTCCACCAGATCCTGCGCGACGACTCGACCTTTCCCGAACCCGTGGCCGTGCTGAGCATGGGGAAGGTGTGGAATGCCGACGACGTAGATCGGTGGCACGCCGCTCGTAAAGCGCCTCGGCCGTCCAGAGACCAAGGCAAGGCGGAAGAGTGGAGCCTAGACGATCTACGCCAGGCGCTTGACCGATACGAACGACTACTCGTGTCCAGCGGGAAGGCGCCCAACACCGTCCGGACCTATCTGGATCACCCCCGACGCTTCCTTCGATGGCTAGCCGGCGACTACGACCCGATGAGCTGAGCGTTCCCGAATCGGTCCTTGCGGTCCGCCGCTCAGCCAGCACGATCACGCTGCTTCTCCGCCGAGGCCGCGGAGCCGGGCGACGTAGCTGTCCAAGGCGTCGCGTGGAATGCGTCGAGCCCTGCCGATGCAGATCGATTCGAGTTCGCCGGACGCGAGGAGTTCGTAGACGGTGGAGCGGCCGAGGCCGAGTAGTTCGGCCGCCTCAGCCGGAGTCAGCAGGAGCTTAGAGCCTGTCCTGAATCTTGATGTTGTGGGCTGGCCGTGGCCCGTTCCCGATCTTCGCGGTGTGGTGGCGTGAACGGCTGGGACGGGCTGGTCACGGTCGGGACATGGGACGATCTCGCCGCTATCCCTCGGATATGTCGGATGAGGAGTGGGCGTACGTGGCGCCGCTGTTGCCGCCGGTTCCGAAGGACGGCCGGCCCGAGAGCCATGACCGGCGCGACATCGTGGACGCGATCCTGTACGTGGCCCACAACGGGATCGTGTGGCGGGCGCTGCCGGCGGACTTCCCACCCTGGAAGACGGTCTACGGCTTCTTCGACCGGTGGAAACGCAAGGGCGTCGTCATCCGGGTCCACGACGGGCTGCGCGACCAGTTGCGCCAGGCCGAGGGCCGCCGGCCGCGGCCGACCGCCGGGGTGATCGACTCCCAGTCCGTGAAGGGCGCCCAGACCGTCACCCACCCCAGCCGTGGCTACGACGCGGGCAAGAAGGTCAACGGCCGCAAGCGGTTCATCGTCGTCGACACGTTGGGCCTGCTGCTGGGGGTACTCGTGCTGCCCGCCAGCCGCCAGGACCGCGACGGCGCTCGCCAACTCCTGCTCGACCACTACTTCACCACCCCGACGTGTCGGCACCTGTTCGCCGACGGCGGCTTCGCCGGCAAGTTCGTCACCTGGGCCACCGACATTCTCAAGACCACCGTCGAGGTCGTCCGCAAGAAAGACGGACAGAAAGGCTTCACCGCCCTCCCGAAACGATGGGTCGTCGAGCGCACCCTGGCCTGGCTCACCGCGCACCGCCGCCTCGCCCGCGACTACGAACGAGACCCGGCAAGCTCGGTCGCCTTCATCCGCTGGGCCATGATCCGCACCATGGCCCGCCGCCTCGTCCGCGGCAAGCCCGTCGAACGCTGGACGGCCCGCGAGCAACCGAACACGGCGAGCTGATAGCCCTTCAAGATTCAGGACAGGCTCTTAGACACGGCGTACCCCTTGGTCACGAGATCGGAGTCGGGCGGCGGTCAGGCCACCGCGGGCCGGGTGCCGTCGGGCGGACCGGTCGTCGAGGGGTTCGCCAATTGCGTGCGCCAGCGCTGTCGGTTGGCGATCGCGTGCAGGATCAGATGTTCGCGGCGTGGCGCGTCCTGGTCGCCGGGTCGGACGAGTTCCCAGGCCAGCCGTGGCGCGTTCGCCGAGTTAGTGACCGTCTGCTCGGCCGGGCTGCCGTCGTCGGGTCGGTGGCCGAGGGCTTCGAGTTGGGCGCGTACGAAGTCGAGGCGGTCGGCTTTGTGGTCGCCAAGGGTCTTGCCGGACCACTTCCGCGAGACCAGGACGCGTCGGCCGCCGAAGCCGAGGGTTTCGCGTCGGTGGGTCTTGCCCTTGCACCGTCCGGGAGCGAGGCCGGGTCGGGCGTTCTTCGGGGCGATCCCGTGTAGGAGCCAGTTCGCGCAGGTAGGGGAGCACGGTTCATAGCGCAGCGCCGCCGCCAGCCGGTCGACGTGGGCGCGCTGTCGGTCTGTCTCGACCGCGTGGCAGCCATCGAGCGACTTGGTCAGGTACTTGGTCAGATAGCCGATCAACTTCCCGGCGGTCTCGCCGTTGGCGGTGACGCCGTCCGCGCGGATCTGTGGCCCGAACCGGACAACGTGCGCTGGTTCGTCGTCCGGGCCGATCGCGTCGAGCGCGTCATCCCACGAGACCAGCTCCGCCCCGGTGACCGGATCGACGTAGCTGCCGGCCTGCTCGTCCCACGTCGGCAACCCGGGACCGTCTGGCGCGTAGATGGGCGCGTCGGTAGCCGGCCACCACACCTGGTGGTAAGTCGCGGTCGCGACCTGGCGCAGGACGACGCGGGAAACGGTTCCGCGGAACGCGGCATGAAGATGCGGGGCGAGCCGGCGCTGTGGTTCCAGGACTGCGAAGTACTGGACGTCCCAGCCGACGGCGCGGCGCAGGTTCTGCCAGAACCGGTCGATGAGCTTCGGGAAGTGGATCGCGTCCCGCGCCGCTCGCCGGTAGTCATACGAGTCCGGATCGACAGGCGTTCCGTCGGTCAGGACCCTGCCGTAGGTGTCGCAGGTCAAGGTCAGGAACATCGACGGCCGCCAGGCCGTGCCGTCCGGCGCGCTGTACGTCCGGCCGACGGTGCGCTTGTCGACGGGCAGCCGGGGCAGGTCCGCGGCATCCTGCCGCCGCCGGGTCGAGCGGGTCCGCCGTGGCCGTTCCCGGTTGTCCGGCGCAGCCTTGCCGCGGACGCCGAGTTCGGCGAGGGCTTCGTCGACATGGCCGATCACCCCGTCGATGTCAGCGACATTGGCCGCGTCGCCGGCCTGTTCGGATTCTTTGCGGAGGGCTTCGAGGTCGGCGCGGAACCGGCCGAGGTCCTTGGCTTCGTCCGACGGCGGGTCAGGGTCGGGCAGCGGTTCGTCGTCGAGGTGCCATCCGGCCTTGCACTGCGCCATCCGCAGCCGCCGCGCCCGCTCGGCACACGGCGGGCATTTGGACGCCAGGGTGGCGCCGCAGGGGGCGGGGACGATGGTGGTCTCGCCGGTGTCGAGGTCGACGCGGCGCAGCGCCACCGGCCGCACGCAGACGCCCTCTTCGACAGCGACCGCTTCGACGACGTGACGGGCGAGTGGCTGGCGCATCCGGGCCAGCCGGGAGCCAGGCCGCGGCTCCTCGTCCGCCGGATCGACCGGGCCGAGCTCGGCGTCGTCCTGGTCCACGGCGTTCACCGATCGGTCCACGGGTCGCCGTACTCGGTCAGGTCAGGAACCCAGCCGTCCGCCCGACCGCGGGGAGCGGAGCGCCGGCCGCGCGTCTTGGGCCGTGACCACGAGAGCCGCCGCCGCCGGACCGGAGGGTCGAGGCCGAGGACATCCCCAAAGCCACGGGCCCGAAGAATCTCCACCACGTCCGGCCAGACAGCGGGCGCCGATAGCTGCGGACGCGGCGGCACCGCCGGCAGTTCCAGCAGTTCTGGTGTCCAGCCCGTGACCGGGACGCGGTAGCGGTCGACCGTCCGCCGGATCTCACCGTCGTCCGGGAAGGACGCCCGGACCCGGACCGGTTCGGCGCCGCCGTCCTTGGCGACGTAGCCCGTGCCCTGGAGGTCGACGGGGATGTCCTCGCAGCGGGCGCCCTTCTCATGCGCACCGGCGCCGAGGACGAGGTCGACCTGCTCGGCTTCGACCAGGCGCAGCGCGACCCGAACCGGGAACAGGTCCCGGAACGGCAGCGTCTCCTTGCGCGGGTCCTGGACCGCGGCCACCACGACCACGCCCGGCGCCCGCCCCTGCGACAGCAGCAGCGGTAGCGACGCCGACAGCCGCTTCTTCAGATCGCGGTCGGTCACGTAGGCGGTGAGTGCGGCGATCTCGTCGACGACGACCACGATCAGCGGGTCGCCCACGGTCGGCACATGGAGCCGGGACACACCCCGCAGCCCGTCGGCGCGGGACTGCATGCGGGCTACCGCGTCGTCGAGGAGATCGGCGATGGAGGGCAGGTCGTAGGCGAACCGGGCGAACATCGCCGCCCCGGACGCCATCTCCATCCCACCCTTGGGATCACACACCCACAGTTCCGCGAGTCCGGCGGAGACGGCCGGACCCAGGGCGCGGATCAGCGACCACAACACCGAGCCCTTGCCCGCTCCGGTGGCACCGGCGACCAGGACGTGCGACCCGCGTAGCGGCAGCAGCCACGGCGCGCCATCCTCGCGACGGCCGAGGGGCAGGTTCTCGAGATCGCCCGGAGCGTTCGGCCCGTCGAGCGGCGCCGGGGGCACGACGGTGTCCAGCGGGTCGCGGCGGTAGAAGTCGACCCAGACGAACCCGACCCGCTCCGCACGAACCCGGCACGCCCGCGCCCGGTAGATGTGCCGCAGCGCCTCGGCCTGCTCCGCCCAGACGTCGGGAGTCTGCCCGGGCAGCAGCTCCACCCGCAGCGACTCCACCGCGGCCGAGGCGCGGAAGCCGCGGATACGCGGGAAATACTCGTCGAATGTCACCCGCTCCGCGTTCGACGCGGGGATCTGAATCGCCAGGCCGCAATGCACCGTCGCCGCCCGCCACCTGCGGCGGTAGACAGCAACGAGCCGGATCCGGCCCCAGGTCCACCGGGCCGCCCGGTCGAACGAGCACCGATGCACCAGCCGCCAGACCACGGCGACCAGCACCACCGCGCCGGCCAGCACGCCGAGGCCGAGCAGACCCGTGCTCCGGTAGAAGCCGGTCAGAAGGACCAGCACGGCGACGGTGGACGGGTGCCGCACGAGCAGCAACACGAACCGGCCACACAACCGAGCGACCAGACCGGCGAGCACCGCCCACAACGGCACGCGAATCTTGTCGTGGCGCGCAGGTAGGGACGGGATGCGGCGGTCCCCGTTGATTCTGGGCATGACGAATACCACCCGTTTCACGGCAGGGCAAAGCCAGGGCAAGGAAACGTGAAAGAAAGACAGCAGGCCCCGGAACGCCGGCGGCTAGAAAACCGACGCCCCGGGAATCCTGCGAGAAAGCGCGACTATCAGGCCGCGCGCGAAACCGGCGGAATCGTCAGGCTGGAGGTCTCGTCGCCGTCGGTGTCCGAGTGCGCGGTGAAGTGCTGGCAGTTCTCGGCGAAGCGGGCCACCGCGTCCGCCAGGTCCCGGGCGAATCGCAGCGCGGTCGGGTCCAGGTCGTGCGGCGACAACGCGATCGTGACCGTGACGTCCCCGGTCGAGAGACTCAGGATCGGCGACCGCTCGTCATAGGTGTAGAGCGAGACCGATGCCCCGGCGCAGACCGCCAGATGCGCCGACAGCCGCGTCGGCGACGGGCGCTTGCTGTTCACGCCGCCGCTCCCTGGGAACGGCGAGCCGGCAGCGGAGTCGCCGGCCGCAGACCCGAGGCCCGCAGCGCGAACATCTGCCGCGGACGCGACCCGTTCGTGTCCACCCACGGAATCACCAGTAGCCCCACCAGCTCTACCGGCCGGAACGGTGTACCCGGGATCGGGTCCGGCGGCACCGGCGCCACCTCCGCCGCGATCTTCACCTTCAGCTCCGCCGACCGCGCCGTCGGATCCGCATCCATGACCCGCACCGCCCAGAGCCGAACGCCGGTCTCCTTGTCGAGCTCCTGCGGATCCGGCGCACCGGCCCGCATCTTCTCGAAGTCGTTCGACGCCTCCACACCCAGCACGTACGCACCGTTCGGGAACACGTCCCCAAACGCCACCGGAATCCTGCGAGGAATCGCCACCGCGCCACACCTCCATGGGAATCGCCCCCGCCCGGCCGATCCGGGCGTATCGGGACGTCCCCACGATGCGCCGCTCGCCGAGCGCTCGTCGAGCGGATATCCAATGGTTGGATAGCGCCTTTAGATGGAATGCGGTTGGTACTGTCGTGCCGTTCCCGAAATCCATCCGAAGCGATATGTTTGCTTCGTGGCAAACGATGACAGGCGACGGGTTCCACCGCGCGAGGACTGGCGAGCCGTCGCCGCCACCCTCAACGCGAGGATGGCCGTCCGCCGCGTCGGTCAGCAGGAGCTCGCGGAACTCGCTGGAGTGTCGGTCGCGACGCTGCGCGTCTTGCAGCATGGGGCGGGCGGTCGCCGCGTCCAGGACGCCACGTTGGCGGCGGTGTGCCGCGCGCTGGGCTGGCCGACGGACTACCTGCGCCGTGTCCTGCTCGGCGAGCCCCTGCCCAGCGCCCCCGACACGCCCGGCAGCGTCTCCCCCGACGCCCAGGACGAGATCCTGGCCGTTCTACGGCGCATCGAGGCTCAGGTCGAGCAGATCGCCCGCCACCTGAGCCCGGCTTCACGCTGACCGCCCACCGCGGAGTGCGAAGATCGTTGCTGCCGGCTGGTAACGACGAGGGCCGGACCCAGCGGGAAGCGAGTCCCGGCAGGTCCGGCCCGTCAGCCGTCCAACAGTGATGATGTTCTACGACGTCACAAGCGCTGATCGGCTGCTCGGCGGCCGTGAAATGGTCCCGGTCAGCGCGCGCCGCAACGCGCGGAGCGCATCCGCCTGCCCGGCCGCAAACGCCGCCCGTTCGGACGCCGTGGTGTACCGCTCACCAGCGGACAACCCGTCTGGGCTAACCGGCCCGACGAGCATCCCGCCGTGCTCGACAACCTGCTCCACCAGGGAGTTCAGCAGGTCCCCGCGTGACGGCGTCGCGTTTCCGGGCCGGTAGACGAGGACCAGGTCGACGTCGCCGAAGGCTTCGACGAACTCCAGCCCTGCCGGAAGCCGAACGATCTGGTCATATAGCTCCGCCAGGTCCGACCCGGACCCGACGACCAATGCCCAGTCCTCTCCGGCCCAGGGCGCTGCCGCTTCATCGGACCTTCCCTGTCGACCCGCGGCGACTCCAACACCATTCGCACGGGCCGTGTCGGTCGTCGAGACGCCGAGGCCGCCCCCTCCGTCCTCACGCTCCGCCTGATCCTGCGTCATCCGCGTCCCTCCGCTCCACTCACCGATCGTTGTCGACACCCGCCACGTCGGGCGCCGTTGACCGCGTGGCGGGGTCGACGGCAGCCTTGCGCCGATCGACGAGCGCGAACAGGTACGGCGATGGATAGCGGCAGTGGATAATGCGACGAACAGTGCAGGACCGCTCACAGCTTCGGCCGCTGTCCCTCTCAGGAGCCGTGACCATGACTCCAGCCCGCCCCGCGCCCACGCCGCCGCCCGACCTCTGGGACCGCCCAGAGATGGCGAAGGCCCTGGCAGATCGCGACATGGGCCAGGTTCTCAAGATCTATCAGCGATGGACCGGCGCGTCCCAGACCCAGCTTGCGCGCATGGTCAACGTCGGACAGCCGACGATCAGCGGAGTCATCCAGGGCAAGCGCCGAGTCGAAAGCCTGTCGCTCTTCGAGCGCTTCGCAAGCGGTCTGGGCATCCCACGCGCCCGTCTCGGCCTGTCCGACAACGGTCCCCTGCCCTCGGCCCCGGCCAACGCCTCGGCACCAAGCCCGGCGGTAGGCGTCTCGTCCGACTCTGCCGACGAGCGGGACGACGCCCAGGTGCCAGCCGGCGACATCGAGGACCGGCGACTCACGATCGACATCGAGGTTGCCGAAGACGGCTGGGCGACGCTCACCTATCAGCGCGAGCTATACAACGGCACGGCGACGCCGCTCACCCGCCTGAGCCAGGAACTGTGGTTCGAGACGACCAACGGCCCGTTGAAGATCGAGCCGCTACCGTCCCCGGACCGGAACGTTCTCATCCAGCGGATACATGACACGCCGCTCAACGCCCGCTTCGCCTGCCAGATCTTCCCGGCCATCCAGCCGGGCGAGTCTGCCGAAATCGGCTACCGGAGCACCGGCGGACGATTCGTCTACGACCACTACTGGCGCCAGGCGATCCCCCGGCCGACTGGGCTGTTCGTGATCCGGCTACGCCACCACGGCGTGACGACGTTGGCCCGCTGCTCGGCGAGCGAGGACAAGCCGGACGGCTCGGAGATCTCCGCAACCGAGAGTCTTTCGTGGGACCGGGACGGAGATGACGTCGTGATCGAGCTGACAAGGCGTGACCTACGCCCGAACCAGGCCGTGACGTTGAGATGGGATCGCGCGCATGCGTCTACGTGACGAGATCGAGCAGACGATCAGGGCCTGGGACGCGTACGAACGTGCGCGGGGAACGTCCCCGATCATCGACTTCGACTGTGCTCCTGTCTCTGGTGCGGCCGAGGCCGCGCCGAGCCGGCTGGACGTCTATCACCGGCTCACCGTCTTGCACGAGCAGGCCGACCGAGACGGCGACCGGGCGTGCGCCGTGCAGCTTCGCGCGCACCTTGCCTACCTCGGCGCCCTCCTCGGCGAACGCCCCGGGCTCGACGGGTACCTCTCGGCGACCCAAGGATGCCCGGCGTCCGGCTGGTCCGAGGAGTACATCGTCGAAGTCGGCGACCGCGCCCGCCGCGCCCTGGCCGACCTCGGCGTGCCGTGGGACGCGACCACTGCCGACTTCCTCAACAACGTCGAGGGGCCGGTCGATGCGAACGACGCTGGCGAGCTGATCCGAGCCGCCGCCCACGATGCTGAACCGAGAATTCGAGAGTTGGCCCACGCGAACGCGCCGTACACGCTGACGATCGAGACTGCCGAGGTCGACGCCTACTGGGCCTACTGGCTCGACGGCGTGGGCCAAGACGCGCGGCTACGGTTCAACCTGCGCACCGTCAGCTTCACCAAAGTCCGAATCCGCCAGTTCGCCCAGCACGAGATCCTCGGACACGCGCTCCAGTGCGCCAGCTACGCCGCAGGGGCAGACGACGCGGACTGGCCGCGCCTGCTCTCGGTGCACCTGCCCTATCAGGTGCTCCTCGAAGGTCTCGCCCAGGCAATGCCGCTGTTCCTCACTCCCGACGACGCGCCCCTGGTCGCCCGCGTCCGCCTGGACCACTACCTCCAGCTCGTCCGCACCGAGCTACACCGCGCCATCAACGACGGCGCGACCATCGCCGACTGCGCCGCGCACGCCCGCGCCCGCGTCCCCTTCTGGAGCCCCGCGACGATCGGCGACGCACTCACCGATCGTGGCAACGATCCCCAGCTACGCACCTACCTGTGGGCCTACCCCGCGGGCATCGACTGGTTCGTCACCCTTGCCGACAACGCCGACGCCGACACCGTGGGAAAGGTCCTCCGTGCCGCCTACACCCAGCCCCTCACCCCGAACGACCTCACCCAACTCTGGCCGACTGGCCCCCGTATCAGCGGACCCGGCGCCCCTCTTCGTCTACGGAAGCCTTCTCTTCCCTGAGGTCCTGCACGTCCTCATCGACCGCGACCCCACCCGCGTCTCCGCCTCGGCATCTGGATGGCGGGTCATCAGCCTGCCCGAGCGCGTCTATCCCGCGCTGATCCCAGGCCCGGATGACACCGCGTCGGGTCACGTCCTGACCGACCTCACACCCGCCGAGTGGGCCACCCTGGACGCGTTCGAGGCCGACGTCTACACCCTCGACCGCCTCACCCTCACCGGCGGCGGCCACGGCTGGGCCTACACCTGCACCGACACCCCAGAACTCGCCGACCAGCCCGCATGGAGCCCGGACACGTTCGCCCGCGACCACCTCACGGCCTACATCGAACGCTGCACCGCCTGGCGACAGCGCTACGAGCAGACCCAGTAGCCGGACCGGTCGCCGAGCAACTGCCGAATCCGCCGATTTAGGATCAAGGACAGCGCGGTGCGGGCCGTGCCGCGCGGCCGGCTGCGCGCGGCCGTGGACGGCCGTGCTCACCGGGCGCGTCGCGTCCCGCACCGCGCCATGCCTGAAAACGGTCACGATCCCGGCGAGGCCCAACATCGAGGCATGCGCTCCGCATCCCGGTCGGCTGCTTCAATACCAGCGGCGGCAAGTCAAGTAGAGCTGCCGCGCCGCTTCCGTTCCTCAGCGCCGGAGGCGCCTGCGGTACGGGTCGGCTTGCCAACGTAGATTGGTCTGTGCCATCGCGCTCGATCATATAAAAAATTGGATGACACGACTTGGCGGCGGGCGCTTCGGTTGCGGGTATGTTGTCGCATTTTCGACGCCGGACTAATTTACGTGCCGCGTTGGATCTATCGGCGGCGGAGGAACCCGCTTGGTCGGACTCGGCGGGCGGCTGCGAGGTTCGCTCGGAATGTATCCAGCATCGGATGCCCTAGATCAAGGACGCGCTCTGCGGCTGCCAGGTTTTCTTTATAAAGCTGGATTGCCTGATCCAAGCGTCCCGCCGCCTGGTAGGAGCCGGCGACGTTGTTACGGGAGATCATCGTTGATGGGTGGTCGCCGCCGAGTATCCGCTCGCGGTCTGCCAGGGTGGCCTTATATAGCTGGATTGCCCGCTCCGATTGTCCCGCTGCCTGGTGGGCGCCAGCGAGGTTGTTGCGGGCGCTGAGGGTGGACGGATGGTCGGCACCGAGTACTCGCTCCATATCGGCCAGAGTCTTTTGGTGGAGCGGGATTGCCTGCTCCAACCGCCCCGCAGTTTGATAGGCGTAGGCGAGGTTGTTGCGGGCGCCGAGTGTCTCCAGGTGGTCAGGGCCGAGTACCCGCTCCATATCGGCCACAGCTTCTTTGTGGAGCGGGATTGCCTGCTCCAACCGCCCCGCCGCCCGGTAGGCGAAGGCGAGGTTGCTGCGCGAGATTAGGGTGTCCAGATGGTCAGCGCCGAGTACCCGCTCGCGGTCTGCCAGGGTGGCCTTATATAGCTGGATTGCCCGCTCCGATTGTCCCGCTGCCAGGTGGGCGCCAGCGACGTTGTTGCGGGCGCTGAGGGTGGACGGATGGTCGGCACCGAGTACCCGCTCCATATCGGCGACAGTCTTTTGGTGGAGCGGGATTGCCTGCTCCAACCGCCCCGCCGCCTGGTAGGCGCCGGCGAGGTTGTTGCGCGCGGTCAGAATGGATGGATGGTCGGCGCTTAGTACCTGTTCAGAATCAGCCAAGGTCTGCTCGTACAGATCGATTGCCTCCTCCAACCGCCCCGCTGCATGGTAGGTGTGGGCGAGGTTGTTGCGGGCGAGAACGGTGTTCGAGTCGTCGGCACCGAGTACCCGCTCCATATCGGCCACGGCTTTTTGGTGGAGCGGGATTGCCTGCTCCAACCGCCCCGCCGCCTGGTAGGCGCCGGCGAGGTTGTTGCGCGCGGTCAGAATGGATGGATGGTCGGCGCTTAGTACCTGTTCAGAATCAGCCAAGGTCTGCTCGTACAGATCGATTGCCTCCTCCAACCGCCCTGCTGCTTGATAAACGTAGGCCAGGTAGTTGCGGGACTCTATGGTATTCGAATGGTCCACGCCTAGGTGGGTTCGGTTAAGAGCCAAGCTACGTGCTATGTAAGGAATCGCGGCGTCTGGTCGACCGTGGTGTGCCAGATAGAGCCCGGTCTGGCCACATAGCCAAGACAAAGCCCGGATCGTTTCTCCGTCCCGCTCGTTTTCATCGGCGTCGAGTACGGCCCGGACGTGCGGCAGCAGGTCCCGCCAGCGTGGCCAGCCCGCAGGATCGCGGACATCGGCCGGCACCGTCGCGGCCAGCAGCCGGACCAGACACGCTTCGGTGGCTAGCCTGTCTTCCGAGGTCATCTCGGCGCGGGTCGCCGCGGCGATCAGCCGGTGGACCGTCAGCACTGACCCGTCACGGCGTGCCAAACTGTAACCGACCAGCGCGCCGACCGCGTCTGCCCAGGCCAGCGGATCACCCGCCGCCGCGCGCAACGGACCCTCGGCCAGCTCAGCACTGCCGCCCGCGACAAGGTCGAGCGGGATGGGCTCCGGTCCGCAGAACGCGCACAGCTCCAACAGCGCTCCCGCCGCGGGTGGCTCGGCGCGCAGACGGGCCATCGACAACGCCCACAGATTCGCCACCGTCACCCCGGGCCGATCTGCCACCCGCCCGCGGCCCAGCATGTCCCCGAGCCGGCTTTCCACCAACGTCGCGTACTCCGCCGGCGGCATTCCGGTCTGGCGCAGATAACCCGCAGCCTGCTCCACCGCGAGCGGCAGAAGACCCAGCACCGCGACAACCCGTCCGGCCACCTCCAGATCGATGCCACGCACCCGCTCGGCCAGCAGCGCGACCGCCTCCCTCGACGTGAACTCACCGACCTCGACCGCCCCGCCCGCCCCATCAAGCCCCGCCAGTCGGGACGTCACCAATAGCCGGCCCCGCGGATCCGACGGCCGAAACGGCGTCACCAGATCCCACGCGTCGACGTTGTCCAACACCAGCAGCCAGCGATGCCCCTGGTGTCGTAGCTCAGCCGCGACCGTCGGCCAGTCCGCCCCTTCCGCCAGACCGATCGCCACTCCCAACGCGCCGATGTGCCCCGCGACCAGGTCCGCGTCCTGTGCCGGCACCCACCAGACCACCTCGAATTCGTCCTTGTGCCGGTGCGCGTACTCCACCGCCAATGCCGTCTTGCCCGTCCCGCCCGCGCCCTGCACCGCACATACTGAAGTCAGACCCTGCGCGGCCAGATCCTCGGCCATACCCGCCAGCAACGCTTCCCGGCCGACGAACCGCGCCAACCTTGGCGGCACATTCCACACCCCTGGCAAATCCATCGGAAACACCGGCGCCGCGCCCGCCGAACCCCCAACCGCCACGCCCACAGATGTGACACCGGCATCCACCGACACGGGAAAACGTGGCGCCACCGCAGGCTTACGCCGACGCAGCGCAACCGCGTCCAACAGTCGGGTCCGCGCAGCCTGCTCGTCGACGCCGAACAGATCCACCGACACGATCTGACGCAACAGCCCCGGCCGGGCGCACTCTTCCACCCGCACCACCAACAGCAGCCGCTTCGCCCCATCCGGGTCGGCCGCCCACACCGCCTGCCACTCCTCCGACGCGAACGCCGACCTCAGATACGCCTCTGACAGCACCGCCACCGTGCGCCGGCCACCCGACAACGACCGCTGCATCTCACTGACGAAATGAGACCCCGGCCCGAAGTCCCACGCTTGAATCAACGCCTCATGCCCCACGGCCTCAAACGTCCAGGCAACCCACTCCGCCCACCGGACATCCACACCTGTATACGACACAAAGAAGCGTTGCTGCGCGTCGACCGCGCTCCCGCCGGTCATAGCACCAGTATCCCACGCCCAGCAGCCACCCCGACACCCACCGCCACCAGCCACTACACAGCCGCCGCCGCCTGACACTGGACCCCGACCGCGTACCCGAGCCCACGAATTACAACGAACGACGACGAACACCCAGTAGGCACCGCGCACCAGTCACGCAGGCGCCATGGATCAGCACTGACATGAGCGGATGGCGCTGGTGTAGCCAACCGTGTGGCCCAGCCGGCGGACCGGAGCGGACGGCGGTGGACGACGGCAGAATCGATCACCATCCCAGACCGAGGCAGCGGACGCCTACGGACGTCGGTGGACGACCCGGACCGACTTTGCAAGGCCGAGCTCCGAGGTCAAAACACCTATTGTCGCCTTTGCTGGGACAACATGGTTCCGAGATTGTTTAACGAACCGGCAAGATAGTTACTGAAAGCAGCAGGGTTCGAAGCGGCCAGTTGAGAATAGATCTCTACAGCCTCTTTTGTGGCGATTAGTGCTTCCTCTAGCCGTCCTAGTTCCCACAGCTTGGCGCCGAGATTATTTAGTGAACTGGCAAGGTAGTTGCGGAAAGCGGCAGGGTTAGTTGCGGCCAGCCGGCGACGGATATCCAACGACTGCTCAACGGCAGCGAGTGCTTCTGCCGGCCTACCCGCGCTTGAAAGATGTGTGCCCAGGTTGTTTAGGGAACTGGCGAGGTCCGGTTCGAACGCGGCCGGATTTGCTACGGCCAGTCGGCGATGGATCTTCACCGCCTCTTCGGCGGCGGTTAGTGACTCCTCCAAACGCTCCATGCCCGAAAGCGCAATACCGAGATGGCTCAGGGTGCTGGCCAATTTAGATTCGAATGCAGCAGGGTTAACAGCGGCCAGTCGACAGTAGATGTCAACAGCTTCTTCGGTAGCGGCCAGCGCTTCCTCCATCCGGCCCAATATAGACAGCCTGACACCCCGGCCGTCGAGCGAAGCGGCAAGGCCGGTCTCGAACGCTCCTGGGTTGTCCACTGCGAGCCGGCGATAGATTTCTACGGCCTCGTCGGTCGCGGCTAATGCCTCTTCCCACTGCCCTAACTCCGACAGCCAAATTCCACGGTTGTTCAACGCGCCGGCGAGGCCAGACTGAAACATGGCCGGGTTGGCAGCGAACAGCTCGCGGTAGATCACTACAGATTCCTCGGTTGCGGTCAGCGCCTCCTTTCGTTTCCCAGCGTGAGACAGATGTGTGCCAAGGTTATTAAGCGAACCGGCGAGGTCGGATTGAAACGCGGCTGGGTTCGTGGCGACCAGCCCTCGGTAGATCTCTACAGATTCTTCGGTAGCGGTGAGCGCTTGGTCCCGTCGTCCCACATCGGATAGCCAGGCGCCAAGGTTGTTAAGCGTGCGGGCGAGGTGGTGGCTGAAGACAGCCGGCCTAGTGGCGGCCAGCCGGCGATATATCTCTACAACTTCTTCAACAGTGGCCACCGCCTTCTCACGCAGTCCCAGAGCCGACAACCGGGCGCCGAGGTTCCCCAAAATGCGGACCAGATCCGCTTCGAAGACGGCTGGGGCGGCAATGGCCAGCCTGCGGTAGATCTCCGCAGCGTCCTCAGCGGCGGTTAGTGCCTCGTCCCACCGTCCTATGTCCGAAAGTGCAATTCCTAGGTTGTCAAGGGAAATGCCGAGGTCGGGCTCGAAAGCGGCTTGGTTAGCCATAGCCAGCCGGCGACGGATTTCCACGGCCTCTTCTGCGGCAGCCAACGCCTCCTCCCGCTGCCCCAAATCAGACAGCTTGACACCCAAGTTGTTCAGCGAGCCAGCGAGGTCGGGTTCGAATGCGGCAGGGTTGTCGACGGCCAGCCTGCGGTAGATCTCCTCAGCGCTTTTGATAGCGGCCAGTGCGTCACCCCGGAGCCCTAGATCCGATAGTCCGATTCCGAGGTTGTTCAGCGAACTGGCTAGTTCGGATTCAAATGCGACAGGGTTAGCCGCGGCTAGCCGGCGCCACGTCTGCACCGCTTCTTCAGCAGCGGCCAGCGCCTCCTCTCGCCGACCCACAGCTGACAACCGAGCACCAAGGCTTCTCACCGCGCGGGCGAGGTGCGGTTCGAACACGGCAGGGTTAGCCGTAGCTAGCCGGCGCCACGTCTGCACCGCTTCTTCAGCAGCTGCTAGCGCCTCCTCTCGACGCCCGACGCCCGACAGCCCGATTCCGAGGCTACTTAGCGCATGGGCGAGGCGCGGTTCGAACGTGATCGAATTCGTCTCAGCAAGCCCGCGACAGATATATACGGTCTCTTCTATTGCGGCCAGTGATTCTTCCCGCCGCCCGGCACGCTGGAGCCGCCAAGCGACCTTTTCGAATAAGGGCACGCGCCCGGCCGGGTCGGCAGTTGTGGACAAACGATAGGAATGCAGACGCGTGGCGACAGCGGCAATACCTACATCAAGATCAACGTCCGGATAATCAGGAAAAAAACGCTCCAGCGCCACAAGCACGTCAGAACCAATTTTATCCCAAGTCGCCAAGGTAGTAAGTGCGGGGCCGCCTGCCAGTATTGCCAGGTTGGGGTTGTCTCGTAGAAGGGTATTGAGGTGCTCACCGACATGCGGCCAGCGTTTCGCAGCCTCCACGAGGACCGTTAACCCGCGGCCTAGCCACACCGGGCCGGGTTCGACGGACCCGGCTTGCAACAGCTGGGACAACGCTGACAACGCCCACGGATCTGAATACTCAGTGCTGGATTCGCCAGGCATTAGCAATGCGAGAAAATCTTCTCCCAGACGATCCGGATATAGCGGTTCCAGTACCAAAGATTGATCTGCTGGCGGATAGCAAACCGCATGATCTGCTAGAATTTGCCCCGCAGTTTCCGGCGATGAAACTATGCCGACCTGGCTAAGAACACCTACCGCGATGGTGTACGGTAGTGGACGTGTCACTGTTGCGGTGAAAACCGTGCGCCCCAGCACTTGCGGAGTGGTCAATACTCGCTGCTCGTGCTTGTCGTGAAGACGTTGCCAATGGTCCCGTTCTCGACGAAGCATATACCCAGACAGTCCAGCGGAATTATCGGGAATACTGCTTCGAGTATGCAGCGCATCGACTGCAGACAACGCCGCCATATGCACAGTTAGCACCAGCCCGTAGGCTTCGTCATTCAAGCCTGCCGGGGGCTGAACTTTCGATCTTTCCACTCCGAGTAGCTCGGCAAACCGGTCAGCCGCGGCGTTGAACAGGTCCGTCCGATTTGACTCAGAGGTCGCAATTGGTCCGAGTCGCTGATCCGATACCGCTACGTCCTGATCTTCGAGACGGTGCGCCAACGACTGCCACCACCCGCCAGCCGGCCGAGCTAGAAGCAACACTCGCACGGGAACGTCAGCAAGCATCAGCCGGTCTTGCATCAGAGCGCATAGATCAAGCAGCGGCCAACGCTCGGCATAGTCGACCAGGAGCAAAAGACCGTTGGCACCTGACAGCTCCGCCCGTTCGCCTACGAGCGTTGGCTTCTGCCTGCCCGTCCAGACGGCCCAGCCCACGGCAGCTGACTCCATGGCAAACTGTGCCGCCAACCTACTCTTCCCTTGACCCCCAGGACCGTGCAGAAGGCGTACTGCGATGTGTGCGCTGTCGTCTCTCCAAGCGGCCAGCGCCTCACGGTCTCCCGCCCTGCCGGCGAAAGGAACCAGCCGGTAGCGGACTGACAACAGCTGGCTTGGTGCAGCCGATGTAGGTGGCGACGGTGGTACCAGCGGGAAGCGCGCCAGCTCATACCCAGGCTCACGGTTGTAAAAATGCTGTTCTCGTGCCACATATAGATCACGGCCCGCGATATTGACCTGATCGCCAGATAACATCAAGCTTCCCGCTTCTCAGGCTTCAGGTCGATCTCCGTGGAAGATCTGAGCGCCTCGTTGTACTGCGTACACATCGCGGCCTGCCGTGTTGTTCTGTACCCAGGACTGATTGTCAACTGGTAGTGCCGTCTGGGTCCGCTCCACCCATGCTCGAAGCTCCTCGGCTGCCTCAGGGAACTCTGCAAGCAGATCCGCCAATCGTACCTGCCACACCGGTACCAACTCAGCCCGCAACCGCTCTCGCTCGACCCCAGACACAGCCTCCAGCGCTGCGGCATCCTCATCCAACCACTCGCCAGCCAGTTCCTCACGGCGCCGGCCCAATCGGCCGAACAGTTTCACTGCCCCATCTCTTGCAGACTCCCACGCATCCGTCGCGGCGGCGGCTACTAGCGCTCCACTCCCGGATGCTGCCAACGGAACGATCCACTCTGCTACCATCGCGACCCCCGTTGTTGACGAACCTCACCAGGCGCCACAGATCTACCACATCACAAGCCGAGGTGGTACGCCGCTCGCAGTGCGGTGTGCCGCCTCGGTGCCGGAGCGGCTTGGCTGCAAGCAACCGGACGGCCCGGTCGGTGTCAGGGCTGCGATCTGCACCGACGAACCGTGTCGAAGATCGATGCACCAAGGCATCTAGGATCTCATGAGCCGCTGGCCGATTGGACTTGAGGCCCATTAGGTGACAGCCAGTCTGACGGGCGAGCCCGCGGACGACGGGGGAAACCATGGACATCACCGAAAGATCGAAATCAAACTGCGGAGCAGAAGATTCGTGTCCGGGCCGGCGCGCGCTATCGGTATCGGATCCGAGGTGGCACAGCCGTCGGGTGCATGCGCGCTACTGAACCCAAGCGTGTAGCCGAGCCGGCGGACGTCTCTGGACGATGGCGGACGTCGTCGGAATCGCGGGGCTGATCTCGCCGACCGTATGGACAGCTGTGGACGTCGGTGGACGACTCGCCCTCTCCTCTTAGCCGCGATTTTAGGACGAGTAGCTGTGCCGTTTCCGTTCCTCGGCGCTGGCGCGCCTGCGGTACGGGTCGACTTGCCCACGGAGATCTTGTCGACTGGCCGTAGGTGGTACAGAGTCGGAGGTCGATGGCGATCATGCCCCGCGTTGGCCGCAGCTCCGGCCGATGGCAGCCAGGTTGGCAGCCAAGCCGGCAGGTGGCAGCGGACGAGTGTGGACGCCTACGGAACCCGGCGCCCGTCAGACCTGGACCAACGGACGTCGGTGGACGGATACAGACGAGTACTCGGGAATCTCATAATCCTCCGGTCGTGGGTTCGAGCCCCACCCGCCCCACCGCGATTCCCGTTCTGGCAGGTCAACGGGCCGAAGTGGATCAGACTGCGTCTTTGGCTGCTTCTGGCAGCCACCGCCCTGGCCTTGGCTTCAAGGGTCTATCTGATCCATGACCAGGCAATACGCGAGTCCTGAGTCCCGGACAGCGCTGGCACAGCGGGGTAGTCGTAAAGATCGCCAAGGACCGCTTCGAACGTCAAGTCGACCCTGACGGAGTGCTCCCACCGAGGAGGACCCTCGGCGTTTTGCCTCCGCCCGCCGCGAGCCACGCGCAAGTCCGCCCAAGCCGGCGCCGCTGGCGGGACGAAGCACGGCGCCGTGCTCGCCGCCATGGAGGAAGGGCGTGAGGCGGTGGCCGCCGTGGTCATATCGTTGCTGCTGGGTGTATTTCGATGGTGACTCTAACGAGGGAGGGACGGCCAGGTGACTCGCCGACGATCTGACGCGGCAGGCGCCTGATCGGCCGCCCGCACATACGGTATTAGGCGACCGCGCCAGCGATCCGATCATTGTGGTAGGCGAGACTCTCGTCGGAAATATAGTGGCCGGCAGCTGGGCGAATGCTCGCACGGTCGAGGCGTATAGCGCCATAGTCGCACAGGGCATGGTGATTCGGACAGAGTACGATGATATTCGAAGCGATATCCGGGCCATTGTGCTTCCCGCCGAGCGGGATAATGTGGTGCGCCTCGGAGTATGTCTGAGACGGCGATACCCAGAGCGCTTCACCGCACAACTGGCACCGGTCCCTGTGCAGTAGTTTTACTTCACGGGCGAGTGGCGTATCGCGCAGGACCCGGTAGGTCAATTGTTTCGCGCGCACTGGCACGAGGTTCCCAACCAGAAGATCGATCCGAAGGTCGACGGCGGCGGGTGTCTCAGTGACAGCCGACCGTAGGCCCCACACACCGCGCCCAAGACCTTGCACTGAGAAGAACAGATCCTCATGGTGCTTGAAGCCGGCCGAGTCAGACGACCGATCCTCCACGACCCGTCGAACAACATCTTTCCAGGTCCGCGGCAGATTCGGCCGCAGCTTGGCCACCTCCGCGTAGATGTCGCTGTACGTGCCCGATCCGCCGAGCCTCTCCAAGGCAGTCACGATGTCTTCAGCCCACGTCGCCACACGACCACGCTAGCGATGCCCTCCCGTGCGCCTCGCGGCGGCATGGAGGCCAACGTGGCCGCCCGGCTGCCCCGCATTGCGGCCATCTCGACCGAAAGAGGCAAGGCCCGCTGCCAGCCAGTCAGCAGAGGAGGCGCTGGACGGCGGCAGACACCGGGAGACTGCCATCCCCGCCTCCGTCTGCCCAACTACGCCAGGACCGCCTATGGAGCGCGACGACAGTCGCACCAATAATCGCGATCTACGCCTAGATCCGCGATCTCCATCACATGTCTCGCACTTCGCCTACCTCCGTACAGCGGAGTATTCGACGCTCCACGGTCGCGCGCGACCTGCATCGATCCAGCTCAGCACACCGCATAGCCGGATAGTCCTCATAATCCTCCGGTCGTGGGTTCGAGCCCCACCCGCCCCACAGGCCCCCGACCTGCATGTTCTCATCAGGGCACGGGGCTTCGCATAGAACGAAAAGGCCTTCGGAGGCCGTTCCGGGTACGAACCGGGTACGTTGCGACTGCAACTACCTTGAGCCCCTCCGCTGCCAGCTACGTTGCGTAGCCGCCATGCTGGTGCGGAGCCCGCCGCCGACATCGCTGTCCGGGCACGACCTATCCCGTATCCACATGGAACGAGGACGCGCGGGGTTTTCTACGTAGGAGTTTTCCGGCGCGCCACGCCGGTCACAGGCCGAGGTCGGGTCCGTCGAGTTCTGGCCCATCGTGGTCGGGGGGCGGGTCGTGGTCGAGTTCGTCCCAGCCGGCGGGACGGCGGGTGCGTGGAACGATTCTGGCGGCGGCTTCCGCGGCTTCCCGCCTGGTTTCCTCGAACAGGGTGGTGTAGACGTCGCCGGTGATCTGGATCGAGGAGTGGCCGAGCAGGTCGGAGACGGCCTTCATGTCGCGGGTGGCGCGATAGACGATGCTGGCCGCGTGATGACGCAGGTCGTGTAGCCGTGTCGGTGGCAGGGGGCGGTTGTCGAGCGCGACCTGGATCGCGGCGGCGGGCATGCGGTGGCGGCCTGCCAGGTAGTCGACACTCCAGCCTCGGTCGAGATGTTCGCGGCGGATCGTGGTGTAGCGGGCGACGAGACGGTCGAAACGCTGGCTGACCCCGTCCGGGCTCAACGCGCGGCCGTCGGGATGGGTGAACACCCGGCCGCTGTCGATCCATCTGTCGCCGGCAGTGGCGCGTTCCGCCGCCTGGCGGTGCCTCCAGATCCGCAGCACCCTGACCGTCACGTGGTCGAGGGTGACCAGCCGATCGCTGGCCTCGCTCTTGGTTTCGTCGTACTCGTCGTCCTCCTCAAGGCCCTCCCCGCCGGTGTCCGGGTCGTTCTCCAGGATGTAGGCACTGCCGGCCGCCAGGTCGACCTCCGCCCAGCCCAGCGCGACAGCCTCACCACGGCGCAGGCCACGCTGGGAGATGAGGTGCCACAGCGCGTAGAGCCGGTCGTCGGCGACGAAGTCCAGGAACGCCCCTGTCTGCGCCGGCGTCCACACCATCACCTTCGACGGGCGCCGGCCGCTGTGTTCCCACGCCGCGACCCGCGGCGCGGTCCACAACAACGCACGCTGGCGACGGGGCCTGGGCCGCTCGGCGTACTGCGCCGGGTTCGCCCGCAACGGCACATTCGGGCGGCGCACACCCGCGTTCAGCGCGCTCATCGCGGTCGCGTGCACCAGCTTGATCGCCGCCGCGCTGAGCGGACGGCGATACTGCGGCCTGTCCCTACGGACCTCCAGCAATCGCGCGAGCAGGAACGACGGCCGCTGACCCTTCAGATCACGACCGATCAGACGCATCGCCTTGTACAGCTCATCGAAATGGTCGTCCCGCAGCTCCGTCAGCCGCAGGTATCCCAGGCCGGGCTTCAGGTAGAGCCTGATGTGGTTCTCATAGCCGCGGCGGGTGGTCGGCTTCAGGCTCGTCTTGCTCGCGATCCACCAGTCGAGGTATTCACCGAAGGTCTGATCCTTGCCATCGACGCTCGGCCTACCCAGATTGAGCCCGCTCAGCGAATCCGCCAACGCTTGCCCAGCCTCGGTCTCTGTCCGGAAAGGACCGCCACCGGCCGTGCGCCGCCGGCCGTCAGGCCTGGCGGGATGTCGTGCCGGTACCACCAGCCCCCATGATCGGAACGGGTGGATTTCGGGCCGCTCTTCCCGAGCTCCTTACCGGTGACCGGGTCGGTGCAGTGACACCGCTTGAAAACCGTACCCTTCACCGGACAACACCCCGCGTCACCCAGGTCCGGACGGGCCACTGACTCGAGCCTCGACGACCCGGGCGTGACCGGTCGAAGAAAGACCGGTCGGTCGTGATGAAAGAAGAGGTCATAACCGGCACGCTCAACACCGGAGACATCGCGACAGCCATCGTCACAGCCCTCGCCATTGCCATCCTCGCAAGCCACGTCTTCGCCAGCCATCGCTCTCACGGCGACGGCGCACACGTCACCGCCCCATCGCCGGAGGCCGAGACCAGGTTCCGCGAGGTCGCGCACCTGGAGGCCCCGCCCGAGCACCGCGCCGAGGCCAGGAACAACAGCTCTCGAGCACGCGGTTGCCCGCCGTGCTTCGACCGGACGGCGCAACGTGCAGGACGATCAGATGCATGGCTGTACCGAGATCCGGTGTCAACGCGATCGACGTCGGCGGGGCCCCGATGCTTCTCACCGTGACCGGTGGTGGCGACGCGATCCATCTCGCTCGCACCGCCGACTCGTCGTCACCCGGCCAAAGCGCGGTCCCCGACTTCTACTTCGACACGTCACGACGGTGGGACTCGACCGCGGTCGCCAACTACACCGCGGCCGAGCTCCTGGCGCCCCGCTGGGCCGAGACAACGCTGTGCGGCAGGGTCTGGGCTGTCATGGCCGGCGGGGAGGGCGGGCCGCTGCGTGAGGATGGCGAGGTCGCGTTCGCACCTACCTGCCGCCGCTGCCTCACGCTGATCGACCGCTACTACCCGAAGCCCCCCGCAGACCCCAGGTTCTCACTGGTCGCACAGCTCGCGGCCGATGTCGTCTGCGAACAGGGATTCGCGGAGGTACGCGGCGTTCCAGGCGACCAGCAGACGGAACTGCGGAAGGAGATCCGGAAACTGGTACGCGACAGAACCGGTCACACCACCAAGACGTTCTGCCGGGACAGCACCGTCTACATAGAATGCCGCGAAGTGTACAGCCAACACGCCGCAGAACACGCCCGCGCCGGGGCCGAAGCCATCAGCGAGTATCTTGCCGCTGACGGCGAACCCCGCCCACGAAGGCCCGCCGACTGGGTTGTCTCCTGGGAAACCTGGAACGTCGACTGAACCGACCAAGGTCGGCGGGCAGGGTCAGATGCGAGCGCCCTTTTCCAGGTTGCAGCGGCGGCAGAGGAGCTGGAGGTTGTTGACACTGGTCGCGCCGCCGAGGCTGTGAGGGATGACGTGGTCGAATTCCAGGTACTCGGTCGCGTGGCACTGCGCGCAGGCGCCGCCGTCTCGTTGCCAGACGGCGGCCTTGACGTCGGGTGGGATCGAGCGGGTGTCTCTTTGGCCTGGGGCGAGGACGAGGCGTTTGGCGACCCGGAGCGTGCCCGCGAGTACGGCGGCGGCGTACTCCGGGTCGGACAGCAGATAGATACCGCCGCTGCGGGTGGACGTCGAGATATCGACCCCGCCGCGGCTCGGTGTGACCGCGAGGATCTTCGCCCAGGCCGTTTCGGAGCCGCCGGTGCCTGGCGAGATGCAACGCAGCTTCTTGTTCGAGGCGACGAGTCGGCCGGGGGTCTGGCGTGGACCGGAGGCGAGATGGCGGACGTGGGTCGCGGGCATGTCCAGGTGCAGGATCTCGTCCATCTCCAGGTGTAGGGACGGGTTCTGGATCCGGGGCAGGTCGCCTTCCAGGCAGGCCGAGAGCGCCCGGCCCCGTTCGAGCCGGGCGCGCATCCGGTCCACGGCCTTGTCGTGGATGTTCAGGACGGTGACGGCGGCGTGGAAGGCGGCCAGCTCGTGCTGTTCGATGACGCCGTCGGCGAAGGCGAACGCGACAACACGTTCCAGGTGAGCCAGGCCCGCCTTCCGGACGACGTCCTGGGCGCGGCTTTCGGGCACTCGTTGGAATCGCAGCTCTGTCCACAGCCGGTCCAGCGCCGGCCGGGACGCGCCCTCCCGCGCGAGCACGTCGGCGAGCTGGTACTGCCATTGCGCCAGTACTCCGCGGATACGGGCCTCGCAGTCCGCGCACCGCGCCGTGCCCAACCCAAGCCGCTTGCGCTTGGTCGCGCCGCAGCCGCCGCAGGTGGATTCGGTCTCCCGCCATGTCGGCGCGTGGTGCTCGGTCCAGCTGGTGCCGTCCCACCAACGCAGCGCCGCCGGGTCCGCCGGGTCGGGATACCAGTCAGCTCGCGACCCCGCGGCCGGGGCTGGGACGGCCGGCCGGCTGCGCCCGACCGGGCTTGGGGCGGCCGTGTCCTGTGGCGCGGGGTCGGGTTCGTCGTCGACCTGGATGCCGTAGCTGGTGGCGAGGCCCGCGAGGCCGCTGTCCCAGCCCTGCCCGCCCGCCCGGAACTTCCACCCGCCGCCGCGTCGGTAGAGCTCACCGAACACCATCGTGGTCACCGGCTGCGCCCGGTTCGGCGCGAAATGAGCCAGTAAGCCGCCTGGCTCAGCCAGGATGTTGACCCGCAGCTCGGAGATCTCAAGGAAGGCACCGGTGTCGACCGACCCGGCGAGCACGATCGTCTCAATGTCGGGTTCGACGTCAGGCAGAGAGGCCGTGAACGAACCGGCGCTGACCCGGACAGCGCCGGACGGGTGAACGGGCTGGTTGAAGAAGACCAAGTCCGCGTCAGAGCGCACCTTGCCGGTACCGGCCACCAGGACCGCGCACACGTCGATCTCCGGCCCGTCGCGCCGTTCCAGTTCCAGCCGCACCGGCCGAGTCGGCACCTCCATGTTCGCGCCGGCGCTCAGGCTCAGGGCAACGGCCATCGGAACTCCCCCAGTTCTCGGTTGCTCGGCGTCCGCCACCCGCGATACGCCGTCGGCAGTATGCAACCCCCGGGCGGGAATCCGAAACCTGCCCGTCATTCTGCCGAACCGCGGATGTCCTCCCGGCCAGCCCCCGGTCGGCAGGCAGCAAGAAGCGGGATGGGATTCGAGGTTGACCTTCCCAGCGAGCCAGTCGTCGAGGTACTGCGCGACTGTCAGGCTGGCGGTATCCCAACCCGGAGCCCAGCGTTCAGCGCCGCGAGGGAATCCATCAGAGGTCATCCCCGACGACGTCGTGGTGGCATCGCCGAGGCCATCGTGACCGGCATCCGGCCAGCCATCGAGGGCACACGGTCCTCCGACCGCGCATCGCGATGATCACAGGCGACCCGTGGCCGGACGTCGCCGGTCGCGGTGCCGCACGAGAGTCACGAGATCCTCAGGCCGGTCGCCGGGTTGACCGGGGTTATACAGCGATCATCCAGCTCTAGATCATTGCGTCAGATGGCTGCTTTCTGGCCCGTGGGTAGGGCGAGGGCGGGCAGGCGCTCGCCGAGATCCCGGACGGCTGGTAGGCGGGTCCAGTCCGGGTTGGCCGTCAGCCGGCGGTAGATCTCCCGGGCGCGGGTGGTCGTGCGGGGGTGGTCGTTGCCGGCCGCTGCGTGCAGCGCGTGCTCGACGGCGCCTGCGGCCTGTTCCGGGTCCGGCACCGGACGCCGGATGAAGGCACGTGCGAGGGCGAGGTGGGTTCCGGCGAGTTGGACGTACCGGCCTGTCTGTCGCAGGAGGGTGAGGGAGTTCCGGCCGTGGGGTTCGGCTTCGTCGCCGCGGTGGAGGTAGCCGAGGGTGACGGCGCTGAAGGCCTCGTAGGTTTCTTCGTCGCCGGGCTCGGGGCCTGGTAGCGGCGGTCCGGTCCAGATGTTGTCGCGCATGGTCCGCAGTGCGGTGAGTGCGCCGTCGGCGTCGCCGGTCTGCGCGAGTGCGCGGGCCAGTGAGCTGGCCAGCGTCGGCACGATGTAGGAGTGCGCTCCGGGCTGGGCCCGGCGGGCGATGTCCGCGGCGGTTGTGAACTCGCCGGCGAAGAAGGCCAGTGCCGAGCGGATCACGGCGACTGATCCGGTCAGCAGGCTGTCTCGGGCGGCCTCGGCGTGCTGGCCAGCCAGTACGAGGAACGTCAGCGCCGTTTGGTCGTCACCCATGTCGAAGGCCAGATGGCCGCGGTAGAAGGCGTACTGACCGGCGACGAGTTCCAGGTCGGTGCGGGTGGGGCCGGTGACGCGGCTGTCCAGGAGGGCTTCGGCGGTGGTCCAGGCCTGTTCGATTGGGGCGACCAGGTCGGCGTGCGGGGTGGTGGCGTAGCGGGTCGTCAGTTGGTGGATGCCATGTTGGAGTTGGGCGAGGGTGAGCGGGTCGGGTGTCGAAGCGGCGATCGCGCGGGAGATACGGGCTGCCTGACTGACCGGCCCGAGCGCGGTCGCGGACGTGGTGAGCAGCAGGCCGGTGGCCAGCAGGTCGCGGCGGTCCACGAGAGTCACCACCTCCTCGTCGGCGCAGAGATCTCCATCGTCGCTCCCGCCGGCGGGCGTGGTCCGCGAATCGGGCAGGCCCGCCGGATCCAGGAGATGTCCGCTGGGCGGCGCGAGCAGGGCTACGGCGGGGCTGTCGAACATGGCTTCGAGGACGCGGCAGGACGCGGGGTGTGGGAGTGAGGGCAGGCGGCCGGCGACCCAGCGGGTTGCCTGGCGGTGGCTGATGGCGTGGTCGCGGCGGTCGGGGCCGGAGCAGCGGCCGGCACGGTTGAACTGGCGGACGAACTCCTCCACGGTCCAGTGCCGTTCGGTGAGTAGGTGGGCGAGCAGGGTTCGGGGGACGGTGGCCGAGGGCATGGGGCGCCTCCCACATGGGCGGGTCGAACCGGGCAACCCTCACGATCCGCACCAGCTGGCGCGTTGTCACGGCACCACAGCGCGCCGTGTCGAGACGTCGGTGAGAAGTCCACCGGACGGCATCCGAACGGCACCGGCGCGTCCCGCCGGTGGCGTGCTGATGACCTGGTCGCAGCCGTCTCGGGCAGGGCGGCGGCGTGTCTTCATGGGTCGTGGAGGTGTCGCTGGGAACGACGATTCGGCACGGTGATCGTGGCGAGCGCGGGCCCGACTGGCGGCCACCCCATGCGGCCAGTCAGACCCGCCCACGCGACGGTCGGAGGCCCCGATGCACGTGTTGATCGATATTGACGGTGGGCCGGGTTTCCTGGACGCCGTCGATCTGAAGCCGTTCCCGTTGTCTGCCAGGCCCGGGGTGGTGCTCGACCGGCCGGGCGGAGCGGGCCCGGTATTCGTGGCGTCGCATCCGTTCCCGCCGGAAAGCGCGGCCCGGTCGCTGGCCGCGATGCGCGGGGAACGGGTGCTGGTCTGCTGCCCGTCGCCTGTCTCGCCGGCGCTGACCCGGCTGGCCCTAGCCGTCGGCCGCATCCTCGCCGCCACGCGCGAGGCCGGCGCGCACGGCCCACTGCCGGTGGTGCTCTGCCCGATCCGGCCGCACTGCGCCTGGCAGTCCAGTGGGGTCGCCGTGCCGCACCTGGTATCGGTCGTGACCGACGAGGCGGTGCAACTGCGGGTCACCTGGGAGATCACCGATCACGACCGGATCCTCGGCTGGCTTGCTGGCGCGACCCCGGTAAGTGCGCCGTCCACGGCGGTCGCGGCGTGACGCCGATACAGACGGTCCCTGCCGACCGCCGATCGGCAGGGGCAACGCCGATGGCGACGCCTCCGCCTAGCACTGCCGCCGCTGGCCGAGGTGGTGGGAGGACTGGGCCGCGGTCGCTCGGGCGCTCAACATGCGGATGGCGCTGCGTCGGACGGGCCAGCGCCAGCTCGCCGAGGTGTCGGGGATCTCGGTGGCGACGATCCGGCTCCTCCAACGCGGCGCGGGCGGGCGTCGGGCCCGTGACGAGACCTTGGCCGCGCTGTCGCGGGCGCTCGACTGGCCCGCCGAGCAGTTGGTTCTCGTCCTGCTCGGCGGCGGGCCCGCTGAGGACGACCGCGCACGGCCACGGGCCGTTCGCACCGGGATCCGCCCACGGGGCCGGGCTCACCAGTCGAAGACGCGTCGATCAATAGCAGGCGGCGTGGTGGATGCGTGGCAGCCCGGCGGTCGCGTCAGCGATCGGCGGGCTCTGGCCGCCGTCGCCGAGGACCTGGCCGACGTCGCCGACCTGCTCGGCGAGGTGCTGGGCCGGCTGGCCGTCGCCACCGCCGAACAGCCGCAGGCAGACCGGCCGTGAGGAGGAACGACGTGTCCGACAGTGCGGACGAGGAACATCTTTTCGGTGTCGTCAACTTCGCCGATCCACAGCGTGCGACAGCATTGGGAGTGCATCTGCCCTTCGAATCGCCAGCGGCGGGCCATGCCTACGCGCGCCGGCACGGCCTGACGAACAGCCTCGTCAGCCCACTGGCATTCGACACCGACACGCCCGACAGCGGCGACGGCGACGGCGACGGCGACGGCCACCTCGTAGCCGCTGGCCACGGCGAGCTCGAGCGGGCAGGCGGCCCTCTGCCAGTCGTTCCCACGGGCGGCTCGAGCAGGGTACGGCTGACCGTGGACGGCGACGTCGAGGTCACATTTGCCCCCGGCGACGACGTGGCCCAGCTGACCGCTGCCCTCGCGGGTTTGCCCGCTGGGCTGCGCTTCACGGAGGCCTACGGTGACGTGGAGATCTTCCTGCGCTTTCGTCCCCTCCACCCGGCCAGGCTCAAGTAGCCAGGCGAGAACCACCACTCCGATGGGCGCGGCCGCGGCGGACCTGAGCTCTGGAGCATGTTCCGAACGGGGCGGGCGACGATGCCGCCGATGCCCGCACGCCGACCCTCGTCTGGCCCGTGCCCCGCGCGGTGACGCTCGCGAGGTCATCAGTGATGCACGAAGTCGCCACCTAGACCGGCGATGTCATGCGCGATGTCGCCTGCGATGTCCTCCGCGAGGGCTTCAGCATCTACAGGGGTCCGCTCTGGGTCGGATAATTGCTGGCCCTTGCGAGCCGGACGAGGAAGTAACCGGTGCGGAGTGACGGGGGCGGTCGCTGGAACCGAGCACCGGCAGCGCGGGTCGACGCCGGCCGTCTACACCTACGTCTAGGTCGATGGGCGGAGTAGGGCGGGGAGTTCGGTCAGGGAGTTGATGCGCCAGTCTGCGGCGTCGAGGACGGTAGGGTCGTCGGCCCACAGATGGCCGGCGGGGCCGCGACGGATGTGCGCGGTCCGCATCCCTGCTTTGCGGGCAGGGAGGATGTCCTTGTCTCGCTGGTCGCCGACGTAGACGATGTCCGGTCGGGCGGCGGGAGCGAACTGGGCGACGCGGTCGAAGAACGCCTGGTCGGGTTTGGCTGCGCCCCATTCACCCGAGGTGGCGATCGCGTCGGCCGGGAGGTTGAGGGCTCGCAGCAGCCGCGCGACCTTGGCGGTCTGATTACCGACGATCCCGACCCACAGGCCGCGTGTTCGCAGTTCGGTGAGGGCGGGGCGGACGTCGGGGTAGAGGTCGGTGTCCTCGATCGTCTCGCCGAGTCCGGCGTCCTCGCGTCGCTGCCGTTCGGTGGCGAGGTCGAAGCCGGGACGGAAGTACTGGAAGGTCTCGGCGTTGTTGCGACCGGCCGCGGTGACGGCACCGAGCACCGCCGAGAAGGTGTGCCGCGGGACACCGAGCCAGTCCGCCCACGCGCCGTACTCCCGGGTGTCGTCCAGCAGCGTCTCCCCGACGTCGAACACCACCGCCACAACCATGATCCACTCCCGTCTTGGCAGTGCCGTCATGGATGACCGTAGCCAGCAGGACGGTGGCAGACCCGGACACGGCGCTGTGATGAGCCAGCGATGCACGGCCCATCAGCCTCCACCCACCGACGCCTCGCGCGGGGATCGCTCGCAATACCGACCGCGATGCATGAGGGCGCCGTACAACCTGGCGATGTCGCGCGTGGTGTCGCTCGCAATGTCATCGGTGGTGCCCGAAAGCGCCGTCTCGATCGGCGATGTCGTACGCGATGACGTTCGCGATGTCCTCCGCGATGACCGCACTCGCGACCATCGGCGCTTCGGCGCCCGCTGGGCCCCGCCTCGCCTGGGCCGAACGGGCGGCACCGGCGTGGCGCGGGAGGGGACATCGCACCGCCGAACCCCGCCTCGGCCCGGCGACGCTTGCCGCCGGAACCGGTCGAGATTCGGCCAGGCAGGGCAGCGGCGCGAACGGCGCGCTCAACCGCGCCGCGCCGACCGCGCCCGCCGGCGCGGACCGCAGCACGGCATCGCCCGCCGCCGTGGCCCCAGCCGCAGACACCGCAGCCGAGTCCACGCAGACAAACACCAGCCGGGACCGACGCGCGGTGGTGAACGCCCACCGGCAAGACCGGCGACGGCCCGGATGGGCATCGGCCACCACACCGCGTTCGACGAGCCGAGGCTCGGGTTCGGCAGGAACCGCGCCTGCATCGGCGCGGAACGGCGGCAGCGCATAGACGTAGGACCGCCGAGTCCAAGGGCGCGACGGCAAACATGGCGCTGTGGGCCGCGCCGCCAAGCTCGCCGCACTCCTTGGACGCGCCGCCGCGCACCGAACCGGCCACATCATCCGCGCCGAGCGCGCCCATCGCGCCGTCGGCCGCGGCGCGCACCGCGCCGCCACGCGCCGTGTCTCCGCGCCAAGCGCTGCTCCGCCGCGCCGAACACACGGCCGAAGCCGCACAACGCGCCGCCACCCTCGCCTACTCCGCGCGCTCCTCGCCCCCTTTGCGCCTGCCCAGCGGGCTGAACCGGCACCAGTTGGCATGCGCGGGACGCTCCGCCCCTGGCCGACGCGGGGATGAGACTCGTGCACCTGAAAACCGCACGGGACCGTCAAACCAGCCACGCCGTCCTCGCCACCATCGAATCCACCAACGACCTCGCCGCGCTGCGCGGCACCGACTCGAGGGATTGGTAGCCGCGCGGTGGAACGAGGCCTACCGCTGTAGCGGCCCACAGGTATGCCACTCAAGGAGCGCTACACAGTCGACATGTAGGCAGCCGAATATTCACGCAGCCAACACAATCATGAACTCGCTTCTAATCGTTAGATTTGATTCAGGCCTCCACCAGAGAGTCACTCGCGGGAGCGGCTCCCCCTCAACGACCTACCTGCTGACCAGCCAACGGCCGACCGAACCTGACCCGCACGGGACGGCACGTACAACCCCACCCGGGTCACCGCCATACCCTCCGGCACCTATGGGGGTGGCGGCTCCGCCGCCACCCCCAAGGACCCTCAGCCACAGCACCTGCGGACGCCCCGGTCACAGCTCGACGTCTATGCGGCAACCATGTCAACCCGCCGCCTACTGAACGACACGCCAAGACCCGAATGTCCCGGTCCCGTCCGGTCTATCCGACCTACAGTGCGAGTTCCACATGCGAGTTTTTCTTGGAATCCGTTGAGCCGCTCAAACATCCTCCACATCGACTCGTTCCGCCGCTTCTAGCAAGTGCAGAGGAAGTTTCGAACTGGCCGCCAGCACCTCGATACCGAGGAGGCGCCCATTCTCGTCAAAGTCAAGATTAATCATTCCCCCGACTTTGACAGGATCACAGGGATACATATGCGCCACCCTCTGGCGCTCTTGCGGCTCAACGAGGTAGACGTATGCCGCATTCGCCTTTTGATCGTACGTAACTCGGACATCCACCATGGTCAGCGCTCCCCCTGGAGGCGATTTACATATGCTTGTTCGACGTCAGTCATCACGGTGTTGATGTTCCCATCAATCGTCTTGGCGACAAACACCTTGGAGTTTGGATCATAGTACCCAAGCTTCCACTGACCTTCGTGACGGTACGAGAACGGCTCTTTCCCAAGAACGGCCGAAGCATCCTCCGCCGAAACCCCGCGTTCCTCCAGACGCTGTAGGGCATGACCCGTGAATTCATCAGCCGGGCCCGCGACGTTAGGACGCGGAATGACTGGCTCACCCCAGTTACAGTAGCAGTCGGCTGCATGAGTAAGATCGCCGCACGCGTTGTGAACGAGGATCTCGTCGTTGCCGACGTGGTAGGTGTGGATCTCGTGGACGCTGAGGTTGTAGGCCAGCCCGTCGTGGGCGGTGATCGGTTGTAGCCCGGTGACGGCCACGACTCGGTCGTTGGCTTGGAGGACGTTCTCACCTGGGGCAAGTTCGCTGGCTGGTTCGAATCGCTGGTCGTCTGCGGACCAGTATGGGTGGTCCTCGGTGGTAGTCAGGACTGTGCCGTCGGCGAGGTCGAGGTCGGTGAGTTGATCGTGGTGGATCCAAATGTGGGTTACCGTTTCGGGTTTCTGTTCCCCGGTCTCTGGGTCGGTGGCGAGGACCTTGTCTCCGACCTGGATCTGGTCGATGGGTTTGGTGGTGCCGTCGGCCATCAGCACGGGGGTCGCACCGGCGAAGCTGCAGGCGTGTACGAGGTCATCGCCGACCCTGGCGGCGGCGCCTTCACCCGCGCGTGCGGCGGCGGCACCACCTTCCCCGCCCCTTATGAGAAGTTTTCCTGCTGCTGCAAGATCTTGCCCGACCCCTACCCCGCCGGCTCCGGGAATCGGCACCAGCACCGACGCCGCGATGACAGCTCCGCACTGGAGGGCGCCGTGGCAGTCCTTGTCTGACCATGCCTTGTAGTACTTGCTGAAGTGGTTGGGGTCCTGGTCGTCGCAGTGTCCGTACTTGCCGAAGTCGCAGGTGCCCCAGCCCAGGTCGAAAAGCCATGTCGGCAGGTCGTACTCACGTAGGCATTGGTTGGAGCCGGCATAGGTGCCGCAGACCTGGCGGTTGCCGGAGGCGGCGGGGGCGGTGCCGAGGGTCTTGGCGTACTGGTCCAGTTGCGCGGGTGTGGTCGTGTTGGAGGCGGCCGTGGCGCGTTGCTGCTGGTCCCATTGCTCGGTGAGCTTGACCGTGTCCAGTACCGTTGCCGTGTTTGCGCGGACGGCAGCGGCGGCGCTTTGTTCCCGGTCCCATTGTTCGGTCAGCCGGACCGTGTCGAGCACCGCCAGCTTTGCCGCGTTCATGGCGTTGTAGGCGTTGACGCCGGCGATCCACTTCTGGTCGCCGTCCTGGCCGAGGGCGATCATCTCGTCGTAGGCCTTGGGCGGCAGGCCCGGGTACTTGGCCATGTAGGCGTTCTTGTAGGCGACCGCGGCCGCGATCCCGGCCCAGAGTTCGGCATCCGCGCGTGACTGCTGTACCGCCTGCTTCTGTGCCGCGGCCTGTTCTTTCTGCTTGTTGTCGATTTTCGCCGACATGACAGCCATCTGCTGAGCGGCGACCTTGGGATCGGATACCAGGCCGGTGGGGTCGCTGTTGGTGAGCGGGTTCGCGGCGGCGTAGGTGTAGCGGTTGTCGGCGGCGGTGCCGGTCCAGGGCAGGGGGAACGTGTCCCGTGACAGGAATGTGGCGGTGGTCGGGTCGTACCAGCGGGCCTGGGCGGCGACGAGGTGGGTGTCGGGGTCGGTCCAGTTGCCCTGGAAGCCGACCTGTAGGTCGGTGCTGACCGGGCCCTGGGGTGTGCCGAACGGGTCGTAGCTTCGGCTTTCGGTCACCGACGCTCCGTCAGTCGTGAATGCAGCCGCCACATCCCCGTGGGCGTTCTCCAACGTCACCCAGTCACCGGAACCGGTACCAGCACCGATCAACGCACCATCCGGGCCCCGCGCGAACGCCGATGTCCCGTCGGTCGAGGGTTCCTTCTCGACGCCGTTGTAGAGGAAGTTGTACGCACCGCCATGGGTGCGGGTCGCGATCCGGTCGAGGCCGTCGTAGGTGTAGGACGTCGTTGTGGTCCCGACGGTGTGCGAGACCAGCCGGTCGAACGCGTCGAATACTGTCGTCGTCACGTTCGCCCCGGCGGTCTTGGTGGTCAGGGTGCCGCGCGCTGTGTAGGCGTAGGTCGTGGAGCCGTTGGAGACGAGCCGGTTGCGGGCGTCGTAGGTCGCGGACGTCCCGCCGGCGGAGATACGGTTCCCAGCCCCGTCCCAGCCATATGCCGTGGTGGCGCTGGCCTGGTTGGTCCAGGACGTCAGCCGGTTGGCCCAGTCATAGCCATAGCTCTGCGTCCCGGCCCCGGCGACCCCGGGCCCGCTGATCGTGGTCGAGGTCAGGTTGTCGTTGTCGTCGTAGCCGTAGCTCTGCGTCCGCAGGGTGCCCGACGGGCCGGTCAGGGTGTCGGAGGTGATCCGGCCGAGCTGGTCGTAGTCGAAGGTACGGATCGCCCCGGTACCGCCGTGGTAGTCCACCGACGTGAGCTGGCCCGCGTCGTCGTAGTCGTAGACCCGGGTACCACTCGTCGCCCCGCCATCGACCGCCGACAGCAGGCCGCGGGCGTCGTAGTCGTAGTTGCTCCAGGTCGAGCCGTCGGCCCGCTGGGAGAGTCGGCCGTCCTCGTCGTAGGTGAACGACGACCCACCCAGGTCACCCCAGCTGTCCTGGAGCAGGCCGCGGTCGTTGTAGGAGAACTCCTCGTCACCGGCCGCCGACCCGACCGAGGTCAGGTTGCCGGCCAGGTCGTAGCCCATCGACCGGGCCGCACCAGTCACCCCACTGCCCGAACCCGTCTCCAAGGTGAGCCGGCCGAGTTCGTCATAGGTGGCGGAGCGGGTGACGCCACCCGGCTCGGCCAGGGTGACGGGTAGGCCGCCGCTGTCGTAGGTGGCCTGCCAGGTCCGGTCGGCCAGGTTCGGGTAGGCCGGAGTCGACGGTTCGATCGTCTTCTCGGGCAGGCCCAGTGCGTTGAACGTGTAGACGGTCGGATGGCCGTTGCCGTCGGTCAGCCGGGTCCGGTTACCCGCGGCGTCATAGCCCGCGCTGGTCGTGATCGACACTCCGGATGACGCCGGAACCGTGATCGTGCGTGGCTGGTTGAGTGCATCGAACGTGAAGGTGCTGGTGTGGCCGTTCGGGTCGGTCTGCGAGGTGAGGTTGCCGGCCTCGTCGTAGCCGAACCCGGTCGTGCGCAGCTCGGTGTCGGTGTCCGAGTAGTCCGCGGTGCCAGTCAGCCGGCCAGCCCGGTCATAGGTCGAGCGGGCCTGGCGGCCCAGCGGGTCGGTCGTCTCCATGAGCCGGCCGGCGTCGTCGTAGCCGTAGCTGGTCGTCTTGCCGGCCTCGTCGGTCGTCTCGACCAGATCGCCGACGTTGTTGTAGGCCGACACCACCGACGCGCCGCTGCCGAAGTTCGACGGACGCAGAACCCGGGTGACCTCACCGGCGTCGTCATGGTCGTAGTAGGTCGTGAACGCGGCGAGCGGGCTGCGCTCGGTGGTAGACGAGGCCCAGCGCCGGTCCAGGTCGTCGTAGGCATAGATCGTCCACGCGCCGTTCTGGTCGACCGTGTCCAGGAGGTTCCCGGTGTCGTCGTAGACCATCCGCGTCACACCGGCATCGGGCGCCCCGGTGACCTGTGGGTCGGTGACCGCGACCGGGCGGTTGCGCCTGTCGTAGGTGGTGGTCGTCGTCTGGCCACGCAGGTCGGTGTGGGTCAGGACGTTGCCCTTGGCGTCGTATGTCCACGACTCGGTCGGCACGATCGGCGACCCGCCGGGTGGGGTGTAGGACGGGTGAGTGGTCTCGGTGGCATGGCCGAGCTCGTCGTAGGCGGTGGTGGTCACCTCGCCGCGGGCGTCGCGGGTGTCGGTCACCTCGCCGAACGTGTTGTAGCCCACGGCACTGGTCGGGTTCTCGTCGGACGCGGCGCCGCCGTTCTCCTCAACCGCCACCTCGGGATACGTCGTCTCCGACACCCGGCCAGCCGGGTCCGCCAGGTAGCTCGTCGTGAACGCCGGATCCGGCGAGCCGAGCGGGTCATGGCCACGCGGGTCGGTGACACCGGTCAGGACGCCGCGCTGGTCGCGGCTGTAGTTCGTCGTGAACGCGTCCGGGCCGTCGCCGTGAACTGTCGACCAGGCCACGCGGTTCGCGTCGTCGTAGCCGATCTCGGCGGCCGTCGCCTCGTTCTCGCCGGTACCGGTCGTCGTCGCGGCCAGGTTGCCGTTGGCGTCGTAGCCATAGGAGGTCCAGCGGTTGACGCCGCCCTCGTCCTGGGCGACCCGGTTGGGCAGGCCGTCGGGGTTGTAGTACGTCTTGGTCCAGCGCTGCCAGTTGGCGGTGCCGGTGTCGGTCTCGTGGCCGGTGCCGTCGTAGTAGTGGACCTCGAGGGTGATGTCGCGGGTGTCGGTGTCGGACAGTTCGCCGATGGTGAAGTCCGGGTTGTGGTAGCCCTTGAGGATCTTCTGGTGGAGCAGGCCGTCGTGGAAGTAGACCAGCTCGGTTGTACGGCCGAGGGTGTCGGTGACGGCGGCGAGCCGGCCGGCCGGGTCGTAGGCCCGTGACTCCAGCAGCACGTCACGAGGCGAGGAGCCCGCGACCGGGTCGTCGACGAAGTCCTTCAACGTCGTCGTCGCAAGCTGGTCGCGGGGGGTGTAGGTGAACTCGGTGACGGCGCCGTTCGGGTCGGTGGACGAGGCGACGTTGCCGTTGCCGTCGTAGGTGACCGTGCTGGTCGCCTCCACGTCCGTGCCCGCCGCCACGGTCGTGGCTACCCGCCGGTTGGCGTCGTCATAGTCGAACGTCGTCGTGCGCGCCTCGTCGCCGCCGGTGGCGTCAGAAAGGACGGTCTCGGTGATGTTGCCGTTCGTGTCGAAGCTGTTCGTCGTCACCCGGGTGTGGGTGACCGACGTGATCGGGTTGGTCACGCCGGGCTCGGTCGTCGTCGCGACGGCGCCCAGCTCCGAGTAGGTGTAGGTGGTCGTCAGCCCGCCGGGGTAGGTGTCGGAGATCTCCGTCGACGTGAGACGTCGTCCGAGTTCGTCGTAGGTGTATTCGTGTGTGAGGCCGACCGGGTCGGTGTCGCCGCGCAGGTCGCCCTTCGAGTCGTAGGCGTATGTCGTCGTCTTGCCGGCCGCGTCGGTACTGGTGGCGAGCATGCCCGCGGGCATGGTCTCGCCGCCGACCGCCGCCTCGGCACCCGTCGTGTAGGTCGCGGTGGTGGTGCGGCCGGAGGGGAAGTCGTCGGTAGACGGCGCGGTGGTGGTCACCAGCTGGCCGTGGCTGTCGTACTCGTAGGTGGTGAGGTAGGTGTCGTCGTCGGGGGCGGCGGAGTTGCCGTTGCGGTAGGCGATGACCTGGTCGGTGCGTGGGTCGCCGGGTGGGCCCTCGAAGTAGTCCCAGTACTCGCTGACGGTCCAGTCGTCCGCCCGTGGGGTCCGCTTGGCGAGGACGTTGCCGTGGTCGTCGTAGTCCTGCTCGACCGTGTGGTTGTTCTCGTCGACGGTCTCGGTGAGGTAGCCGTCGTCGTTGTAGGTGTAGCGCTGCGAGCCGGCGTAGTCGGTGCGGGTGACCAGCTGGCCCCAGGCGGAGTACTCCCAGACGGTGCTGTCGCCGTTCGGGCTGATCGTGCGCACCAGGGTCGTCGGGTCGGACTGCAGCTCCTGGAACCGGGTGCGGTCGCCCTCGCCGTTCTCGCTCCAGGCGACGGTGCCGTTCGGGTTGTAGCCGATCTTCGCGGTGATGTTGCCCTCAGGCAGGGTGATCTCGGTGAGCCGGCCGTCGTCGTTGTAGTCGTACTCGGTCGGATCCGGGCTCTGCGGGCCGGTGACGGTCTCCAGATTGTTGCCGTCGTAGGTGTAGGTCCAGCTCAGCGGGCCGGAGTGTGCCGCGACCGACGGGGTCTCGACCGTCTCGACGTGCCGGCCGTCACCCGTCCAGGTGAATTCCAGTGACCGGTGCGTCGTCTGGTTCGTCGCCGAGGTGAGCTGCGCGCTGGTGTTGTAGGCGTACTCGACCCGGTTGCCCACCGGGTCCGTCGTCGAGACCAGCCGGCCGTCGGAGCGGAACGCCGAGGACAGGCCGCCCTTCTGCGTCAGCGTCGTCGCCGCCGAGACGGTGACGTCGTCGATCCGGCCCACCCCGCCGGCGGACTCGGCGAACGGGCCGGCCCGGCCGCCGTAGAGCAGGGCGGGGTCGTCGGCGGTCATGATCTCGGTGCCGTTGCGGTACACCCGGATCGACGTCCCAGCGGTGACGATCTTCATGGTGTCGGCGGCGGTGCAGCACTGGCCGGTGGCGTCGGAGACGACGGAGTCGACTCCCTCGACCGTCTTGACCAGCAGCCACTGGTTCGTCGACGGGCTGGCCTTCAGGCGCCAGTAGTTGTCCTCGTCCACGGCCCGGAACGCCAGGCCCAGGCCGTTCTGGGCGACCGGCATCATGAACGTGAAAGTCCCGTCGGGAGCGGCACCGATCGTGCTCATCGTCCGGCCGGACGCCGACACGGCACGGGCCCGGTTGGTGTCGGTGCCCCAGGTGCCGCCGCTGTCGACCCAGCCCTCGCCGTCGTCGGTCGAGCCCAGCCCGGAGGTGGAGTTCGGGTTGGTGAAGCTGTCCCGGTGCTGGTCAGGGGTGATCACCAGCGAGTCGACACGGCCCGCACCGGTGGCGACACCGAACAGGCCAGCTCTCGTCGCCGTAGCCACGTAGCTGTCAGTCACCGTGCCGACCACTCGGTCGTTCCGGTAGACCGCGATGGTGTTGCCGGACATCCGCACGCCATAGGTGTCGCCCGGGTCGCAGCACGCCCCTGTGTACGTCGCGACCACCGAAGGGAAACCGAAGCTGCGTTTCGCCAGGACAAGGGCGTTCGTCGACGGCTGGACGTACAACATCCACATGTTGTCGACGTCCTGCACCCGGAACGACACCCCGAGGTAGTCCTGGGCGACCGGCGCGGAGAACTGGACCGTTCCATCCGACGGCGCCGGCATGACCGCGACGCTGCGCGAAAAACCACCGGCGGTCGTCAGGTAGGCCTCGCCGTCCTGGACACCCCACGTGCCGGCGAGGATCTCCCAGCTCTCGCCGGTGTCGGTCGCGCCGAGCACGCTCGTCGAGTTCGGGACGGTGAACGACGCGATCCTGGGCTTCGAGGCCTGCAGGAACGCGTACTGGCCGCGCGGCGAGTCATAGGTGCCATCCCCGCCCCGGCCGAACACGTTGCGCTGGCCGTCGCCGTAGCGGACCTGCATGTCACCCGCGCCCTTCGGCACCGGGGTGACCGCGGTGTCGAATGACGACGTCCAGCCGACGCCGAAGATCCCATCGGCCGGGTCGGAACTGTTGTAGGTGCGGGTCACTTCCATGCTGGGACCGGCGCCCTTGATCACGGCGTCGGTCACCGACGCCGTGTAGTTCTGCGTCATCGGATGCACCTGTGCCACCGACGGCACATACGGGTTCCAGCCGAAGTCCCCGGCGTCGCCGTTGTAGTTCACCGGCTCGAACGCGAGCGGCTGCGTCCACGGACTGGTGTGCGTGCCATCCTTGACCTGGCCGCGCCAGTAGTAGACGTGCCCCCAGGCCAGCGCGTCCCTGGGCGGTGACCAGCTGTTCGACGCCTGCCAGCCCGACGTCCAACAGGTACCCGAGTTCGCGTCCGTCCCCGTGCACAGCTGGAACTGGTAGCTCATCGGGCTCGGGCCGCTGTCGGGGTCGACCCCGCTCAGGGTCAGCGGCGGCCGCAGCGACGCCACCGCCGTGCCCGACTCGGGCGACACCGCGGCGACGTACGGCGTCTGGTTGGTCGGGCTCGCCAGCGGGAGCTCGGTCGAGGCCATCGGCACGCCCTGGCCCGAGAACCAGGACGTCCCGGACTCCTCCATGTCCCACCGGATGTGATATGTCCCGGCGGACAGGCCGGTCAGGCTGACCGACGCGGTGAGGTCGATCTGCTCACCCGGATCCACGTCGGTCGGGATCGTCGTCTGCAGGCCCTGGTGGACGACCTCGGTCGTGTCCGAGCTGTTGTAGATGTGGTACGAGAGCTTGAAGTTCCCGTTCGCCGGCCAGGTGAACTGCCCACTGTTCGTCACCCGCACCACCACCTGCCCGGGGCCCGACGTCGTCGGCTGCGAAAGCCACGTCGGCGTGCCCGACGGGTAGCCGTAGGTCGCGCCATACGGCGTCCAGTCGATGTCGAGACGGGGCCGCAGGTCACTGCTCGGGACGGCCGGGTTGCAGGCACAGTCCGTCGACGCGAACTCCTTCAGCCAGCTCCCGGTGCTGTCCGACGTCACGATCGCCAGGCCGAAGTTCTGGTCCGGGTCGTGCGTCCAGGTGTTGGCCAACTTCCGCAGCCGCTGGTCGCCGCTGCCGATGAGCTCCTCGCCGTTCTTGCAGATCAGCCAGCCGGCATCGTGCGCGAACGACTTCGTCGCGACCTCGTCGCCGATCACCGCCCCCGGCCAGGTCATCGACGTGCCCCACCACGGCGCCTTCACCTCACGCAGCGACACCGGGTGCGCGATACAGCCACTCGCCGACGCCGTGTTGACCAGCCGTACCTTCGCGTCGACCACCGTCGCGTTCGCCAGCGCCGGGTCGTTCGGGAAACGCAGATAGCCGTGCAGGACGTCACCCGAGGCGACGCCGGCGCGGATCACGTCCGACGACGAGTAGTTCGTCGTCGGGTTCGCGCTCGACACGTAGGTGTCCTCGACGTCCGCGGTCACCTGGGTCAGCGTCGGGTCCACCCGCACCGGGAACACCCGGTCCTTCGCCGCCAGCCACCCGGTGTCGAGGTCCATCCGCAGCGCCGGCCGCCCGTCCGCCGTGGTCGTCAGGCTGTAGGCCACGCCGTCGGAGGTCGCTGCCATCCCGTCCGACGACGGCCGGCCGTCCGTCATGTAGCCGGCCGGGATGACCGCCCGGACCTTCTCGGCCCTGTCGACGAGGACGACCTGCCGGCCATCGACCTTCGCGGTCAGCCCGGTCAGCGCCAGCGGGTAGACCCAGCTCGTCGGCGCCGCCGCCGAGCCCAAGACCAGCACCTCCTTGAGGCCGCCGGCGGTCGGCACGAGCTCGAGGTCGGCGTCCTGCGCGATCCCGGCGTAGGTCGCCGTCGAACCGTCCACCTTCGCCTCGACCGGCCGCGCACCCTCGACGCCGAACGCGACCGACGTCCCGTCACCGAGGTCGAGCCGGCCCAGCGCCGCGTCGTCGGCGCGCGCCGCGACCTCGGTCGACGTCTGGGTCGAGCGCGCCCGCAGCCTGCCCTTGTCCCCCACCACCAGCGCCGTGTCGACACCGACCCAATCACCCTTGGCGTTCTTGAACCGGCTCGCGCCACCCAACGCCACCTCGGTCGTGTAGGTCCCGTCCCGGTTACGGAACACCTCCGCATCGGCCGTCCGCAGCGACGGCACCTCCACCCGCCCTGCCCGCGCCCCCGTCGCCGGATCCGCCGCCGGCCGCTCGGGAACCACCAGCGTCGTGTCCCCGAACCTCGCCTCCCGCGGCGCGGACCCGACCGCCGCCACCTCGGCCGCCGTCGGCGGCTTCGGCACGAACGGCTGCGCATGTAGAGGCTTCGGCTGCGTTCCGGTCGTTGGCACCGTGCCTGGTAGCTCCGTTACCTGGCTTCGGCCGCTCACCGGGCCGCCCCTGGCTCCGGCGTCCGCCTCGTTGGCTGGCACCAGATGCTCGCGGTCGGCCGCGCTTCCCGAGGTCGACTCCGGCAGCTTCACGTCGCTGTCGAGGAACGGGTTCTGCTCCGAGATCGGCACCAGGTTCGGATGCGTCACCCGGTCCAGGACCACGAGCGCGACACCGGTCATGACCAGTACGGGAACGAGCAGCAACGCCACCCGGCGCAGCCACCGAGGCTGCCGCGCCAGACGGCGGCCAAACGACAGAGAGCGACGCGGGGAATGGTGCCGGCCGGTCATCACAACTCCGAACGCGTACAGGGAACAGGCACGAGCCACGCAGAACACGACCGATAGGCAGGGCCACAGCCCCACGGTCATACGCATCCGGTCCGATCAAGGTGACCTCGCCGAAGGCAGGCGGAATAGGCACGGCAGGCCCGCCGAACTACGCGCACCACGAAGTACGGATCGCGGGAGAGCCTGGCCGCACCGGCCACGGGGCATCCGGATGCGACAACACCTGCCACCGGCAGGCGATAAAAGCCGACGACAACGTCGGCGACCTGCCCGGACACCAGCCAACGAACGGCCGACGATATGCAGGGCAGCGCAGATCAGCTAAGGGGACGGCGGAGGTAACGACGAGAGGCCGGCACAGCGCCGTGCACAGCAAGAACCCCCACCAGCGCCCCGGATGAATCCAGAGAGACCAGCAGGAGAACGACAGCCACACCCACGCGACCGAAGCCACGCGGGCGGTGCGCCGGGAAGCATCGCACGCTTCACAGCACACTCACAAGTAGTTCCCATACATCCCTGTAGAGGATCAACATCGGCAGCCAGGAACCCTGCCACCTCAAAGGAACCAGGTGCGCGGCTACCACCCACAGAGGCAGTCAGTCAACGGCAGGAATAACTAGTCCGATCACTGATTGCCTCCAGGTTTCGTTACGGAGAGCGAGCGTCGCTACTCAGCGAAACATCGGACCGGACGCACACAGAAAGAGACACCGCACTCACGGCCGAGTGCGGGATTTCTCGCCAACCGCTGGTCAGACCGTCGACGGTCTGCCATAGTGGCTCACCGATCCCAGAAGTCCTCGCGCCACGAGCGCCATAACCCGGATACGCCCATCCCGAGAACCCGCCAGACATGGCTGGGTAGACAAGGCTGCCCGAACCCGTTCAGCCCGCGAAGCCCCACGGTCGTCAGGCCCCATCGACCGCCCGGCCATACCGCATAGCGCCCTGACAACGCGCCCGGCCATTCCGCCCGCCGGGCACTTCGGCCTGCCTACCAGCCGCCGCAGCACACTGCCAGGCGACAGACGAGACCATAAGAGCCTTCACGCCGGCGAAGCCGGACCAGTCACCGTCCACCGCCGGAACGGCCACCTCACGGCCTTTGCGGCCGGCAATGCCACGCCGCCGCCGCGAGGACGTGGTCTGCATCCATCGGAGACAGGAAGGAGCTGACGCGGGTGAGCCAGCACGACAGCCACCTCGCCGGGACAGACGAGCCAGCCCTCTCCCCGCCGTCAGCTCCCGAACACGCAGCACCGCCCACGACCCCCGCACCGCCGGCCGTGCCAGACGATGCTGTCCGCGACCCGCAGCCCTCAGCCACCAAGGCCACCAGCCCCACCGCGGACACCGCGGACACCGCCGACCCCAACGCCGCCTCCGCCGCCAGCATCAAGGACAGCCACGGCGCAAACCCCATAGACACCGGCCCCCAGATACCGGACGCCGACGAGGCTCCACCCCGTCGACAGCGAGGCCGGCACCGCCGCCGCCAGTCACGGACACGCACGACCGGCCTGCTGCACGCCGTCGGCCTGCCCGCCCTCGGGATCCCGGCCCTCCTCATCGCGCTGCTGTCCGGCGCCGACGCCCCCCTCGGCATCGGCAGCCACAGCACCTCGACCGCGCCACCCACCGCCAACAGCGGCTACATCCTGCCGCCACTGGGTTCAGGTGCCCTACCGGTGAGCCTCACGACCGCGGACGGCGCCGACGCGACCAGTCAGGTCCCCACGGACAACCTCGCCACCGCCGCCGCCTCCCCCGGCATCACCGGCGGCCTGATCCGGCTCACCGCCACCGAACGCCAGATCCCCGCCCGCGTCCTGACCGCCTACCAACAAGCCGCCAGCACCCTCACCACCGAACAGACCGGCTGCCACCTGCGCTGGCAACTCCTCGCCGGCATCGGCAAGATCGAAACCAACCACGCCACCGGCCGCACCATCACCCCAGAAGGCACCATCACCCCCGCCATCGTCGGCCCCCGCCTCGACGGCGCAAGCGGCTTCGCCCGCATCCGCGACACCGACCACGGCACCCTCGACCACGACACCACCTACGACCGCGCCGTCGGCCCGATGCAGTTCCTCCCCACCACCTGGACCAGCAGCGGCCGCGACGCCAACCACGACAACACCAAGAACCCGAACAACATCGACGACGCCACCCTCGCCGCCGGCAGCTACCTCTGCGCCTACCACCGCGACCTGTCCAACCCCACCGACCTCTACGCCGCGATCTACGCCTACAACCCCTCCGACACCTACGTCCGCGCCGTCCTCGCCTGGACCACCGGCTACACCAACACCACCCCGATAACCACTCCCACGCCGGTCACCACGCCCGCCCCGACGCCAACCCCGATCCCGACCGCACCGACCACCACCACCGACCCGACGCCCTTCCCGATCATCAACCTGACGCCACGAACTACCCCGGCAGCCACATCCGCCGAACCCACCGCGACGACGTCCACCTGCGCGCCGATCAGCCTGACAACCACCAGCCTCACCGCGACGACAGGCGCCACCACCCTCGACATCACCGGCCGCTACACCACCGCCACCGGCGCAGGGCCGACCGTCATCCACGCCGACGCCCGCGACACCACCGGCCACACCCTCACCACCACCGACACCACCCTCCCCACCACCCCACCGACCAGCCCTACCCTGCTCACCCGCCTCCCCCTCGACCACCTCACCACCCCCGGCCAGACCACCACCATCACCGTCACCCTCACCACCACCCCGACCGGCTGCCCAACCCAAACCCTGGTCGCCCTGACCGTCACCGGCATCACCCGCCCAGGCACCCCTGCCTCGCCAACCCCCATCCTCAGCAGCCCAGCAGCACGCACACCGACCAGCCCAAGCCCCGAAACTCCGACCTCGACCCCGACGACGCCATGACCACCACCCTGCTGGCCCCTTTCTCGCCGGTCGTCCGCGACGCCCGCGGACCGCAGGTCTCACGGTGAAATGAAGATCTTTCAGCTTGGCTCGATGCAACACCACCCATCCGATCGGGTCCTCGCCGCCACGAGAGCAGTCACCCGGCAGCACCGTCGAATCTCCTCGCGCCGAACCGTCGAGCGCGTGATTGGCTGCCCATGTGGCTGCGTCCGACGTTGATGTGCCGGCGAACTGGCACGGCGGATTCTACGAACTCGCGATCAACCTTGGACCACCCGACGACGCCCGCCTCGAACACGCCCTGACCGCGACGTGGGCAGCAGCAGGAGTGGTCGGCTGTCTCGCACCGGACGGAGACGCGGAGCATCGTCCGGCGCCGTGCACGTTGGAGGGGCTGGAGAGGTTCGGCCACCTCCACGGCGTGGTGAGGCTTCCCGACGGCGGCGCCACCGTGTGCGGCGCCATCGCGATCCGCGAGGACGACGGCGACGACTGGCTCGACTTCTATATCCCACTGGGCGCGCTCGCCGACCACGACCCGAGAGTCGGAGGATTCCCCTTCGGGGACGACGGCGGCGACGTCTCACGCGCCTGGCGCGAGCCGATCGACGCCTGGCTGGCCGACGTCGGGGCATCCGTCCACGAAAGCGTCCGCTACCGCTATGCGGTGATCGGGTTCGAGGCCGCAGGGCTGTCACTCCAGGAGGTCGCTGGCGGGCCCGACCGGTACTTCCACGTCCTGCACGACACCAGCGAAGGCCTTGAACGACTTCCCGTCACCCGGTGGGACTTCGGTATGCCGCCGTAAAACCTGAAGATCGACTTCGGGCGACGTGGATGTCTCGGCGTCGGTGTTGGCCGAGTGGATGATGGATGTGATGACCATCGACCGGCGGACACGTGCGTTTGACGCTCTACACGGGCTGGCTCTCGGGGATGCGCTGGGGTCGCAGTTCTTCGTACCTGCCCACCGTGACGCCCTGTCGCGACGCGGTCTTCCGCCCGGTCCGTGGCAGTGGACCGACGACACCGAGATGGCCTGCTCCATCGTCGCCGTACTGCAGCGGTGTGGCCGCATTGATCAGGACGTGTTGGCGGCGAGCTTCGCCGAGCATCACGACTTCGACCGTGGCTATGGCCCGGGGATGAACCGGCTGCTGCGGCTGATCCGGCACGGCGGCGCCTGGCGGGAACTCGCCGTCGGGCTGTTCGACGGCCAGGGCTCCTGGGGCAACGGCGCCGCCATGCGCGTCGCCCCACTCGGTGCCTGGTTCGGCGACGACCCGGCCGAGGCGGCGGCACAGGCGGCGCTGTCAGCAGAGGTCACGCACGCCCATCCGGAGGGCGTGGCCGGCGCGGTCGCCGTCGCGGTCGCCGCCGCACTGGCCACCCGCCCCGGCACACCCGAACCGCGGACCTTTCTCGACGAGGTCCTCAGCTACGTTCCGCCCGGCCGGGTGCGGCATGGTGTCTGGGCCGCGCGCGGTCTGGCGCATGTTCCGCACGCGCAGATCGCGGTCCGCGAGCTGGGCAACGGGCGGCACACCAGCGCGCAGGACACGGTGCCCTTCGCGCTGTGGGCCGCCGCCCGCCACCTCACCGACTACGAACAGGCCTTCTGGACAACCGCCGCCACCGGCGGCGACGTCGACACCACCTGCGCGATCGTCGGCGGAATCGTCGGAGCGCACCTCGGGGTCCAAGGCCTGCCTGGCGATTGGCGCACGACCATCGAGCCGCTTCCGGACTGGACCGATGTCGCCAGCGTCTCCGCTGGCAGGGAAGACGACCAGTAGCCCCTGCGCCGCCGCCGGTGCACGGGTGAAGGAACGAATCGGCGGGGGCGTCCGGGGCCGCCATCGGACCGGCTCGGTGTCATCGGCCAGCAGACACGGCGACCCGCGGAAATCAGCGACAGCAGGTGATTCCGCCATCGGCCACGACCATGACGCTATGTGACGTTGATTCATCACCGGATGTGCGAGAGAGCTGAAAATGGAACGGAGCCGTTGACCTGAAATTCCCAGACTTGGGAGCAGGGGCACATACGTCTCTGCCCGCGGAGCCGGCGCAGGCGCGTCAGCGGGGCCAGGCGACCGCGTTGGCACCGGTTTCGCGGCTGATGCTGGAGCCGGTGTCGGTCCAGGTTCCGAACTTCTCGCGGTGTAGGTGGGCGAAGAAGTAGCACATGGCTTCGCACTCGGCGTCGAGGATCGCCATTTTGGGGTTGGTCGTCACAACGTCGTAGAAGGCGCGGCCGAGGGCGACGATGTAGCCGCGGCAGTAGAGGAAGCCGTCGTCGGAGCCGTCGGTGACCTCGTGGATGTCCGCCCGGTCGATTTCGTGGAGCTTGCGTTCGAGGACCCGGTCGAGGGCGACCAGGTCCTCGCTCGGCAGGGCTTCGGAGAGGCTGCGGAGCGCGTCGAGGAACGGGTCCAGACAGTCGTCGATCGCGTAAGGGTCCGCGAGTTCGTCGTCGTTCGGGTCGCGCTCGATCAGCGCGTGGCGCAGGGCCAGTGGTTCGGGGCCGAGGCTGGTCCAGGCCGTCTCGATCAGCGCCCAGAACCTGGCCTCGTCGGCCGCGGTCGGCAGGATCCCCTGGGCGCTCGGCGGCTCCGTCATGAGCCGGATCGTAGCGAGCCGGGCGACGGACACGGGGGCTGTCGCCGGAGACGACGGAACAGGCGATCAAAGCGCTACAGGCGGCGCGCCGGGCACCCGGTTTCGAGTGGCAGCCGTCGTTGTGAGAGACGCGGACGTTGGTGCGTGTAGCGTGCCAGAATTCGATTCGGGTGCCTGGCCTGCGGTTTCGCTGTTTGACCAGGCGGCGCGGTGGTATTCGATGATCACGCCCCCGAGGATCTTGCAGCGCCGGACGGAGCCGTCGACGAACCACTTGGTGCATCACCCGTCCGCCGACGTTGCCGTCAACTACTGCCGTCAAGACCCAAGGACGCCCCGCCGGAACGTACTCCGGCGGGGCTTCTCCACGTTCACCAATAAAATCACACGGTCAAGTATGAAGATACTCAAGGAGGTCGACGAACGACGCTATTTATGCCGAACTCCACGAACCAACAAAGAAGTATTCGATTTGTAGATCCGCCCTGGAATCTGAGAGGCCGACAGCTTCTGTCATCGACAGTAGATTGTGCACACACCTCACGAAAGAATGCACATCCGAGCGAAGCAAATGGTCTAGGCCGCGGATCACGATCGCAACTGGAGCCTCGTCGCCTGACATTTGCAGATCCCAAATGCGATCGCTATATGCAGCCCAACTTCCCGCCCCGAGTTCGGAGAAATGAAGCCTCTTGGTGAGTTCCTTCAGGAGCTCTTCCTCAGGATTTCCCGCATCTCGTGGAAGATCCACGTAGACCAGACGGAAGCCTAGCCTAACAACGGTCTCGACCAGGATTTTCTCGTCATGCCCATCCACAAAGAAAGGCTTAGACCTCAACCATGGCAGGTTAGCCACCATGTCGACCCACAACTTCGGCGCTTTTGGCGTTTCAGCATCCACACTGCGGCCCTCGGATTTGAACGAATCCATCTTTGTAGTGTCCTGTATACCAGATTTCACCCTGACCCTCGAACACAGTCGACCGCTTTCCGGCCGATGGCTCCCAGGCATAGTCGGCAGGATATCCGTCTCGACATAGCAGTTTGGGTGACGCCGCCGACAGAGTCCCGTTCTCATCATCGACCTAATCACATTCTCGGCGTAAGGATGGAGATCCTCAGGAGCACCGCCGAGATTCACGTGCCCCGTAAAGTTCACCTTAATTATGCACCAAGACCGGCGTACCACGTTCACCATCCAGCCCGGCCCCGGCAGATAGGGAAAGCAGGACGCCGCCCCTCAATGTGCCGCGGGGTCGGCTATTCAGATCCTTACGGAAGGTGGCTGCCGCCGGAGTCGGGGCGGCGCTCGACCGGTGCCAAACCGGTGACGAACTGCGGCGCAGCCGACGGCACGAGCCGTCACCAACCGACACAAACAGCGATCACACCAGCCGAGCCGCGCACCCGATTGCCAACCGCCGCAGCACAAAACGGCTGTGAACGGCATCCCACGTCAGCCGACGACAGTAGCCCAGCCGGCCGGAAAAGAAGACTCATAATCCTCCGGTCGTGGGTTCGAGTCCAATGCCACTTGATTAGCGGGATGGTCGTGTTGTCAATTTCAACACACCAATAGACTGTCCAGGTTAGGGCAACCCGGGCTGGTCATTTGTCGAAGATGGACAACGCGCTCCGTCGGCGCGTTGATCCTGGTCCTCGTAGAATGGGTGGTGTGGCGCGTCTTTCGGAGACCTTTGAACTACCTGCGGTCGCTGGCGATCGGTTGACAGATCGGATTTCGATCGGTGTTCTCGCGCGGGTCGTTCCACGGGATGTCGTCGACGAGGTTCTCGCCGAGACGCGTCGGTTGGAACAGCGGACGAGGTCGCTGCCGGCGAGGGTCGTCGTCTATTTCACGATGGCGATGTGCCTGTTCTTCGAGGACGACCGCGAAGAAGTGATACGCCGACTCGTCGGAACCTTGCGGTGGCTGGGCTCGTGGAAGACGGAGTGGAAGATCCCGACGACAGGGGCGATCTCCCAGGCCCGGGTACGGCTGGGCGCGGAGCCAGTGAAACTGCTGTTCGAGCGGGTCGCGGTACCGGTCGCCGGGCTGGGCACGAAAGGTGCATGGCTCGGGTCGCGGCGGCTGATGGCCATCGATGGTTTCCAACTCGACGTCGCCGACACCGCCGAGAACGCCGAGGAGTTCGGCCGGTCCACGAACGGGCCGAAAGCGGCGGCATTCCCGCAGGCCATGGTCGTCGCGCTCGCCGAATGCGGCACCCACACGATCGTGGGCGCCGCGATCGGAGGCTGCCTCGGCGACGAGCGGTCACTCGCCGCACCCCTGCTGGATACCTGCGAGCCGGGGATACTGCTGACGACCGACGAAGCCTTCTATGGCTTCGACCTGTGGCGCCGCTTCGCGGCGACCGGCGCGGACCTGCTCTGGCGGGTCAACTCGCTGCTGACCCTGCCCGTCATCAAAGCCCTTCCCAACGGCTCCTACCTGTCGCTGCTGATCGACCCGAAAATCCCCGTCGCCAAACGAGGCCCACTGATAGCAGCTGCCCGCGCCGGCAACCCGCCACCTACCAGCACAGCGCTACCAGTCCGAGTCATCGAATACTCGATAGCAGACTCCGACACCCGCGGACCAAGTGAACTGATATGCCTGATCAGCACTGTCATCGACCACACCGACACCGCCGCGATCGAACTCGCCACCGCCTACCACGAACGCTGGGAAATCGAGAACATCTTCGACGAGACCAAAACCCACCAGCGAGGCGACAAACGCACCCTACGATCCAAGAAACCCGAGCTCGTGAAACAGGAAATCTGGGCGCTCCTGCTCACCCACTACGCCATACGCACCCTCATGACCCAAGCCGCCGACGAAGCCGATGCCGACCCCGACCGGCTCTCCTTCATGAGAACACTGCGCATCATCCGCCGCCAGGTCACCGACTAGGCGGACTTCCCCCCTGACCGACACGCCCACGCACTCCACCAGACCTACCTGGAAATCCGCGAACGCCTCACCCCCACCCGCCGCCACCGCAGCTACCCACGCGCCGTCAGACGAACCCGATACAACGGCTACCGCACCAAACGCCCAACCGACGTCGAGACCCGGTTCGCCACCCCACCCAAGATCATCCTTGCGCGGGCAGCTTAACTAAGCGGCATTGGGTTCGAGCCCCACCCGCCCCACACTCACTTCTGATGTTCCCGCAGGGTCAACGAGGTCGATGTGGATCAGCCTCGTCGGCCGGCGACCGGCTCGGGCAGCTCGATCGGCAACGAGTCTCCGCCGATATCGTCGAATCTTGCATATTTCGTTATCAGGCAAGATGCGGGCATCTCATCCGGACAGTGCTCCTACAGCAGGGGATCAGCAAGATCGAGAAGGTCTCAGACACCTACCTCGATCACAACCTCCTCCCGCAGCGCTTGGTCATCCTCGGGCATTCCACTCCTGCGCTGCATGGCAGGCACTGCTTCCTGTCACGCCTACCCTGGTCCCCGTCGGTCGGTGTATGGATTCCTCAGAGTCATCGGGGTGCGCGCGATGTCGAGCGCGAACTGAGGGAAGCGGGGGCCTGCCGTGTAGTAGCGGGCCCGGGTCCGGCCGACCGGTACCAGGACGTTAGCCGTGGTGAGGTCGCGGAGGTCACGTTGTGCCTGCTGCAGGCTCAGGCCTTCGGCGTGCTCGTAGCGTGAGCGCCGGACGCGTCCGGCCATGGCGACGTCGTGGAGGGCGGTCACCACTCGCTCGTCCAGGCCGTTGCCGCCAGCGAACTCCGAGAGCGCGCGCCATACCTGTCCGGAGCGGTCGAGCCGGCCTTGAACTGTCTGGGCCTGCTGGTGGTAGGCAGTCAGATTGAAGCCGACCCAGCTGGCGACGTCCTGGTCGGGAACGTACGTCGGGCCCCGATCGGCCAGTTCACGATAGTAATCCCAGGTGTTGCCGGGGCGGCCGAGCCACGCCTCGATAGACGAGAACTCCGGCGCGAGGACACCTTCCCGGGCGATCATCAGCGTCTGGAGCGAACGGGACATCCGGCCGTTCCCGTCAACCCAAGGGTGGATCGACACAAGGTGTAGATGTGCCATAGCCGCCCGTACGAGCAGGTGGGTGTCATCCTCGGTGTCGAGCCAGTCGACGAGCTCCTCCATGAGGGTCGGGACGTCGTTGGCGTCGGGGGCGGTGTAGGCCGCGATGCTTGGATCGCGGGCGTCCGTGACGTAGACGGGACCCCGGCGCCATTGTCCGGCCGGCTTGCGGGCGATATGACGATGGCCCTGCAACATCCAGTGCAGCGCGTTGAAGAGACCCTTGCTGTAGGCGAAGTCTTGGGCATCGTGGAGCGTCTGGATGTAGGTCATCATCCGCTGGTAGGCGAGGGTTTCTTCACGGTTTTCGTCTGAGACCTCGACGTCTCTCTCGCCATCTATCAAGTCCTCGACATCGACTGTGGACACCTTGAAACCCTCGATGGAGTTCGAGGCCGCGACCGCATCGGCGGTCAGGAACTTCCGGAGCCCAGCGGTCCATTTCGCCGGTGTGGCCTGGATTTGGTGCCTCAGCGCCTGCCGCATGGCGTCGATCTCGTCGAGCGCGCGCTCGTCGGCAGGCGCGAGCGACGGCGTGGGGTAGAGCATGCACAGATGATATGTTGACGCAGTCATCACGTCAAAAGATCGCTACCGTTCGAGTCAGACCGGCCGGCGGATCTAGGGCGCACGTCGGACGCAACCTGGGCCTGCGGCCCGCTCTGGCCCGCCAGGTGACCTGTCCAGCATGTGACGCCCACCATGTTGATCACTCAGACGGGCTGTCGACCAATCGCGATACAGAGGAGTATTCGACGCTCCACAGTCACGCGGCGGCAATGAGGGACGAACGGCTCACACCGCCGCGAGCAACCGAATGACCTGATCACAAGAAGATCTACGATCACGATCACCCGACTCGGCTCAACGCAACATTCCCCCGCCGCTGGCCCCGACCACCGGGCGCGCCCTGCGCACACACAGGGCGATGCGCCCACGCGGGAACTATCTACTCCGCCCCGGCGACCCGCCCGGCTCCCGCCACCAGTGGGAGACGTGGTTCCGCGCCGCACGCACCGCGATCACCCACACGGCGATCATGATGCCCGGCGCCCCCGACCGAGCCGGCGATCGACACCGCCTCCGTACATGCCAGCTGCCACTGCCGACATCCAGCCGGCCAACCACCTCAACGAGCCCCTCAACGACCACCGCCCCACCAGGGACGAGACCAGCGTCCACCGAACCACGATCCAGCGATCGTCACCTCATCTCGACGGTCCAGTCCACCGCCACCAGTCCTCGGAGGCGTGATCAGCGACCACCACCGCGCCGCCTGACCCGGCGGCGCGGTTGTCTGCCCAACTCGATCGCTGTGACCTTTTGCGTCTCCACTCCGAACTGGAAAACGACTCATCGCAGGTCAGGTAGGTTGCTGCGCATGCCCGACCTCGCACCCGCCTCGCCTGCCGACGCGTATGCGGCCCTGCTGGAGGGCAACGCGCGGTTTGTGCATGGGGAACGGCTGCATCCCAATCAGGACGCCGACCGCCGATCAGCGGTGGTGCCACGGCAACGCCCGTTCGCGGTGCTGTTCGGATGTTCCGACTCCAGACTCGCCGCCGAGATCATCTTTGACCGGGGGCTGGGCGACCTGTTCGTGGTCCGTACCGCCGGCCATGTCGCGGGACCCGAGGTGCTGGGCAGCATCGAGTACGGCGTCCACGTGCTGGGGGCACCGCTGGTCGTCGTCCTTGGTCATGACTCGTGCGGCGCCGTCACCGCCGCATCCGAGGCTGACCGGGACGGGGTCGCACCGGCTGGCTATATCGGAGACGTGGTGGAGCGGGTCATGCCCAGCATCCTGTGGGCGCGCGCGGCAGGATGCACCGACATCGACCAGTTCGTCGAGGCGCACATACGCCGGACGGTCGACGGACTGGTGGGACGGTCGGCCCTCCTGGCGACCGAGGTCGCGGCAGGCCGGTGCGCGATCGTCGGGCTGTCCTACCGCCTGGCGGACGGCACCGTCAGCGTCGTGTCCGGTAAGGGGCCTCTCCCCCAGGTGGTCCGGTGATCCACACGAGTGCCCCGATCCGCGCGGATGACCGAGCGCCCTGACGGCGGGAGCGGTGTCTGCTGGCCGCGCCGGGCGCAGACCGGACAGCCTTGGATGCTGTGAACAGGGTCTGACCGGGCATGTCGACGATCGCGACGCCGCCCGGCCGTGCCGCCGCAGCCCGGCCGACAGAGGGTTCGCCGACGAGACATAGTGCGCCACGAGGCGCTTGGCCGTATCCCGGCTCAGCTGGAAGGGGACTCGAAGGGAGGTCCCTGGGTCCGATGGCTCACCCCGACCGGAGGCACCAGCGTGACCCATGGCGCTCCCGAAGGAGCACCAGACGGCGCAGGTGTACTCAACGTGTCGATCCGCGGGTCCGCATGAACAGACTTCCGCCGAGCGCCGCGAACCAGGCGGCCAGGACGATCTGGCTGCAGGTCACCGCCGCGACCGAGAACAGCCACGGGTAGGCGGCCACCAGCTGGAGGATGCCCGCGATGACGCCCAGCACGCCCAGGGCTGCGCCCCTCTCGCGGTCACGGATCATCGCGACTCCGATGGTGAGGCCGGCGACCATCAGGATGAGACTCACCGCGTGGGCTCCCCCCGCCCAGGTGGTGACGACGAGTGCCAGGGCTGATGGATCGCCGGCGACGTCCATGCCGTAGGCGGGATAGACAAGCCGGCCGTACACGACGCCGAAGACCACGCTCACCGGGGTGGTCAGTGCGATCAGCGCGACTCCCACAGCAATCCCCGGCCGACGGCGAGCGCCCATACCCTGCCACGCCCCGACCACACCCACGGCGAGCAGCGCCGCGCCGATGACGAGGCATTCGTCAACCAGGGCGAGCGTCAGATGATGGGACTCGGTCCACATCGACAGCTCCTCGGCTGTCGAAGGTGGCCATGCCGTGGCCTGGAGCACGGCCGCCGCGCCGGCGAGGAGCCCCGAGAGGACCAGCGCGAATCCGGAAATACGGAGGATACCTTTCTCTGGCGCAGAAGCCTTGCCGATGAATCCACGGTCAGGTTGTGGTTCGACTCGCTCAGCATGAGCCGCCGACATCCGTCTTGCCGATGATGGAATGTCAATCACGACCTTGCGACTCCTTTCCTGAATTGCGGCTCTCCCGGTGCCAAAGGTGCTGCCCACGCACAGGTCCACCTCGGCCGCCCGGCTCGCAGCGGATCGCCGAACGCGCGCGAAAGACCTCGACAAACGAGCCGAGGGCCTGCCGTGCAAGAATCCTCGCTCGCGCTTTGCGGCAGATCTGGTGAGCCAGGCCGATCCTTTGGCCATGCTGAAGGCCGCGACGCGCCAGCCGTCGCATGGTCAAGATTTCCGGCCGGTCATGAACGCCCGCGCACCCGCACCGCTCCCACCGACGCCGTCTTCCCTGGTCGCCGCCGGAGACAGGCTGAAACCGTGGGTCGGGGCTCGATGACAAGTTGTCGACAGCCATGGCGGCTTGGTCCGGAGCCTCATCAACACCCATCACCCGGGTCCCGGCCTCCGTCACGCCGACGCCGATCTCCTGCACGACGCCTCGGGAGCCCCCGACCGCGACCCGGCAACCAGCAAGACCCCCTCAGGCATGCCTCACTCATGGAACTAACAGTACCGTACTTGGTATTGATGGTACCGTACATGGTACTGCCCTGCTAGGGTGGGCTCATGCCACGGCCGCGCATGAACGACCGGGAGATGGAGCGACGGATGCTCGATGCCGCCGTCGCGCTCGTGCACGAACAAGGCATCTCCACCGGCCTGGAGGGGATTGCGTTCGACGAAGTCGTCCGACGGGCGGAAGTCTCGCGGACGTCCGCATATCGCAGGTGGCCCAAGCGCGACCAGTTCTACGGCGAAGCACTCCTGAGGCTGGCAAGCGGCACCATCCTCCCCGCACCAGAGACGAGCGTCACCGGTCCTGCGGCCAAGGTCGTGGTGGACTATGCCCACCGGCTGAATTCCCCTCAGGAGCGCCGCAACCTCGTGGTCGAGCTGCTCCGCGTGTCCATCGGCAAGGACTACGAGGTGGTCAGTACGGCTCCTGAGTGGCGGACCTTCACCAGCCTGCTGGCAAGCCACCAGCGCATCAGTAACGAAGATGTACGCGAAGCGGTCGCCGCCGAGCTGGTCGCCACGGAACGTCGCGCCGTCGAGGTACGAGCCCGAGCGTATGCGTTGTTCACCGCACTACTCGGATACCGCCTCGCCCCACCGCTGGCTGGACCCGACGGATTCGAACTCATGAGTCGCGCGGCCGGAGCCACCATGACGGGTCTGCTCACAAAGCTCAATCTCAGCGATCCCGACGGTCAGGTTCCGCGGCGTATGCGAGCCTTCGGAAGCACCGAGTACGCGGAATGGACGCCCGCCGTATACATAATCACCTCGACCGTCCTCGGTTACATCGAACCCGATCCCGGGATCGAATGGAGTCCGGCCCGAGTCGACGATCTGCTGACCGCCATCACGGGTTTCACCTCGCAGGCCTGACGTCATGGGCAGGATCGGTGTGCGGGGCGTGGCTGACCACGGCCCGGTCGAAGCTGTCGATCCGGCTCCAGGCCAGCAGGGTCTCGAGCTCCTCGCGGTACTCGGCCACCAGGTCGTCGCCGTCGGCGGCGAGCAGCGGGGACAGCAGCTCGGCCATCCGCGCGGCGACCGCGTAGGTCGACGAAAGCCTGCCACCACTGCCCACGCGGCAGGGACCAACCACGCCCGAACTCAGCCGACCGCAATCATGACCGTCTGAGGACCCTTCAGCGGATCGGGTCGAACCACCCTTCATGACAGCACCGAGGCGCGACATGATGTCCGACACATTTGGACTCCCGTGAGTAGCCGGGAGGGATTGCGTGAACCTGCCGATTCACACGGCTCCCGTCGTCCCGTCGTCCACGATCACGACTTGCGGAGCCTCCAGCGGTCGAAGAGCCCCGGGTAGAGCCTCGCGATCCTGCCCAAGGCTCGCCCATTCCGGCTCCACCTGCCGCAGGGTTGATCTCCTTCGCGAGCTCGACACTCGTACCCGAGGAGGATGCAAGAGGCGTGTTCGGACGAGCCACGCCTCGTGTCGGCCCGGCAGTACACGATGCGGGTTCCACCCGGATGGAGCTCCAACCCCCCGCGCTTGGCCAGACGCCGCGGGACCGCGTCACGCACATGACGCGCTTCGGTCTCGCCGGCCGAGAAGACCGCCGCCGAGCGAGACCGACTCCGAGACCAGCCGCAGGAACGCCAGCAGCCCGGCGCCGTTCGCGTCCGCCGTCCTCGCGGCCAGCGCCCACTCAGCCTCCTGACTGTCCCAGAGCTGGGGCCGCGGCTCCTTACGCGGCGGCTTCACCAAGTGCCCGCGGGACCTGCCATGACGGGAGCTGACTTTCCCGGAATCCGTGGTCGTGCGACCGGGTAACCGGGCAGAATGAGTTGGCAACGGAGTATCCCGGGACTCGGGAAGTGACTTCAACGATCCCGACCATGCCGGCCGGCCCCGTTGCCTGTGCAGGCACCCATCTTCCGTCACGGTCCGTCACCCTGACCGGAGGCAGTTCGCCACCATCACATCAGCCCGGCCATCACACCCTGTCACTGAAATCGGGTCGCGGTCTATGCCGCCGCGCGCATCAACCTCTCCCGGCCATCCTCGCGAAGATCACATGAAGCGCTCTGACTTGCGATTATGGCTCCTTCCTCAACCCTGTGCGCCTCCTTGGAGCAGCCCGCGACCCCCATGACTCCAGGAGTGCCCGACGCCGCACCTCAGGAAAACGAGAGCGGTCCGTGATCACCATTCACAACCAGGAGACAGGCCAAGACGCGATGAATGGCGAGCAGATCCTCACCGTGCACGAAGCTGCGCGCTCCTGGCAGCCGAACAGGAACGCTGCCGAAGCCCTGGCGCACACCGTCGAATGGCTAACCTACTTCCAGGTCTACACGCCCCGAGCTGAGAGGTACGCCACACTTTCAGCCTGGGTGTACCCTCTGGCCCCGCTGCCGGAGTTGGAACTCGCTTGCGACATCAGCAGCTTCTTTCGGATCTACGACGACTTCACGGACGACCTGGCGGCGGATATCAGCCGCATCAACGTGATCAGCGCGGAGCTCACCGGGATTCTGTACGGGAGACCCCCGAAGTCCCACATGGGGATGATCTTCAGTGATCTGTGGACCCGGCAGATCATCAGTTCGCCGGACCAGTGGGTGGCTCGGGCCAGCGAGCACTGGGAATGGTATTTCAACACGCAGGCCACGTACGCGGCGATGCGGGACCGGCGGCTGGACACGACGGTCGAAGAGTACTTGGAACTACGCCAGGGAAACGGCGCGGTGCCGCTGTGCCTGGTGCTCGGCGAGAAGGTGAACTTCACCTACCTGGCGCCGTACATCCACCACTGCACACAGTTGCGACTGCTGCGCAAGTTGGCCAGCGACATCATCGTGTACTGCAACGACGTCTACTCGTCGGTCCGCGACGCGAAGCGTGACGACCCGCGCAACCTGATCACGATCATCCGCGACCAGGACGGCTGCGACTGGCAGGAGGCGAGAGCCCGCTGCGAGCGGGAGATGCGAACGCTCGACGAGTCGATGCACACCACAAAGCAGCGCCTTGACACGGCCTGCGACGTGCTGCAGTTCACCGACGCGGAACGCGCCCAGGCCCGGATGGGAGCGCGGATCGTCGACGACTGGAACTGGGGTTACCAGGCGTGGGCCGCCGCCAACGAGCTGCTGATGGACACGGATCCGCCGCGCGAGGAGATCTCTCGCATGCTCACCTCACCGCGGGCGGCCTAGAGGGCCCAAGGATGTGCGAAAATGATCTTCTTTCGCGCATCCGGGCGGCCGCTGTACCCAGAGTCACTGATAGGTGCGTCGGAAACAAAAGAGTGGCGCCCGGGAATCGCTCCCGAGCGCCACTGAGCGGTACGTCAGCCGACCGCGAAGACCCTAGCGCCGACGGCGGAACAGGCCGACCAGCGCGGCCCAGAAGCCACCGCGGGTGTCCGACTCGGCCTGCGCTTCGGCCTCGGCCACCGCCGCCAGCGCGTCCTTGGCGGCACTCGGCTCGACCGGGGCGGAGGCCGCCGGGGCGGCTGGCGCAGACCGCAGGGCCAGGCGGCGCTGCGGGGCGAACGTGACCGGGAGCGCGTCAAGGTGCCGGGACCAGGTCGAGGCGGTCCAGGTCAACTGGTCCTCCGGCACCGCGAGGTGCAGGTCGGGCAACCGGTTGAGCAACACGTCGACGCCGGTGTCGGTGATGGCGCGGGCGATCTCCTGCCCCGAGCACTCGTGCGGGCCCCGGCTGAACGCCAGATGCGAGCGGTTGCCGTGCATCGGCGCGCCGGGATCCGGGCGGATCTCCGGATCCGCGTTGCCCGCCGCGATGCCGAGCAGCAGCATGTCGCCCTCGCGAATCTCCTTGTCGGCGAAATGCATGTCGTGCGTGGCGAACCGCGCCGGGCAGACCAGCAGCGGCGGATCGTCCCACAGCATCTGCTCGACCGCGTCCGGCAGCGTCATGAGCCCACCGGTGAGCGACGCGCGGAAGCGGGGGTCGGTCAGCACCATCCGCAGCGTGTTCGAGACCAGGTTCGTCGTGGTCTCGTAGCCCAGCACGATCACCACGCGCAGGTGGTTGAGCACCTCCTCGTCGGTCAGCCCCGAGGGGTGCTGGATGAACCAGGACGCCAGGTCGTGCGCGGGGGTTTTGCGCCGCGCCTGGGTCAGCGACTGCAGGGTGCTGATGATGTACTGGTTGTGCGCGTACGCCTCCTCGCCACCGCTGACCATGCCGACGATGGCTTCGACCAGTTTCCGGCCGTACCCCTCGCTCAGGCCGACCAACCGGCTCAGCACGAGCATCGGAAGGTGCGCGGCGAACTGGGTCACCAGGTCCGCGCGGCCGTCCTCGACGAAGCCGTCGATCAGCTGGTTCGCGTAGCGCTGCACGTGCCGCCGGGTGCCGCCCCGGTCGAACCTGGTCAGGCACTCGTTGACCGCGGCGCGCAGCCGCTGATGCTCCTCGCCGTCGTAGGACACGACGTCGGGACGCCATCCGATGAGCTGAAGCAGCGGGTCGTCCGCGGCGATCCTGCCCTCGTTCCAGTCCCGCCAGAGCCGGGCGTCCCGGGTGAACCGGCTCGGGGTGCGCGCGACCTCCATGTTCTCCCGGTAACCGAGCACCAGCCAGGCCGGGACGCCACCCTCGAGTTCCACCGGGGCGATCCCGCCGTGTTCCGCGCGGAGCTTCTCGTAGACCGCGCCGGGATCGTGCTGCGCTTCCGGGCCGTAGAGCGCGGTCAGTGCGGCACCCTGTGCGAAGGCCGCGTGCGCCGGACACCCCGGCGGCGGGATCGCAGCGTCCGATTCCGCGCCTGATGACTGGGGTATGACTGTCGACACGCTTACTCCGTGGCGGCTGAGGCGGCCACCGGGGCCGCGGACTGGGTGGACAGCCGGTACAGGTAGCGCATGAGGGCCAGCAGGGTGTCCCGGCTCGAGGCCCGGCTGCGCGCATCGCACGCGACGATCGGCACGGCGGCCGGCAGATCCAGCGCGGCACGCACCGCTTCCAGCGGGTGGGTCGGGGCGTCCGGGAAGACGTTGACGGCCACGATGAACGGCACGCCGCCGTCCTCGAGCCGCCCGATGACGTCGAAGCTGGCCTCGAGCCGCCGGGTGTCGACCAGCACGACGGCGCCAAGGGCTCCCTCGAACAGACCGGTCCACAGGAACCAGAAGCGCTGCTGTCCGGGCGTGCCGAACAGGTAGAGCACCAGTTGCTCGTTGATGCTGATCCGGCCGAAGTCCATGGCCACGGTGGTCGCGTCCTTCTGCTCGACCCCGCGGACGTCGTCCACACCGACGCTGACCTCGGTCATCGTCTCCTCGGTCGTCAGCGGTCTGATCTCGCTGACGGAGCCGACCAGGGTCGTCTTGCCGACGCCGAACCCACCGACCACGACGATCTTGACCGCGGTGGTGGCCGAGGCGGGCAGCGCGTCCTCGCGCGCCGGTCCGACGGCCAGCTCAGAGCCTCTGGAGTCCATTCATCACCGCCTTGAGCAGTTCAGGATCGCCGAGTCCGTCCATGCGCACCGAGGCGCGCACCTCGACGAGCGATTCCCTGAGCAGGTCGGAGACCAGGATGGCGACCACGCTGAACGGCAGCTTGAGGTACGCCGAGATCTCCGCCATGGACAGGGGCCAGTGGCACATGCGCAGGATGGACGCGTGCTCCGGCTGCATCTCCGGCCGGGCCGCGGCCCGCGCCACCACGAGGGTGATCAGGTCGATGTCGGCCCGGCGGCCCGAGGCGCCGCGCCCGCCGGTGAGGACGTACAGGCGCTCGGGGCCGCCCTCCTCCCAGGCGGAGGGCGCGTCGTTGATCGGGGACGGGGTCACCCGGCCGTCCTCTCCTCCATCCGCGGCGGACTGGTGAGATGCTCACCGATGCGTGCGACCAGGTTGCGCATCTGCTGCCCCATCAACCCCGCGTCCACCCCTTCGTCAGCCAGCACCGCGAGGTACGCGCGCGCGCCGGCCGCCATGAGGTAGAAGAATCCCCCGCCCACCTCGATCACCACGAGCCGCATGCGCTTGTCCCCCTGCGGGAACTCGGCGCCGACGGCGGCGGACAGGCTCTGCAGTCCGGCGCACGCGGCCGCGAGGCGGTCGGCGGTGTCCACATCTGTGTTGTGCTGGGCCATGCGCAGGCCGTCCGCGGTCAGGACGATGACATGCCGGGTGCCCGGCACGCTCTCCGCAAGGTCCTTGAGCATCCAGTCCATGCTGGGCCGCAGGTGGTCCATCGACTACTCGCCTTCCTTGCTCGACGCATCGTCAGTCAGGGCGTGCTCGGTGCTCGTGCCCTCGCCGGAGACCGCGTTCTGGAACGCGGCGAGCCACAGTCCCGGCGGCGGGGACGGCGCGGCGGGAGCAGATCCGTTACTCGATACGGGCGGAGTGGGGGTGGCGGACTGCGGCGCGGTCAGACTCCGCTGGCTCCCGCTTCCGGCGAGCGGGGCGGCGACGCCGCGCCTGCGCTGCGGCAGGCCGTTGTTGTTGATCTCGATGTGCCGCGGCTCCTCCGGCTGCAGGGCGATGGCGGGCACCGGCTTGTTCGGGTTCGCCCGGACCGCGGCGCTCGGGTTGGCCGCGGACAGCGGCACGGCGGTGGCCAGGTCGCGTGGGATGATCAGCACGGCGCGCACGCCGCCGTACGCCGAGGGCCGCAGCGAGACCTTGAAGCGGTGGGTCTGCGCCAGCCGGCCGACCACGGACAGACCGAGGCGCGGGTTCTCGCCGAGGTCGGCGAGGTCGAGGCCCGACCTGACCTCGCCGAGCACCCGCTCGGCGCGCAGCCGGGCCTCCTCGCCGAGGCCCACGCCGCCGTCCTCGATCTCGACCGCGATCCCGGACTGCACCTCGACCGCCGTCATGTGCACGCGCGTCTGCGGCGGCGAGTACCGGGTGGCGTTGTCCAGCAGCTCGGCGAGCGCGTGGATGAGCGGTTCGACGGTGGGTCCCGAGATGGCGACCTCGACCACCGAGTGCAGCTCGACGCGCTGATAGTCGGTGATCCGTGACATCGCGCCGCGCAGCACGTTGAACAGCGGCACCGGATGCTGCCACTGCCGGCCGGGGCGAGATCCACCGAGCACGGCGAGCGAGTCGGCGAGCCGGCCGATCAGCGCGGTGCCGTGGTCGAGACGGAGCAGGTCGTCGAAGACGTCGGGGCTCCCGCCGTGCCGCTCCTCCATCTCGCGCAGATCCTGGAACTGCTGGTGCACGATGGCCTGGACACGGCGGGCCACGTTGACGAACGCACGCTGCGAGGAGTCGCGCAGATCCTCTTCCGCCTTGACCGCCTCGAGGACCGAGCGGACCACGTCGTCGTGCGCCTTGATGAAGGCGGCGCCGAGGGCGGGCGACTGGCCGGGGCCGGACAGCGCCTCCTCGATCGAGTCGCCGCGGTGCAGCCGGCTGATCGCGGCGGGCAGCACCTCGACGGCGAGGCGGCTGGTCTCGGCCTCCTGCATCTCCAGGCGGCGCACGAGCTCCCGCTCGGTGGCGGCCTGCCGACGGCGCAGCTGGACGATCTCGTTCCCGCGGCGGCGGATCTCGGCGCAGGCCAAGCCGACCGCGACCGCCGCGACCAGGCCGCACACGGCAACGCCGCCCCGGGCGCGCGGAGCGACGAGAAGGACCGCGGCCACCGTACAGAGCGCGGTCAGGGCTGCTGCTACCAGGGCGCCGAAGACGACGGAGGAGCCGCCTTCCGAGCCACGAGGTGACGGTCGCTTGCGTTTCATTCGCAGAACCTTGGTCTGATTGTGGGCGTGTGTCGGTGACCGACGGGGACAGGAAGAGAAGTCACGGATGCGGCCCGCGGAGAGACTCGCGCGCCGCCGAGGGCCCGACGGCGATGTCCTGACAGGGCACGCGGCCACCTTGCTCAGTGTTCGAATACGGCGCGGTTCTGATATCTCTCCGGACGGGACTGACGTTATCTCAGGCCGCCGACGCGACAGAAATGCGCCCGCGCTTGGATGTGCCGGGCGCACGCCGCAGGGATCCGCGTGGCGGGCGGCGACAGCACGGACTGCAAGGACCATCCGCTCTTGGTCCGTGGGTTCGGCGTTCAAATCCCCGGCGGCGCACCCGTTCCGACCTGGCCATATAGCCCGCGCCGCCCGACGAGTTGGTCGGGCATCCGGCGCCACACCGCCCGCCGACTCGTCAGCCTGACTCCATGTGCCCGACCGGCGCTCCGCCCTTCAACAGATGACGCCCAATACGGCAGCCGTTGTTTTACGACCAGTTGGGTTTGGTGGCCTCGGTGTCGGTCGTGGTTAACCTCGGGTCCGAGTCTGGTGACCCGAACTACGGCTGTGATGTCAGGTGCCCCGCGAGCAGGGAACAGCACACCGGCCGGCGTCGCCGTGGCTGGGTCTCGTGGTGTCTGACCGCCGACCGCCAAGCCGTCGCCGACGGGACCGGGCCGAGCCCGCCGCGCGGACCTCACCCTTGGCGACTCAGTTTGACCTGCTGCTTGGTGACGTGCCCCTTTCCCCTTCGGTCCACCCGCGGGAGGGGCCCACAGCGGTGTCGTGAAGGTTGGGCACCCTAGGCGAGGCCGGCGCGGGTCAGCCAGGTCGAGACCTGCTGGTCGGCGTCGGCGTCGGCGACGGTCTCGCCGAGTACGGCCAGGCCGTCGCGGATGGTGCCTCCGCGGCAGGCGCGGCCGTAGTCCTCGGCGGCCCTGCCCAGGCCGCTGACGGCGTAGGTGACGACCGGATGGACGATCTTGCCGGTGAAGTCGAGCGCTCCGGTGAACGTCCACATGATCATCGGTGGTCGTACGTTCCAGATGGGGCCGGCGAGCAGCACGACGTCGTACTGGGCGATGGATGGCAGCGGTTTGGCGATCGCCGGGCGTGCGTCGGCGTTCTGCTCGCGGACGTTGCGCGCCACCGTGGCTTCGTAGTCGTCCGGGTAAGGGTCAGCGGCCTCGATGCGGTGGACGTCGCAGTCGATGCGGGCGGCGATGCTGCGGGCCAGCACCTCGGTGTTGCCGACCGTGAGGTTCCGGCGGCCGCCGTAGTAGTAGTTCTCGCCGGCCCGGGAGAAGTACGCCAGCAGCACCCGTCCCGACCGTGCGGAGTCAGGGGCGGCCGTCACGGTTGCGCTTCCTTTCGCGGTGGCATCGTCGCGGGCGCCCGGCTCCGGGTCGGATGCGGACGTGCAGCCGACGAGCGCGGCGCCAGCGGTGGCCGCCAGCGCCGCGCCGAGCAGCGCCCTGCGGGTCGAGAGCTCGCTCATCGTCCCGCCGGCCCGTGCGACGGTCAGGCTTCGGGGATGTCGCGGCCGAAGGCCTGGAGGGTGACGTCCTCGGGCTCGGGGCCGCCGCGGACACCGGTGTCCAGAGCATCGAGCGCGTCGAGCTGGGCCGGGGTGAGGTCGAAGTCGAACACGTCGAAGTTCTCGGCGATACGGGCGGGCTTGGTCGACTTCGGGATGACCGATCGGCCCTGCTGCAGGCCCCAGCGCAGCATGACCTGCGCGGGGGACTTGCCGTGCTCGGCGCCGATCGCGGCGATCGTCGGGTTTTCGAACGTGCTGATGGCGCCCTCCTTGCCGCGGTAGGAGGTGATGCCGCCGATGGGCGACCACGCCTGAGTGAGGATGCCGTGCCCCGCATCGGCGGCCTGGACGGCGGGCTGCGTGAAGTACGGGTGGACCTCGACCTGGTTGACCGCCGGCACGACATCAGTTGCCTTGAGCAGGGCGTCTAGATGGTCGGGCATGAAGTTGCTGACACCGATCGCGCGGACCTTCCCCTCGGCCAACAACTTCTCCAACGCCTGGTAAGCGGCCACGGTCCGGTCGAACGCCGAGGGCAGCGCCTGGTGGAGGATGAACAGGTCGATGACGTCGACACCGAGCTTGCCAGCGCTCTTGTCATACGCGTGCAGCGTCTGCTCGTAGCCGTAGTCGGAGATCCAGACCTTCGTCTCGATGAACACCTGCGACCGGTCCACGCCGGAATCGGCGATCGCCTGCCCGACCTCGCGTTCGTTGCCGTAGGCGGCGGCGGTGTCGACGTGCCGGTACCCGGTCTCCAGCGCTGCCTGAACCGCGGCGACAGTCGCCCGCGGAGGGGTCTGGAACACGCCGAAGCCGATGGCGGGCATCTCGACCCCGTTGTTGAGGGTCAAGGTCGTGACGGTCATGACGAACCTCATCTCACTCGGATGACACGCCGATCCACGCCGCGACGGCGGGTCGGCCCGGACAGCCCGGACGGCCCGGGCTGGCTGTCGCTGGCCTACCCGGTGACGCGCGAATCGTTCAGGGCCTGGCGGTGCGCGAGTTCTCCCAGGCCGCGCCGCTGCCGGGCAGGGTGCGACTGCCGGCCCAGCTGGCCAGGAACCGCAGCGCATCCTGTGCCGGGGAGTCCGGCGCGGCGGTGAACACGTTGAGGTTCATGCCGATGTCTCCCGGCAGCAGGAGCACCTGGTAGGCGAGCTCGATCTCGCCGACAACCGGATGACGCAACTTTTTGGTACCCGCGACGTGGTGACGCACGTTGTGCGATGCCCATCGGATGCGGAACTCCTCGCTGCGGGTGGACAGCTCTCCCACGAGATCCGACAGCGGCTTGTCGTACGGGTGGCGACCGGCTTCGGTTCGCAGGCTGGCGACGATGTCGCCCGCGGCTGTGGGCCAGTCGACGAAGAAGTCCCGCGCTCTCGGATTGAGGAAGGTGAACCGTGCGACGTTCGGCGGCTGCACGGTCTCGGCGTGGATGTCGCTGTACAGCGCACGGGCAAGCTTGTTCGACGCGAGAATGTCGCGACGGCCGTTGCGCACATCCGCCGGCGCGTCGGTGATCGCGTCGAGCACCTGCTGAATACCTGCCGGCACCCGCGTCCGCTCAGCGCCCGCTCGGGATCGGGCGGAAGCGGTGGCGTTCGCCGCACGGGCCAGGTGGAACAGGTGCTCACGCTCGGCCTCGTCGAGCTGCAACGCGCCGGAAACCGCGTCCAGCACCGATTCGGAGACCCCGACGAGGTTCCCACGCTCCAGGCGGGTGTAGTAGACGACGCTGACGCCGGCGAGGGCCGCGACCTCCTCCCGGCGCAGGCCGGGCACGCGGCGGTTGCCACCGAACGCGACCAGCCCCGCCTGTTGCGGGGACAGCCGCGCCCGCCGCGAGGTCAGGAACTCGCGCACCTCGCCGCGGTGGTCACCGGCGCTCCCTGTCATGCGTCCGACGGTAGGCGCCGGTTCGGCGGCGTGGGAGTCACCGCTGGTATCCCTCACCGCCGTGTCTCCTCCCATCCATCCGGGCAGGTCGGTGTCTCCACCTCGTTTCCTGAGCGTCACCGCGGCGGCTATACCGCCGGGAGCGTCAGCCGGTAGACGAGACCGGCCATGTCGTCGGTCACATAGATCGACCGGTCAGGTCCGGGAACCGCGTCGACGGAGCGCCCCCAGCGGGAACCATCGGCGTCCTGGAACCCCGTGACGAGCACCCGCGCCTGCGTGAGGACCTTGCGGTCCTCGTCCCACGCGCTGTAGGCGACGTAGGGCTCTCGGGGCGGCTGGCGGTTCCACGATCCATGTGCCGTGATCAGTGCGCCGTTGTCGAGCGCGTCGGGAAGAGTGGAGCCCGTGGTGAACACGAAACCAACCGGCGCGCTGTGAGCGGGCAGACCCAGCTGCGTTCGGCCGATGCGATCGCAGTCAAGCGCGTCCCCATCCGCGTTGCTGGTCGGATCGTTCACGTAGCCGAGGTTCGCCAGGTCGTCCGGCCCCCGCGAGTCCGGCACGCAGTAGGGCCAGCCCATGTCGGTGCCGGGGGTGATCCGCGAGACCTGGTCGTTGGGGTGCTCGTTGATGTAGGCGCGGACCGTCTGCCCGTATTGCCCACTGGAATCCCGAAACGGGTATGGCTGGTTGTCGGCCTGGTTGATGGCGGCGAACAGCGTGCCGTCGGGAGCGAAGGCCAGACCCTCGCCGTTGCGCACACCGACCGCGAGCGTCCGACCGCCCCACCCGTCCAGTCCCACCTGGTTACTGATCATGTCTGTGGCCCTGACGCGCGCGGCCCGCGGTCCGGCCCAAGTCCTCCCAAGGACCGCGGCCGGGCTATGGGCCGGGGCGTCGGCTGGACGGCTCGGCCCGCCGCCCGCGGTGGCGGTCGTCAGGCCGGTATGCCTGAGGTGCGCTTGATGAGGGTGTCGAAGACCCTGTCCGGCAGGATTCTGCTGAGGAAAATGAGCGGGCGGGCGCCGAAACCGACGGTGTAGCGGGTGCGGGGGCGGCGGGCGGTGGCGGCCTTGATGACGGCGTCGGCGATGACGGTGGGCGGCGAGGTCCGGCGCGCGTCGGGCCGCGAGCCCTCCTCCAACGAGGTGGCGATGGCGTCGGCCTGTGCCGCGTAGGGTCCCTGCCCCGAGGTGGCGCGGAGCTTGTCCGCGGCGATGGCGCCCCACTCCGTTCGGATCAGACCGGGCTCGATGAGGATGACGTCGATGCCGAACCGCTTCAGCTCCAGGCGCATGGCGTCGCTGAGACCTTCGACGGCGAACTTGCTGGCGTGGTACCAGGCGCCCAGGGGGGTGGCGAACCGCCCGCCCATCGAGCTGATGTTGACGATGGTGCCGCTGCCCTGGGCGCGCATGGCCGGCAGCACCGTCCGCGTGAGGTGCGCGAGCCCGAACAGGTTGACGTCGAGCTGCGCGCGGGCCTCGGACATCGGGACGTCCTCGACCGCGCCATACGAGCCGTACCCGGCATTGTTCACCAGGACGTCGATGCGGCCCTCGGCCGCGAGGATCTCCTTGACGGCTTTCTGGGTGGACACCTCGTCGGTGACGTCGAGGGCGATGGTGTGCACGCCCGTGGCGGCGAGCTCCGCCATCCGGTCGACGCGCCGGGCGGCGCCGTACACGACGAAGCCGGCCTCGTGGAGGCAACGGGCCGTGTTCTCACCGATGCCTGAGGAGGCGCCGGTGACCAGGGCGACCTTGCGGGCCATGACGGTTCCTTTCTAGGGAAGACGGAGGGGTGGCGATCGCCGACGTCAGAAGTCGGGTCGACCCACGCGACCGCGTCGGTGGCCTTCATGACACGTCCCTCCGGTGCGAAGTGGGTCGTTGGACATCACCGACGAGCCTCGGTTCCCGGCAAACTGGAACAGACCATCGGTCTCTTACAAGATAAGAGACCGATGGTCTGTAGTCAAGAGACCGCCGGTCTCCTAGACTGGGTGCATGGCAGGCTTCCAGCGCGCGCGCAGCGAGGTGCAGCGCACCGAACGCCGGGAGGGCATCCTGCGCACGGCGGCCGCGATGCTCGACGAGATGCCCGTGTCGGCGATGAGCCTCAACGAGCTCAGCCGCCGCGTGGGACTGGCGAAGTCCAACGTCCTGCGCTACTTCGAGTCGCGCGAGGCCGTCCTGCTCGACCTGCTGGCCAGCACCGCCGCCGGGTTCCTCGTCGAGATCACCGAGAAGCTCCCGCCGACGGTCGACCCGTTCGCCCCGCTACCCGCTCGGGCAGGCGAGCTGGCGTCCGGCCTCGCCGCGTCGTTCGACGCCCATCCGATGCTGTGCGAACTGATCAGCGCCCAGGCCGCCGTCCTGGAGCGGAACGTCTCCACAGATGTCGCACTCCGCTACAAGCGGGGGGCGCGGGACAGCCTGGTCGGGCTCGCCGCCCTGCTGCGCGGTCTCGTTCCCGAGCTCGACGAGCCGCGATCGGCGCAGGCGGCCGGTCTGGTCATCGCTCTCGTCGGCGCCCTGTGGACCCGCGGCCATCCCGCGCCGGCCCTGGTCGCCGCCTACGAGATCGACCCAGACCTGGCATTCATGAACCCGCCCTTCCGCGAGTCCCTGGACGCCGCGATCGGCACGGTCCTGCTCGGCCTTGCGGCACGGAGCGACGCCGCGGGGTAGTCGCGCCCGCCCACCATCTGAACGCCGAGTATCCGAGTGCTGGGCGCGACCCGGCCCGGTCCGGGAGGGGGACGAGTCGCGCCCGTTGAGACGATCGGTGAAGATCGGTGAGGTTCGGCGGCGGCCCGGACGTCCGGCACGCTGGTCATCGCGTCGGTAGGGCCCACCGGGCGGGTGGCTGGCCCGTTCCTATTCGCCCAGGCCGCGGCCAGTACGTTGGCGGACCAGCTGAGCCGCGTTGTTCCACGGGTACTAGAGCAGACTGACGTCGCACAGCCGCACGATGCCGTCATGATCGCCGCTGGCCAGCAGCCCATCCGGACCGAACGCCACCGACAGGACCGGGCCAGTGTGGCCCGTGGGGAAATCGCCGAGCGGGCGAGGCGCGTCCGGTGCGCTGGCGTCCCACAGCCGCATCGTGCCTCCGTCGCTGCCGCTGGCCAGCAGGCCGTTCGGACCAAATGCCATCGCCGAGAACACGCCGGTAAGGCTAGCGAGTAGCTACGACGTGCCAGCGAGGGTCTTCACCACGTTGCCGCCCTCGGCTCGACGCACACCGAGGTAAAGCAGCAGGTCGCGGGCCTGAGATCCTGTCGTGAAGATCATTACGTCAACCCTCTAATACAAAGGTTGACGTCAGCCTCAGTCTTAGTTACCTTCCTCGCGAGTGATGCACCACACACTCGCGCGGCTCGGAGGGGTGTGACGCCGCCGCGCCCGGAGACCTGTATCGAAAAGCGGGGAACCCATGCGGTCACCAGGGAAGCCGCCATAAGCCATCGTTGGTGTCGGCCTGGGTCAATCCCAGCCCTGCCGTTCGGCGGGTTCTGGGAATCCGGGTTCGGTCGCATTCACAGTGCCGGGAACAACCGCACCGTAATGGCTGTCCCCACTCGTCGAACGAGTGTCCCCCACTTCTGTCGGCGTCCTGCGTCGACGTGCTCCAGCAGGCGTCTTCAGTGCCGTTGCCCTCGGGAAGCAGGTCAGGAAATGAGCGAACTCAGCAGGAGACGTGTCCTGACTCTGGGCGCCGCGCTCGGTCTGGTCGGCGTCGGGGACGTGGTGGCTCCGACCTGGAGCTGGGCGGCGACGGGGTCCGTCGCCGGCACCGGCACCGGCACCGATCCCCAGTGGGTCTGGGACGACACCATCGACCGGGTGATGGCCTCGGTCATCGACAACGGTCAGGTGCCCGCGGTCAATGCGGCCATCCTTCCATGGACCAACAACAACGCTCCCCTCCCGACCGGGCTGCCGGCCGATCTCGCTTCCTACTTACAGCAGGCCACGAAGTTACCGTCGTGGGCCGACATGAGCCTGCTGCGTCGCGCGGCCGACTTCAACAGGCGCAAGGACACCTATCTGTTCATGCTGTACGGGCTTGGCAGTGGAATCATGAGCACGGTCATCCCGCGCGAGGCCAGGGCGGTGTACTGGTCGGAGGGCAGCGCCGACATGAAAAGCCGTGCGGCGAAGACCTTCACCTTCGGATATGACCTCAGCCAGTCGAACGCGTTCGAGCCGAACGGGCAGTTCGTCGTCACCGCGAACAAGACGCGCATGGTGCATGCCGCCGTCCGTCACCTCCTGCCGCAGTCACCGCAGTGGAAGGCGGCGGCGACCGAGAACGTCCCGATCAGCAACGGCGACATCCTCGTCACCTTCCACAGCCTGGGCACGTTCGTGCACTCCAAGCTGCAGCAGTGGAAGGTCCCGATGTCGAAGGCCGACGAGAATGCCTTCCTCCACATGTGGCAGGTGGCCATCTCGCTGCTCGGCGTGAAGGACGAGTACATCCCCAAGACGTGGGCCGACACCCACGCCCAGTCGGCCCAGGTGCTCTCGCCGATCCTCATGCCCACCACCGAGGGCAGAAATCTCGCCGAAGTCCTGCTCGGGCTCGTCTCGGAGGTCGACCTGGGCGTCACGCGCGGCTTCCTCAACGAGTTCGCCCGCTACGTGCTCGGCGACGCGGTCGCCGACTCGCTCGGGCTGCCACGCGACCTGGTCTCGGCCGGAATAATCAAGGTCGGCTGGCCGACGTACATCCTGTTCCGTGAGGGACTGCTCCCGATCATGCCGGTCAACTTCTACCTCTTCGACCAGTTCATACGAGCTGTGGCCATGGCGTTCCTCAACGGGGGCACCTCGACGCAGACCACTCCCATCACGATCCCCGACATCAACCGTCCCGCGGCCTGACGCCCCTCGCCAGGCGCGCGCCAGCTGCCCCGCGGCGCCATGTCCGCGGGGCAGCTGATGTGGCGGCGGGTCGGTCGCGCCGTGGTCATCACGTTCCGACGGACACGATCCCGCCCGCCCAGACGGCGCCGCCCGCCCAGACGGCGCCCTCCGCCCTTCGCGCGGCTGCTCGCGTCACAGGCCCAGGTCGCGGCCGACGATCTCCTTCATGATCTCGGTCGTGCCGCCGTAGATGGTGGTGATGCGCGAGTCGACGTAGTCGTGCGCGATGCGGTACTCGGACATGTATCCGTAGCCTCCGTGCAGCTGCAGACAGCGGCCGACGATGTCGACCAGCTGCTCGGTCGTCCAGAACTTGGCCGCGGCGGCCTCGGCCGCCGTCAGCTCGCCGCGGGCGTGCCGCGCGACCAGGTCGTCGAGGTAGACGCGGCTCACCCGGGTGGCGGTGACCATCTCCGCCAGCTCGAACCGGGTGTTCTGGAACGAGCCGATGGGTCTGCCGAACGCCCTGCGCTCGGTCACGTAGGCGAGGGTGCGCTCGAGCACGCCCTCGGCCGAGGCCACGGCGCCGACGGCGATCGAGAGCCGCTCCTGAGGAAGGTTCCCCATCAGCCCGGCGAATCCGGAGCCCTCCTCGCCGAGGAGGTTCGCCACCGGTACCCGCACGTCGTCGAAGAACAGCTCACTGGTGTCCTGGGCGTGCAGGCCCATCTTCTCCAGGTTGCGGCCGCGGCCGAATCCTGGCGCGTCGGCCTCCATGACCAGGAGGCTGAGGCCCCTGTGCGGGTCCTGGCCGGTCCGCACCGCCGTGACGACCAGGTCGGCGTTCTGCCCGTTCGAGATGAAGACCTTGCTGCCGTTCACGACATAGTGGTCGCCCTGGCGCACCGCGCTCGTGCGGATGCCGGCCAGGTCGCTGCCGGTGCCCGGTTCGGTCATGGCGACGGCGACCACCAGCTCGCCCTTCGCGATTCCCGGAAGCCAGCGGGCCTTCTGCTCGTCATCGGTGAGGTCGGTGAAGTACGGGATGACGATGTCGTTGGACAGCCCGATGCCGGCCATGCCGTCGGACACCGGGTTGCGGCCGAGCTCCTCGGCGACGATCGCGTTGAAGCGGAAGTCCCGGGTGCCTCCTCCACCGTGCTCCTCGGGAATTCCGAAGCCGAGGACGCCCGCGCTCGCGGCCTCCTCGAACAGCCATCGGTCGACCTTCCCCTCGGCCCGCCAGCGCTCGGCGTTGGGCGCGGCGTACTTGTCGACGAAGGCGCGGACGGTCGCTCGGAACTGCTCGTGCTCGTCGTCATAGAGGGCGCGGCGGGTCGCGAACACGCTGGTCATCGGTTTCTCCGTTCAGCGTTTCCGTGTCGTGTTCGGTCGTGTTCACTCGATCGGCTCCGACGGCGTCGGGCCCCGCGCGAGGGGCACCGCGGCGCTCACTCGCGTTCCAGGCCCAGGTAGATCGCCGGTCACGCGGGCTGTCCGTACAGCCGGTCGATGACGTCGGCGTACTTGCTGCCCACGACCCGGCGCTTCAGCTTGAGGGTGGGTGTGAGCTCCTCGCTCTCGACCGTCCACTCCTGGGCGAGCAGCTCGAAGGCCTTCACCTGCTCGGGCCGCGAGAGCCGGGCGTTCGCCGCGTCGACGGCCGCGGCCACCGCCGCGCGGATCGCCGGGTGCCGCGCGAGCTCGGCCAGGGAGCCGGCCTGGACCCCAAGCCCTCGCGCCACGACCGGCGCTACCTCACCGTCGAGCGTGAGAATCGCGACGAGGTAAGGATGACCGTCGCCGACCACCATCGCGTGCCCGATCAGCGGGCTCTCCTTGAGCGCGTTCTCGATGGTCGACGGCGCGATGTTCTTGCCCGACGAGGTGATGATGAGCTCCTTCTTGCGGTCGACCACCCGCAGGAACCCGTCGTCGTCGAGGACGCCCACATCGCCGGTGTGCACCCAGCCGTCGGCGTCGAGCAGCTCGGCGGTCGCCTCCGGCGCCCGGTGGTAGCCGGGCGTCGCGATGGGTCCGCGCACCAGGATCTCGCCGTCGTCGGCGAGCCGGAGCTCGACGCCGGGGTGCGGGCGCCCGACCGTGCCGAGGCGGAACGAGCCCGGGCCGCAGGCCGTCGCGGAGCTGGTCGTCTCGGTCAGGCCGTACACGTCATAGACGCGCAGGCCCAGGCCGGCCAGGAACCGGGCGACGTCGACGGGCATCGGCGCGGCGGCGCTCGCGGCCCACTCCACCCGGTCGAGACCGAGGGCGGCGCGCAGCGGTCGCAGGACCGCCGCGTCGACCGCGTCGAACCGTGCCGCCAGCTCCGGCGACGTCGTGTGGCCGGTCTGCGTCGACTCGACGTAGGACAGCCCGACGGCGAGGGCCCGCTCGACGGCCGACCGCCTGGCCTCGTCGGGCTCGGCCGCGAGCCGGGCGGAGACGCCCGTACGGATCTTCTCCCAGACACGTGGCACACCGAAGAACCGGGTGGGCCGGACCTCGAGCAGGGTGGGCACGAGCTGGGACGGGTCGTCGATGAGATGGACGTGGCCGCCCCGCAGCTGCGGGATGTACATGCCGAGGATCCGTTCGGCGATGTGCGCGAACGGGAGGTACGACACCGAGACGCCCGGGCCTTCCAGGTGGGCGGTCCGGGCGGACGCGACCGCCTCGAAGCAGATGTTGCGGTGGGTGAGGACGACGCCCTTGGGCGCGCCGGTCGTGCCCGAGGTGTACAGGATCGTGACCGGGTCGTCGGGCCTGACCGCCTCGCCCCGGGCGAGCAGGGCCGGTCCCTGCCATCCCAGCGCCGCCGCTCCCTCGGCCATCGCCTCCGACCACGTGACGGCGCGCGCGTCGGCGTCCGGCGTGGCGTCGATGGTCACGACACGGCTGATCTCCGGGCGGTCCGCCAGCGCCACCGACCAGCGCCGGGCATGGTCATCGGTCTCGAGCACGACGATCCGCGGGGCCGCCTGCGCGGACACGTAGCCGACCTGCTCGGGCGAGAGCGTGTTGTAGACCGAGACGGGGACGCCGCCGGCGAGTACCGCGGCGAGGTCCGCGACCACGTGCTCGATCCGGCTGGAACACATGATCGCCACCACGTCGCCCGGCTCCAGGCCCGATTCCAGGAACGTCGCGGCGAGCTCGCGGGCGCGGTCGTGGACCTCGGCCCAGGTGACGGTGCGCCAGCCGGTGCCGCCGCCGGATCCGCCGGATCCGGCGGATCCGGCGGATCCGGCGGCGACGCGGCGGTCGGAGTAGGCGGGTTCGGCGCCGCGCTCCCGGGCCGTGCGCCGCACGGCCTCGACGAGCGTCAGGCCCGCTATCTCGGCCTCGACCGTCGTGCGCTGTTCGTCGATGTCCGGCATGCTCGTTCCTCCAGGACTGCGCTAGCCGAGCCGAGCGGCCAGACGGTTGGCGTTCATGTGGGCGATCGCCTCGATCGTGATCATGGGGTTGACACCCGGTGACGTGGGGAAGCAGGACGCGTCCGCGACGACGACGTTCGGCAGCTCCCAGGTGACGCCGTCCGGATCGGTCGCGCTCGTTTCCCTGGAGTCGCCCATCCGCGCCGTGCCCATGAGGTGCAGCGCGGCGATCGCGCACTGACCGGGGCCGTAGCCGGCGGCATGGCAGGCGGAGACGAACTCCTGGTAGGAGCCACGTCTCCCCGGCTCGTAGGACGGGCCGGCCTGGTGCGCGGAGTAGATCCTGCGCGCGCCCGCGGCCTCGATGATCCGGGTCGCCCCCTCGACGCCCGCCTTCAGGTGCGCGGCGTCGTAGCCCGAGAGCCGGTAGCGCGGAATCGGTTCCCCGTCCCGGCCGACTCCGACCTCGCCGGAGTCGCGGTCACGGGTGATGACGCCGACACCTCCGGTATGCGCGAGGTCCTTCATGGTGGCCAGATGCGCGGCGCCGCCTCGCCAGTTCATGAAGCCCTGGAGCGCGGCCGGGTTGCCCGGGCCGGTCTCGTAGATCACCCCGTAGCCGGAGCCGTCGAGATCGCCGTGCTCCCTGGAGTAGCGGGTCTGCAGGCCGCCCTCCCACGGCCGGATCTCCTCGTCGTACACGCCCCAGACGGCGGTCGCCGGATGCAGGCGCAGGTACCGGCCGATGTTCGGGTTGGCCAGCCCCGAACGGCGCAGTAGCGCCGGTGTCTGGATCGCGCCCGCGGCGACGACGACCGACCGGGCCCGCACCGTCACTGTGTGGCCGTCCCGGGTAAGGCCCTGGACGCCGACGGCCCGGCCCCCGCGCACGGCGACCCGACGGGCGTCCACGTTCACGACGAGTCGGGCTCCGTGGGACTCCGCGTCCGCGAGCCAGGTCTTCGTGACCGACTGCTTGGCGCCGCGACGACAGCCATAGCCGCAGCGCCCGCAGTCGACTCCCATGTCGCAGTCGGTCACGTTGCGCGCCGTCGCGTCGACGTGCCAGCCCAGGGCACGCAGCCCGCGCTCCATCACGGCGTCACGGGCGCAGGCGTCGCTGTTGTCCACGTTGACCGACAGCCGTCGGGACACCGCGTCCAACGCGTCGGAGAACTCCGGGAGGTCGAACTGCTTTACCCCGAGCGCCGCCCATTCGGCCCGAACCTCCGGAGGGGTCGGGAACGAGGTCGTCCAGTTGACGACCGTCCCCCCGCCCAGGCAGGAACCGGCGACCAGGGAGACCTGGCCCTCCGCGGTCGTGGCCGGTCCCGCCGCGTACAGCCGGCTCAGGCCGGACAGCTCGCCGCCGTCGAAGTCCGCGTCGTCGTAGTAGCCGCCACGTTCGAGGACGACGACGTCGAGACCGGCGCCGGCGAGGACCGCGGCCGCGGTGCCGCCGCCCGCGCCCGAGCCGACGACCACGACGTCACAGTCGTACGCGGTGTCCGACGTCGGGGTCAGGGGCGCGAGCGGGCGGCGGGGGGCTTCCGCCAGCGCGCCCAGGGGTCCTGGGTAGCCGATCGATGCCCAGACCGGCGACGAACCGGTGGGTCCTGGCGCGAGGAGGTACGACGACGTGGCCAGGCCGCGCAGGGCCTGGAACAGCACCCGTCTCCGCTCCGCCGGGGACTCCCCCAGCCGCAGGAGCGCGTCCTCTCGGGCGGCGGGTCCCAGCGCCGAGAACCGCCGCGGGCCCGCACCGAGGAACATGCCCATGAGCCGCGTGTCCCACAGCGAGAGCAACGTCGAGAGCTGTCGGCGGTCGGCGGCGCGGGGCAGTCCCGCCGCCAGTGCCTCGGCGATGTCGACCGCGCCGAGAGCGCTTGCGGCGGGGATGCTCGCGCCGTCGCCGGGAGCGAAGGTGTCGCAGATGGCGGCGAGCGCCGCGCGTTGCCTCGCCCCGAGCGTCATGAGGACGGTCCGGGAGCCCGGCCGACGATGTCGGACAACGGCGTCAAGATGCCCTCCTTTGACCTGCCCGGTGCGGCTCTGTTCGGTTCGGTTTCCGGATCAGCGGCCAAAGTAGGCTCGCTGGATTCGCGCCCGGTCCGCACGCATCGCGGCGGCCGGGCCCTTCAGGGCGATGCGGCCGTGGTGGAGGACCACCGCGTCGTCGGCGACCGACAGTGCCTGGTCTATGTGCTGCTCGACCAGGACGATCGCCGTCTTCTTCTCGTCGGCGAGGCTGCGCAGGACGGGCAGGATTCCCTGAACGGCGATGGGCGACAGACCCATGCTCAGCTCGTCCACCAGCAGAACGCGCGGCTTTCGCAGCAGCGCCTTCGCGATCGCGAGGGTCTGTTGCTCGCCGCCGGACAGCAGGCCACATCGCCGGTTCATGAGCCCACGAAGCTGGGGGAACCGCGCGAGGATCTCGTCGAGGTCGCCACGCGGCCCGGCGAGCCTGAGGTTCTCGGCCACGGTGAGGCGGTGGAAGACACCCCGGTTGTCGGGGACCAGGCTGACGCCGGCGCGCGCGGTGCGCTCCACCCTGCCGGTGACAGGCGCCCCGAGCGCGGTGACCGTGCCGGCCAGCGGTGCCAGGACTCCGGCGGCGGCCAACAGGGTGGTCGTCTTGCCGGCGCCGTTGGGGCCGAGCAGCGCGAGGATGCGGCCCTGGGCGACCTCGATGCTGATGTCGCGGACGGCGGGCACGCCGCGGTAGCCGGCGCTGAGACCCTCGATCGCCAACGCGGCTGTCATGGCGTCACCTGGCTGCCGAGATAGGCGGCCACGACGCGTTCGTCGGCGCTGACGTCCGCGGGCGTTCCGGTCGCGATGATCCGGCCGAGGTCCATGACGTACACCCGGTGGCACACCTCCAGCACGAGGGTCATGTCGTGGTCGATGAGCAGCACGCCGAGACCTGTCGCGCAGATCCGCCCGAGCTCGTCGCCGAAGGCCGCGCTCTCGTCGGTGTCGAGGCCTGCGGCCGGTTCGTCCAGCAGGAGCGTCCGCGTCGCGCCGACGAGCGCGCGCGCCACGCCGACGAGCTTCTGCTCGCCCAGCGTGAGCTGGTCGGGCCGGCGGTCGGCCAGCGCCGACATCCCGACCATCTCCAGCGCGGACAGCACCACCCGGTCCGACCGTCGACGACGGGAGAACACGTCGGCGAGCGCCCCGCGCACTCCGGCGCCCTCGACCGCGACGGCCAGGTTCTCGGCCACCGTGAGGTCACCGAAGAGCTCGCCGGCCTGCCAGGTGCGCGCGAGGCCGGCCTGGCGGCGCCGATGCGGGCCGGCGCCGTCGAGGCTCGCACCGTCCAGCTCGACGCCGCCCGAGTACCGGCTGAAGCCACTGACCGCGTCGACGAAGGTCGTCTTGCCGGCACCGTTCGGACCGATGAGACCGACGATCTCCCCTGGCCCGACGGCGAGCGTGACGTCGTCGTTGGCCCGTACGCCGCCGTAGCGGACCGACACGTTCCTCGCCGCGAACAGCGGCGGGTCCGAACCGCGGTCAGCCGACATCGACGGACTCCGCCGCGCTGAACGGCGCTACGCCTGCCGACGTGTCGGTGGCGGTGGCGGAGACGGGCCTTCTCCGCGCGCGCCACGCCGCGAACCGCTCCTGGACCGGCCCGCCGTGCGGCGGAAACACGACGGCGCGCACCAGCATGGCGAGTGCGGCGATGAGGGTGTAGTACCTGCTCAGATCGAGCGTCTGGGTCAGGACCAGGAAGAAGACACCGAGCGGTCCCGCCAGCCCCGCGATGACGGCGCCGGACATACGCGTGATCCCGCCGACGTACGTCGTGGCCAGGATGGTGAGCCCGACGAGCACCGTGAACGACGCCGATGACAGCTGGCCGCGGCTGTAGCCGATCAGGCAGCCGCCGACGCCGGCGAGGAAGGAGGCGATCGCGAAACCGAGCAGCTTGGTGGCGGCCACGTGCACTCCGGCCGCCGCCGCCGCTCGCTCGTTGGAGCGCACCGCCAGGAAGGCCCGGCCGGTGCCACCGCCGAGGAGGCGGGCCACCACGATCAGGAGCAGCACCACGATCGTCAGCACCATGTAGGCGAAGCGCAGCGTGATGACGTCGGTCCCGTGGCGTACCGCGAGCGAGTAGCCGAAAAGAGACGGGTCCCGGATCCGGTCGCCCGAATACGACGTCAACGCCGGATTGTTGAAGACGAAGCTTTCGATGGCCAGGGCGGCCGCGATCGTGGCGACCGCGAGCTGGGCGCCGCGGATGCGCAGCGCGGGGACGCCGACGACGATCCCGAGCGCGGTCGCGACGAGCGCCGCGAGCAGGATCGAGAGCGGGAACGGCACGCCCGCGTTCGTCGTCAGCTTCGAGAGCGCGAACCCGGCGGTTCCCGCGAAGGCCATCGTGGCCAGCGAGATCTGGCCGAGATATCCGGTGAGCAGGACCACGGAGACCGAGATCAGCGTCAGGATCGTCGACATCACGACGCTGAACCGCCACGTTCCGGACGTGGTGGCGATGACCACCGCCACGACGACCGTCGCCGCCGCCGTCGGTACGAGGCGAGGCCGCGGCCTCGACACCGGCGGGAGCCGCGCCCGGTCGGGACCGCCACGCTCCGGAATGCTCCTGCCGAGCGCGAAGAGGGCGACGACGACGATGGCGAAGGGAACCGCGTCGCCGACCCCCGACTGCGCCCAGGAGGGCCACCAGCTCTTGGTGGTCAGGAACAGGAGGACCTGCTGGAGGGAGCCGAGCACCAGTCCCGCCGCGCAGGCGGTTCCGATCGAGGTGAGCCGGCCGACGAGGGCGATGGCCAGGGCGGGGACGACGTAGAACATGTAGCTCGTCGGATCCAGGCCACCGATGGCCGGAGCGGCGAGGATCACGATCAGCCCCGAGAAGAGCCCGGTCGCTCCCCACACCAGGGTCGCGAGCCGGTCGGGCGAATAGCCCATGAGGCGCAGCGCGCGCTCGTCCTCGGCCCCGGCACGGGTCGCGATGCCGATCTTCGTGAACCTGAGGTAGCCCCAGCCGGCGACGGCGATCACGATCGCGATGCCGGCGAGCACCAGGTTGCTCACCGCGATGACGCCGCCGGCCAGCGTGATGGTCCCGGACGGCAGGATCGGTAGCGGAACCAGCGCGGACGGGTCGAGCCCCAGGGTGTCGCGGTCGAACCTGAGCGTCACCAGTGACTGAAGAAACAGCATGACGCCCACGGACGCGACCACCTGGCCGAGAACCGACGATCCGCGCAGCGGGCGAAAGACGAGGACCTGCGCGACGAGCGCCCAGACCAGGCAGCTTGCCGCACCGATCAGGACGGCGGGCAGCACGCCTGTCGGTCCGTGTCCGAGCCTGAGGCTCCCGAGCGGGAGCACCAGCGTTCCGTTGGCCCGGAGGGCGGCCGTCTGCCAGACGCCCCACAGCGCGAGCGAGCCCTGCGCGAAGTTGATGACGCCGGTGGCGACGTGGACGGTGACCAGGCAGGACCCCAGCACCGCGTAGACGGCGCCGGTCGAGAGCCCGAGGACGGCGAACTGCAGGAGCTCGCTCATGCGGACCTCGCCACCGGAGTCATCGGCCACAGCCACAGCCACGTCCGCGCCGCGTCACGCGGCGCGGACGTCTCGCTCGTTCCGCTCAACTCGCACCCGGAATGGTGGAGAGGATCGCCGGTAGCGGAGTGATCCAGCCGCCGCTCACGGGCTTGAGCGTCAGGTCCTTCTCGACGGTGAACAGCAGCATCTGCGTCGTGCAGTCGGGGGTGGTGGGGATGCCACAGGTGATCCGCGGGCCGAGGAAACTCGGGAAGTCCTTCAGCGACCGCAGCGTGGTCAGGACGGTTTGGCCGGTGAGCTCATCGGTCGACGCCGCCGTCGCCAGCCCCTTGGCGAAGTCCACCACGGTCGCGAACTGGCCGTACGCGTAGTAGTCAGCCGGTCCGCCCGCCTTGTCGATGTACTTCGTAGCCAGCGCGATCTGCTGTCCTACCTCGGCTGGAGCGTTCTTCTCCGACCCAGGCAGCCAGATCGAGGAGTACAGCGTCGCGCCGGGCGCCGACGCAGGGTCCGACTTGATGAAGGCGGTGCAGGCCGCGACGAAGACCGCGCCCTTGTAGCCGATGGACCGCAGGTTCCGCACCAACTGGGTGCAGATCGACTCACTGGGCGAGGCGATGAGCCCGGCGACGTCGGGACTGGTCGACGCGATCGTGGAGGCCACGGCGCTGAAGTTCGGATTGGTCGGCGAGAAGTAGAGTCCGGTCGCCTTGATCCCCATCGCGGCGGCCAGCGGCTTGAGCTCGGTGTCCACCGTGTTGTGACCCGACGGCGTGTCCTGCACGGTCAGGGTCGCGGACGTCATCCCCTCGGCCTTGAATCCCTGAAGCGCGCCGACGAGGAAGGACGCCTGCGGGGCGCCGAAGAACAATCGGCCTTCGGCCTTGCTTCCCGTCGTCTGATCGAACGGGATCTGGCCGATCAGCGGGATCTTGGCCGCGACGAGGGTGTCGACGCCCGCGCTCGAGCTGAGGTTGAAGCCGTCGAACGCCGCGACGACGCCGTCCTGGACGAACTTGTTGGCGCACGAGATGGTGGTCTCCGGCGTGCCGTCGATCGAGCAGTCCTCGACCGCGATCGGGTGGCCGTCTATCCCGCCGAGCTCGCCGTTGACGTACGAGACGGCCGCCTTCATCCCGGCGCCGACCCCGGGGAGGGTGGCGACGCCCGAGTCTGGCCGGAAGAATCCGACCTTGATCGGCGTGCCGGTCGCGGCGTTCTCGTCCGGCATGCCGCTCGAACCGCTCGAGCCGCTTCCGCAGGCCGCCATCGTCGCGAGCGCGAGACCCAGGCCCAGGCCGACGACGACCCACGGTCGCTTCCTTGCTAATCGCATGGGTTCCTCGCATCTCGATCGGGATTCCGGCACGGCGCCATGGCACCCACCCGGTGATTGGGTGTGAAGCCCGTCCGCGGCGAGGAAGTTATCTATAACTGAGGATGACGTCAACCTCTTCCTTGGGTTGGCCGACGCGCCCCAGCTCATTCATCAAGATCACATCCTCACGGCCCGGGATCTTGACCCGGCGGGGCGACGACGGTCGGCGCCGGATTCGATGGTGAGCACATTGGGTGTCCGAGAGAACGCTTACAGCGACGACGAGGCCTGGGAAGGTGGGCTCGTACTATCGCTACAGGTCGCGGATGGCGCGGATGTCCGCCCGCGGGCGGACATCCGCCCGCGCCGCTCTCACCAGGTCGAGATGAGGTGTGGTTGTGCCGACGTCGGCCGCCGGTCGGAATCGGGCGAACGCCTCCGAGAACCCCCGGCGCAGACGGAACGATCCTCGCCGCGAGACCACGCCCCGACGTCTCGTGGAGGCGGCCCGCGTCGTCTTCGAGCGTGACGGCTTCTACAACGCCCGTCTCTCGGACATCAGCGCGGAGGCGAAGGTGGCCTCGGGCACGCTCTACAACTACTACCGCTCGAAACACGACCTCCTGCACGAGGTGATGAAGGACGTGTCCACCGAGCTGACGGCACTGGCGCCGAACCATGTCAGCGCCCAGCTCGACCCGGTGGGCCGCATCGAGGAAGTCAACCGTGTCTACATCGAGGCTTTCCAGCGCAATGCTCACGTGTTGCGGGCGGTGTACCAGGCCCGCGACGACGACGAGCGGCTGAAGGTCCAGTGGGACGAGGTGGCCGAGCATTTCCAGGGCAGGGCGACCCGAGCCATCACCAGGTGGCAGGCGGCGGGACTGGCCTTTGCCGACCTGGATCCCCGGCACACCGCGCACGCGCTGACCCTCATGGTCGAGCGCGTGGTCATGGCGTGGTCCTACGAGGGCGTGGAGTACGACCGGGAGACGTTGATCGACACGGTGAACAAGATCTGGGAGAGGTCCCTGGGCCTACCAAGAAGATCGGACGGTTCAGGCTCGCGCACCTGACGAGACGGATGTTTTCCGCTGGCCACCGCTAGTCCTTGCGCCCGGTCGCGGCGACCGTGACGCCCAGCCCGACCATCGTGAGCCCGCCGAGCCCGCCGACCAGGGAGAGCCGCCGCGGCGATCGGGCGAACCAGCCCCGCGCGGTGGCCGCGACCAGACCCCACGCGCTGTCGGAGACCACCGCGATGACGTTGAAGACCAGGCCGAGCAAGAGCATCTGCGGCGCGACGTGCCCCTGACCCCGGTCGACGAACTGCGGCAGCACAGCGGCGAAGAACACGATGGTCTTGGGGTTGGCGGGCGGGCGCCGGGTGGCACGCATCGCAGTCTGCCGCGACCACCCTGATTCCGGTCATTTTGCGTATGGATTCCTCAGGGTCATCGGGGTACGCGCGATGTCGAGTGCCGGCTGAGGGAAGCAGGCGCCTGCCGTGTGGTAGCGGGCCCGGGTTCGCCAGACGACCCGGCCCGGCCGTGGTCCAGAACAGCGGCAGCCGAGCGCACAGGGACGGGACCGCCGAGGGCGGCGAGTTCGGCGAGCCAGCGGTCCGCCAGCTCGGCATGCCGCGGCACGCTCGCGCTCGCCGTGAACCCGGCGCACACCTGCGAGCCGAGGCCGAACAGCCCAACCGTGAGATGCGCCCGGCCGACGAACAGTGGCGACATGCCAATCAGCGTGGAGACCTTCCGGCCCGCGACGGAGAAAGGGCCGCGCATCGTCCCGATGTTGGTCGCCGTGAGTGCCATCTCCTTTGGGCGTATTCCGGCGGTCGCGGCCTGGGCGAACATCTGGGGCGGTAGGCCCGGCGGAATCCTGTCCAGGGCCCGCCGCAGGACCACGGCTACGCTTCCACCTGCCTTGGCACGCCGGGTCTCCGCGGCGACCCGAGCCAGTCGCCGGAATGGGTCAGGGTCCGCGCACGGTAACGGAATCCGGGTGCCGAAACTGAAATTGGACAGCATCTCGCGCTCGCTGGGGGTGCGCAGGCTGATCGGCATTACGGCGTGGATGGGGCGCCGACCGTGCCTCCACTCCGGCAGCGACCATGAGCGCAGCGCGCCGGCGGTGGCCGCGAGGAAGACGTCATTGATGGTCACCGCGTTCCGGCGGGCGATCTGGCGCAGCGTCTCGAGTTCGGTGATCGCCCAGGTGTGCCGCGCCCGGCCCCGCGGTGGGCCGCCCCAGGAGGCCAGCTGGCGCGTCCGAGGGATCCCGCGCAGCAGCACGGCGACCATCCGGGCGTAGTCCCGCGCGCGCGGCGCGCCGAACGTCGACAGATTCCGCATCGCCGGTTCGCGATCGGGTCCGAACAGCAGGTGCAGCGCCTGGTGCAGGGCCCCGCCATCCTGGTGGATGTGGTTGATCCGGAACACGACGGCGACCCTGTCGGAGGTGTGCCCGTGCAGCAGCCAGAGCCGCCACAGCGGGCGGTTCAGGTCGAGCGGCCAGGCGGCGAGTCGGTCCAGCGCTGCCCGCAGGCCGTCCTCCCCGCTACCGGGGAGCAGCTCCTCGGCGCCGACGTGGTAGTCGAGGTCCAGCTCGTGGTCGAGTTCCCAGACGGTGTCGTCCCTGGACGCGGACGCGGACGGCCGGGAGAGACGCTCGGTGAGCGCCGGCGCCTCGCGCAGCCGTTCCGCCACGTGCGCCCGCAGCTCGGCGACGGTCAATGTCGGGTCATCGACGTACAGCACCACCCCGTATTCCAGACCCTCCCCGGGGTTGAGCCGGCTGAAGTGCAGGAAACCGCGGTCGCCGGCGCTCAGCGGTCTGGTCTCCTCGCTGCGCGAGGCAACGTTCACGGATGTCTCTAGCACGAGGAATCCCTCCGGTATCGCCCACGCCTGGCTTGCTGGCGATCGATCCGATCGGAGAATCTTGGCGTGTTGGGGCAAAACTACCAAATGCGGCAAACGGAGCCGTCGGCGCGTGGTCGCGCGTCGCCGTCGACCCCTGGGAGCCAGCGGCATGCGGTAGCGGCCCGCTGGTCGTCTTCGTAGGCTGGAACGAGGCCGCGGTCCGCCGCGAAAGGTCTGGCCGCGGACATCCGACAGGGCGGTGTCAGGTGCGCCAGCTCTTGATAATTTGTAGCTGACGATTCGTCCGGGCGCGCGCCTGTCATGGCCGGTAGATAGGCGCTTTCGGAAGAAGGTGGTCAGTGAGCGCGGACCCGGAGCCCGTCGCGAGCCGGCCGTGGATGTATGGCTCGACGCTGAGTCCGGGGTTGCTGCCCTGGCGCTGGGCAGTGGCGACACTGAGAGACGCCGCGCATTACTGGATCGCGACCACCAACGCCGACGGTCGACCCCACACCCGGCCGGTCTGGGGTGTTGTCGTCGACGGCACCGTCTTTTTCTCGACCGGGTCGAAGGCCGTCGAGAACCTGGCCCGCGGATCGGCGATCAGCGTCCACACCGAGAGCGCGACCCGTCTCGTCATCCTCGAAGGCACTGCCGAGCAGGAGCACGACCGAGCGACCGTCGAGCAGATCTGCGCCGACTACGCGGCCAAGTACGACGAGCGGCTCGACCCTGACGACCTGCCGGGGCCGTTCTGGGCCGTCCACCCGTCAGTCGCCTTCGGGTGGCTGGCGGAGCCGAACTTCAGGGACGGCGGCGCCACCTTCCATGGCACCGCCACTCGCTGGACGCCTCGGGGCTGACCGGCCCCCGTTCGCCGAGCAAAAGCGGCGCGGTCCGTAACGGGGCCTGGTGGATGCGGACCTGGGCGACCAGCTCCCGGGCCGAGCACCACCGTGCCGTCAGCGATCACCCCGAGCGCTGTGATGCCCCGCGCCCGCCCCACAAGCAGCGAATACGTCGGCATTGAGCCTCGGCGCACTGCGTGGCTTTGCTACCGGTGACGGCCATGGGGCGGTGGGCCCCTGGTGAGGTGAGTTCGTTGAGAACCGGCCGTAATCGCGCTGGAAAGGATGTGCGGCGCGGGTCGTTCACATATCGTCTGGCCTCGTGAGGCATCAGGTTGTAGACGCCCGGGGGACGAGGATTCACTGCGTCGAGGAAGGGTCCGGCCCGTTGGTGCTGTTCATCCACGGATTCCCCGAATCGTGGTACTCGTGGCGTCACCAGTTGCCAGCGATCGCCGAGGCAGGGTTCCGGGCCGTGGCGATCGACGTCCGGGGGTACGGGAGGTCCTCCGCCCCCGTCGAGGTCGAGGCCTACGGGATGCTCCAGCACGTCGTCGACAACCTCGGGGTTGTGGAGGGGCTCGCCGGCCGAGGCTCGCCGGCGATCGTCGTCGGCCACGACTGGGGGGCGCCGATCGCCGCCAACTCGGCCCTGTTGCGACCGGACATCTTCACCGCGGTAGCTCTGCTGAGCGTCCCGTACAGCCCCCCGGGCGGTCGGCGGCCCACCGATGCCTTCGCCGAGATGGGAAGGCGGGCCGGCCCGGACGAGGAGTTCTACATCAACTACTTCCAGGAGCCGGGACGGGCCGAGCGGGAGATCGAGATCGACGTTCGATCATGGCTGCTCGGCGGCTATCTCGCGTCGTCAGGTGACGGGGCGACGTCGGCGTCGGACGAAAGCACCGCCGGCACCGTGACACGCGGAAAGATGCTGCGAGACCGCTTTCCCGCTCCCGACCGCCTCCCTGCCTGGCTCACCGAGGACGACCTTGAGTTCTATGTCGAGGAGTTCGAGCGGACCGGATTCCGGGGAGCCCTCAACCGCTACCGCAACGTGGACCGGGACTGGCAGGATCTCCAGCCGTGGAGAGGCGCGCCGGTCCGGGTTCCATCCCTCTTCATCGGCGGGGAGAAGGACAGTCCGACCCTGTGGGGAAGCCGGGCCATCGCCCGCTTCCCCGACACCCTGCCAGGCCTTCGCGGCAGCCACATCCTCTCCGGCTGCGGTCACTGGGTTCAGCAGGAACGAGCCGCCGACGTCAACCGGCTCCTCGTGAACTGGCTGAAGACGCTGTAGCCGTCGAGGCCAGCAGAACCCCAGATCCCGGACCCCGCCCGCCTCCGGCCACGCCGCGAACCAGGGAGTCATCCCAGCGAGGCGACGGCGGGCCGTTTTCTCCGGGCCGCCCCGGCGGTCGCATCCGGCCTTAAGGCGAACTGGCCGACCACCGAGTTGTAGGAGGAGAACGTCTCCGCTTCGCGGTAGACCTGGCTGGCCTCCTCGTGGCCGGTTACGGCCACCACGCCGAGGTGAGGTAACGGCAATACGGACAGGCCTCGCGGAGCGCATCGAAGTACGGGTAGGGGTCCGCGACGACCGACTGATCCGTGAAGTAGTCGATGGTCTTCCAGTCACGCACCATGACTCCTTTTTCCGATGCCGATCGCACCGATTCTCGACGTTGTGCCATACATACGTATATCATGCTTGCTATACGTATGTATAGTCCTGCCATGGGGCGCCGGTCTGACCGCCGACGACGATCATGGACTACGAACGGGCGGGAGAGTGGCGTGCGGATCGGCTTGACCGGCGGGAACATCAGCGGAAAAGGTCGTCCATCAGGCCCAGCAAGCGGAGCGGGACGGCTTTACCTCGCTGTGGTATTCCAGCGCGGTCATGGGTGACCCGCTCGTCGCGATGGCGATCGCCAGCCGGGAAACCACCTCGATCGAGCTGGGGACCGCGGTTCTGCAGACCTACCCGTGCCACCCGTTGCTGCAGGCGAACCGGGCGTCGTCCGTGGTCGCGGCGATGGGCCGCCCCGGTTTCGCCCTCGGGATCGGACCGTCACACGAGCCGCTGGTGCGGGGCGTCTACGGAATGTCCTACGACCACCCTGGTCGGGCCACGGAGGAGTACGTGCGGATCCTCACGGACCTGCTCCGCGGCCGGGACCTCGACGCCGACGGCGAGGACTGGAGCGCCCACAGTGCCGGGATCATGGCGCGGGCGGCGGACCCGATCCCGGTCCTGGTCGCCGCGCTCGGGCCGCGGTTGCTGCAGGTGGCTGGTGAGATCGCCGACGGGACCGTGCGTGGATGGCGCCCGCCCGCGCCATCGAGTCCCACGTCGCTCCCAGGATCCATGCCGCGGCGGCCGCCGCCGGCCGCCGGCCACCGCGCATCGTGGCCGGTCTGCCGGTCGCCGTGCACGACGACGAGGCGGAGGCCCGGTCGGCCGCCGCGACATACTCGACGGCATACGCGGGCAGGGCGAACTACGAACGGATCCTCGGCATCGGCGGCGTGTCCACTCCTGTCGAGGCCGCCATCGTCGGCGACGAGAAGGCCGTCAGCGCGGCTCTGCGCGGTTTGCTCGACGCCGGCGCGACCGACATCTGGGCAGCCGTCTTCCCGGTCGGCCGCGACAGACAAGAACGGGCGGAATCGACGCGGCGAACGACGGACCTCCTGCGTGAGCTGGCCACACGGTAGACCCCGTAGCGCAGGGCACAGTCCGTGATCCCTGCAATCGTGGAAGGTAGTCGATGACATCGTCGCGTCGCGTCGGCGCCGCAACGTCGAAGACTCGGACGCTACTGCTGGACGGTGCCGAGCACCTCATGCTCGCTCAAGGTTATGCGGCGGTGACCTACCGGGGTGTCGCCACCCAGGCCGGCGTCACCCCCGGGCTCGTCCAGTACTACTTCCCGGCGCTCGACGACCTCCTCGTTGCCCTGGTCCGACGCGGCATCGAGCAGAGCCTGGCTCGGCTGGCCACCTCGCTCGAGACAGAACCTCCTTTGCGCGCCGTCTGGGAGGACGCCGGCGACAAGGCTCGATCGGCCCTCATGGCGGAATTCATGGCCCTCGCCAATCATCACAAGAAGATCCGAAGCGAACTCGTGAAGGCGGGAGAACAGGCGCGCACACTCGCACTCGCCGCGCTGTCGGCCCGGTCGAGCGAATACCCGCGGTCACCGGATTCACCCTCCCCGGAAGCGCTCCTGTTTCTTATGATCAGTACTCCACGGATGATCGCGATGGAGGAGACGATCGGCCTCTCGACATTCCATGCCGAGACGGTCGACTTCATCGAGCGTTACCTCGACCGGGTCGAGCCCCGGCCGCGAGCCACTCCGAGACGGTATCGAGACCAGGTTCTCGCGAACGACAGGAAACATGATCGACCACGTGGGCCGGCGGCGGCCGACCCGGGCTCCCTGTCGAGGCCGACATGAAAGGGTGCCCGGGTTGGCCGCCGGCTGATCAGTCGGCTCAGTCGGCTCAGTCGGCCGGGTGGGTCAGGACTGGGCCGGGAGCACGTGGTCGCCGACCTTGTCCGTCGAGAGGTCGAGCGAGCAGATGTAGGCGTCGTGCGTCTGGCACCTGACCATGTCCGGCCGTTCGTACTCCTGCCGGCAGACGTGGCAGGTGAGGGTCTCGCCTGACGGGTTGCCGTACTCGTCGTACATCGGCAGGTCGATGCCGTCGTCCGTGCGGCGCAGGTAGTACCTGCCCCTCGTGGCCACGGCCAGGATCGGTGGCAGGACGAGGGCGAGCACGATCGCCACGAGCGGCGAGTAGGGCTTGAGCCCGGAGCCGAGGCCGCCGTAGAAGTCGATGATCGAGATTCCCGCGGCCAGCACCATCGACCCGAACCCGACCGGGTTGACGGCGTAGAGCATGCCGCGGCGGAATTCGGGCTTCAGCGGCGAGATCTTGAGCAGGTACTTGTTGAACACGATGTCGGAGGCGACCGCGACCACCCAGGCCATGCCACAGTTGGCATAGAAGGCGAGGATCGTGTTGAGGAAGCTGAACATGTCGGCCTCCATCAGGATCAGCGCCACGAGCAGATTGAAGCCGAGGAAGACCAGCCGGCCGGGGTACGTCTTCGTGATCCGGGTGAACGAGTTGGTCCAGGCCAGCGAACCGGAGTAGGCGTTGGTCACGTTGATCTTGACCTGGCTGATCACCACGAGCGCGACGGCGAGGGCCAGCGCGCCCCAGTGCGGCAGGAGGTCCTGGTAGATCTCCAGGAACTGGTGCACCGGCTGGTTGGCCACGCCCGCGCCGTCCGCGACGTTGGCGATGATGTAGACGGCCAGGAACATGCCGATGATCTGCTTGATGGCACCGAAGACCACCCAGCCCGGACCGGCCAGCACCATCGCGGTCCACCAGCGGCGCGAGTTCTCCGGCGTGCGCGGCGGCATGAAGCGCAGGTAGTCGATCTGCTCGGCGATCTGGGCGATCAGTGAGAGACAGACGCCGGCCGCCAGGAAGACCGAGCCGAGGTCGAACCCGCCCTTGCCGTCCTGCCCGCCGTAGTCGAAGAACGCGCCGATCGAGTCGGGGTGGCGGATCAGCAGGTAGGCGAACGGCAGCACCATCAGCACCAGCCACAACGGCGTCGTCCAGAGCTGGAGTGTGGAGAGCAGCTTCATGCCGTACACCACGAGCGGGAAGATGACGATCGTGGAGGTCGCGTAGCCGATCCACAGCGGGATGTGGAGGCCCAGGTTCAGGCCCTGGGCCATGATCGAGCCCTCCAGGGCGAAGAAGATGAACGTGAAGGACGCAAAGATCACGTTCGAGACGACCGAGCCGTAGTAGCCGAAGCCGCTACCCCGGGTGATCAGGTCGAGGTCCAGGTTGTAGCGGGCGGCGTAGAAGGCCAGCGGAAATCCGGTCAGGATGATCACAACGGCGAAGACGGCGATGCCCCACAGGGCGTTCGTCGTTCCGTAGGAGATGCCGATGTTGGCCCCGATGGCGAAGTCCGCGAGGTAGGCGATGCCACCGAGGGCCGAGATCGCGACCATGCCCGTGCCCCACCGCCGGTAACTGCGCGGCGCGAACCGGAGCGTGTAGTCCTCCAGGGTCTCCTTGGCGGATCCGGTGCTGGGTTGGTGGGTTGCGGGGTCGTGCGGGAGGCTGACGGTGCTCATCGCGGACTGCCTTTCTGCGGGCGCGGGTCCGAGGCCGCCGGAACAACGGGCGACGGGCGACGGGGGCGGCGCTGACCCCTGCCGATCAGCGAACATCCGGCCGCTAAACAACCGCCAAGCGACGACCAAGTGCCCTGGCCACCGCCGAAAGCGGCGGCGTCAACCCCGCGCGCACGGCGACGCCTTCAGCGAAGCGTGCGCAGGGCTACGGCGACGCGTTGGTGCTCGGCGACGATCTCCCGCACCAGCGGGTTCACCTCGCCCGCGGCGCCGGGGTGGGTCTCGACCTCCTGGCACAGCCGGGCAAGGTCGGTGGCCCCGAAGGTGGCACCGAGGCCTTTCAGGGTGTGCGCGGCTCGCCGCACCGAGTCTGGGGCGCGACCGGCCGCGGACAGTGTGTCCACCAGCCCCGGCGCGTCGGCGAGGAAGTCGGCGATCAGGCCGGACAGGGCTGTCGCGTCTCCGCCGAGAAGCTCACTCAGCCGCTCGAGCGCGGCCGGGTCCAGGACGGGCCGGCCAGCCGGTGGTCGTGCCCGTGCCAGCGCGGCGACGAGGTCGGGCGGCACCAGCGGCTTGGTGAGGTAGTCGTCCATGCCAGCCGCCAGGCAGGCCTCCCGCGCGCCCGGCTGCGCGTTGGCGGTGAGCGCGATGATCCACGGTCCGCCGCCGCCGAAGTGGGCCCGGATCCGGCGGGTGGCCTCCAGGCCGTCGAGGTCGGGCATCTGGACGTCCATGAGGACGACGTCGTAGCGCCCGCGCCGCGCCGCGGCCACCGCCTCGGCGCCGCCGCTCACCAGATCGGCACGATGGCCGAGTCCGGTGAGCTGAAGGAGCACCAGTCGTTGGTTCACCGCGTGGTCGTCGGCCACCAGGAGCCGCAGGGCACCGACGCCGGCACCGACACCGTCCGCTGCCCGCTCGGGGACCGCGGGACCGGCGGTGGACGCGGCCAGCGACGTCGTGACGGCGGCCGGGCGGGCGGCCGCCGCGGTCATCGCGCGGAACAGCGCGGCTGGGCGGATCGGCCGGGTCACCACCGAGACACCTTGCGGGGCGTCGGGGCCGGGGAGCCGGGCGAAGGAGGTGATCAGCACGATCGGCACCCGCTCCGCGGCGGGGATGGCTCGCAGCGCGCTGGCCAGGGCCAGGCCGTCCATCCGAGGGGGGCGGTGATCGAGAACCACCGCGTCGTACCGGCGTCCGGCGCGCAGCCACCGAAGCGCGGTCTCGGTCGATGCCGTGATGGTGATCCGCATGCGCCAGGACCGGACCAGCCAGTTCCCGACCAGGGCGCGGGTCCGGGAGTCGCTGCCCACCATGAGCACCTCCCTACCGGCCAGGGCGGAGATGTCCTCGGGTACCGGGTCCCGTCGCGCCAACGTCGCCGCCGCCGCCGGCATGGTGACGGTCATGGTGGTGCCGGAGCCGGGCTGGGAGGCGGCGGTGATCGTCCCGCCCATGAGGGCGGACAGCCGGCGGCAGATGGCCAGGCCCAGCCCGGTGCCGCCGTAGCGCCGTGAGGTGGACGTGTCGACCTGGGTGAACGAGTCGAAGATCGACTCCAGGTGCTCGGGTGGGATGCCGATGCCGGTGTCGCGCACGACGAAGCGCCACTCGTGCGTGCCTTCGGCGTCGCCCGGGGACGCGCCGACCGTGACGGTCACCTCGCCTCGTTCGGTGAACTTCACCGCGTTGCTCAGCAGGTTGAGCAAGATCTGCCGGACCCGCGTCGGGTCGCCGACCATGGCCTCCGGGGTGCCGGGTTCGATGTCGCAGACCAGTTCGAGGTCCTTGGTGCCGGCGTCGGCCGAGACGAGGTCGATCGCGGCCTCCACGCATTCGGCGACGTGGAACGGCACCCGTTCCAGGCGGAAGCGGCCGGCCTCGATCTTGGAGAAGTCGAGGATGTCGTTGATCAGCAGGAGCAACGAGTGCGCGCTGTCGTGGACGACCTCGGTGAGGTGGCGCTGGCCGGGGTCGAGACGGCCGTCCAGGAGCAGCCCCGACATGCCGATGACCGCGTTCATCGGGGTCCGGATCTCGTGGCTCATCGTCGCCAGAAAGGCGCTCTTGGCGATGTTGGCGCTCTGGGCGGTGGAGGCGGCGTCGCGCAGCGCGTCCGCGGTGCGGACCCGGTCGGCGACCTGGCCGAGCTGGGCCGCCACGTCCGACAGGAGAGCCAGCAGCGCGGCGTCCGGGGCGGCGGGGCCGGCGGTGAGGAACTCCAGCACGGCGACCACCTCCGCGCTCTCGCCTCGGCCGGTACGCACCGGAACGGCGATTCCCGCGCCGGGTCCCCGTGCCGTCCCGTGCTCGGCGGAGAGCTGGGGCAGCCAGACGGCCTCCCCGGTCGCGAGAACCCGGCCCGGCAGGCTGGACGGGCCGGGCGCGGCGGCGCTCGGGCGCAGGAGGTCGGCGGACGTCGTCAGGGGCACCAGCCGGTCGCCGTATCGGTGGTAGGTCCGGCCAACCGGCCATCCGGTGTGCGCGCGGACCAGGTCGACCACGTCCGCGGCGGCCGCGGAGAGGTCGGTGGCCCGATGCGCCGCGGCGGCGACCTGGTGCAGCAGCCGCAGCTCGGCGGAGCGCCCCTGCACCCGTTCGGTCATCTCGTTGTAGCGCCTCGCCAGGGAACGCAGCTCGCCGACTCCCGCCACCCGCGCCCGGACGTCGGCCTCGCCGGCGGCCATCCGGGCCGTCGCGGCATCGAGCTCCGCGACCGGGCGGAGCACCGCCCGGCGGGTCACGACGACGAACACCGCCATCCCCGCGAGGAGCAGCAGCGCCGCCACGATGGCGCCCACCGACCAGACCCGGGCCTGGTCCGTGGCCCGCGCGGTCTCCCCGGCCGTGCGGGTGTCGACGAGCGCCAGCACCTGCCCGATCGGCTGCATGATCCCGTCCTTGGCCCGCAGGTAGGACGCGTCGAAGAGCATGTCCGTCGCCCGCTGACGGTTGGCCGCGCCCCCTTGGGCGGCCAGGTCGAACGCCCGCTTCTCCACGGTGGCCAGGGCGTCCGACCGCGTCTTGGCCGCGGCGAGCAGGCCCAGCTCCTGGCGGGTGAACCCGGCCCCGGCGGCGAGCCCGGCGAAGGCCGCCGGAGGACCGAACGGTGTGGGACGCCGACCGGTGTCGGTCACGACGTCCCAGTAGATGTTGCCGTAGTTGCGCGGTCTTGGCGCCGTGCCGTCGCGGATCTCCAGGATCTCCTGGAACCAGGCGCGGTAGCGCGGCTGACCGGTGACCACGTACGTCCGCGCCATCCGGGTCAGGTCGTCGGAGGTCTGCCGCAGCTCGTAGGCCAGGCGTAGCGACTGCGACCGCCGGGCCTCGGCCGTCCCCGCCTGCCGCGTGCTGCTCTCGGCCTTCAGGCTGACCAGCAACAGCGCGGCCAGCAGGACCACGCCGACGCCGGCACCGCTGCGGACCACGCCGCGCAGCGACATCGGTCGACGGTTCACGCGTGTTCGGGCCCGGTGCCGATCCGAGCCTGGGAGACCTCCGCTCGAAGCATGGCGATCTCGGTCCGCAGGGCTGTCTCCCGCTCGGCCGCCGACCGCCTGGCCTGCAGCGAGGAGCGCAGCCGGGCCCGGAGCATCGTCGAGCTGTATGGCTTCGGCAGGTAGTCGATCGCGCCCAGCTCGATGCAGCGCACCACGCTCTCCAGCTCCGGCACTGCCGACACCATGATCACCGGGACGTCGGCCAGGACGGGATCTGCCTTGATCTCGGCCAGCGTCGCGTACCCGTCCAGCACCGGCATGAGCAGATCCAGCAGGACGATGTCGAACCCGCGCGGATCGTCATCGGCGGCCCGCAGCATCTCGAGCGCCCGGTGGCCGTTCTCCGCCGTCTCCACCTCGTGACCGAGCTGGGCCACGGCGGACGCGAGGAGCCTGCGATTGATGGCGGTGTCATCGACCACCAGGACTCGGCCGCGCCGATCCGCGGGCGGCGGCTCGTGGTCCGGCGTCGCCACCTCGGCCGGGGACGTCGACGCGGACGCGGACATCGCCGTAGACGTGGACGTCGCCGTGGGCACGGGCACGGGCGGCGGCGGCCGCCAGGCCAGGACGGGGTCCTGCCGCAGCACGGCCTGCTCCAGTTCTCGCAGCCCGGCGCCCGGCTCGAGCCCCAGTTCGTCGTTGAGCACCCGGCGGGTCTCGCGATAGGTGGCCAGCGCCTCCACCTGTCGCCCGCACCGGTACAGCCCGAGCATCAGCTGTGCCCGGAGGCGCTCTCGCAGCGGGTGCCGGCGCACCCACTGCTCGAGCTCCGCGACGAGCGCGGCGTGCCGACCCAGGGAGAGCTCGGCGTCGATCCGGGCCTCGACCGCGCCGAGGTGCAGTTCCGTCAACCGGGCCGCCGCGGCCCGGACGAACGGCGTGACCGGGACGTCGGCGAGTGCCGGGCCGCGCAGCATCGCCTCGGCGCGCAGCAGCAGCCGTGCCGCCCGCTGCGGGTCCCGGGCGTCGAGCGCCTCCCGGCCACGGGCGACCAGGTCGGTGAAGACGTGCGCGTCCACGGCCTGGGGCTCGATGTCGAGCAGGTAGCCGGGAGACGCCGTGACCAGGACGGTCGCCGTGCTACCGCGGGAACGCTCTGGTTCGAGTACCCGGCGCAGCTGCGAGACGAAGACCTGTACCGTGGCGGCCGCCCGGGCCGGCGGCTGCTCCGGCCACAGGTCGTCGATGAGCTGATCGACCGAGACCACCCTGCGGACTCGGAGCAGGAGTGAGGCGAGGACAGCCCGCTGCTTGGGGCCGCCGACGTCCACCGGTTGCCCGTCCCGGTACATCTCGACGCGGCCAAGCAGCCGGAACTCAAGGCCCACCATCCGTCGATCGTCACCAGTAGGTGTTCACGACACGTAAGCCTTGGATTACGTTCGCATGGCCGGGCGTCAGGCACGGCGCGGGCGTCCCGCGGAGCTACCCGGGGAACGGGCCGGCCCGGCCGAGGAGCACGGGCACGTCGTGACGTCGGACAGGGTGCGACGAAAGGCGGGAGCCACGATGGACAGGTCCGCGACGCCGCGCCTCCCGGCCACGGTCGCCCGGGTGCTGGACGCCGCCCTCGCGTCGCGGCCGGGCGCCACCGCGGTCGACGCGGTCTCCGGCGCGTGGTCGTACGCCGAGCTCGACGAGCAGGCCGGGCGGGCCGCTGGCGCTCTGTGGTCACTCGGCGTCCGCCCGGGCGACCGGGTCGCGGCCTGCCTGCCCAACGACCTGGACATCGTCGCGGCCTTCCACGGCGCGCAGCGGATCGGGGCGGTCTGGGCGGGGATCGGAGAGGCGCTGGCAGGAGGCGAGCAGGAGGAGCTGCGCGATATCTGCGAGCCGCGCGTCGTGCTGGCCGGGCCGCGCTGCCAGCTGAGCTCCCCCGGCCGCGTCGATCCCGACCGGTGGGCGGTGCTGCTGGCCGGCGCCGAGCAGGCCCCGCCGGTCGAGGTGGACGCCGACGCGCCGGCCGGGATCGCGTTCACCAGCGGGACGTCGGGGCGGCCGAAGGCGGTGGTGCACAGCCAGCGCAACCTGCTCCTGCCGGGCGCGGTCCTCGTCGCCACCCGCGGCTGGGGCCCCCAGCTGCGCAAGGGCGACAGTTTCCCGTTCACGATCCTCAACCTGATGGTGCTGTCCACGCTGCTCACCGCGCAGGCCGGTGGGTGCGCCGTCGTGATGAACCGCCGCGACGTCGATGGCGTCGCTGAGTGGATCTCGACTCGCCGGGTCACGGTGTGGAACGGGGCGCCGGCCCAGCTCCACGACCTCGCCAGACGCCCGGAGGCCGACCTCAGCTCCCTCGAGGAGGTGTGGAGCGGAGGAAGCGACACCCCGGACGCGCTGCGCCAGGCCTTCGCCGACACGCACGGGCTGCTCCCCCGGGCCACCTACGGCCTGACCGAGGCGCCCACGGTGGTGTCGATCGACCCGCCGGGTAAGGAGTGGCGCCCAGGCGCGAGCGGCCGCGTCCTGCCGCACTACGACGTCGCGGCCTACGACGACGAGGGGCGCCGGCTGCCGGCCGGCGAGCCCGGTGAGCTGCGGCTGAGCGGGGCCGCCACCGGCCCGTGGGCGGGAGCGTGGCACCCGACGCTCGGGTACTGGGAGCGGGGAGCCGTCCGCCCGCCGGAACCGGGACCCGTCGCGACCGGTGACATCGGGACCGTCGACGGCGACGGCTGGCTGCGGGTGCTGGACCGCAGGAAGCTGGTCATCATCCGGGGCGGGGCGAACGTCTACCCGCTCGAAGTGGAACGGGTCATCTCGGCGCACCCGGACGTCGCCCGGGTCGCGGTGTGCGCCGTGCCCGACGACCGTCTCGGGCAACGGGTGGCCGCCCTGGTCGAGAGCGCGGGCCCGGCGGCGCTGGATCTCGACGCGCTCGCGGCGCTGTGCCGCCGCGAGCTGGCTCCTTACAAGGTCCCGGAGATCTGGTCCCAGGTCGACGCCCTGCCGGTGAACGCCATGGGCAAGGTACGACGCACCGGCCTGCTGGAGCTCGCGGGCCTCGACCGGCACCCCGAGGGCAACTGACCTCGACCGGCACCCCGAAGGCACCCGGCCTCGATGGCGGGGCTCTCCCGCCGCTCGGCCAGCTTGTGGAAGACACCGGAATACCGATCCGACGCGGTCCTGTCCACGCGACGCACCTATCACCAACGGTTGTCCGCCTGACGATGACCCTGTTGGCAACAACAACCACCACCGTCACCCATCCTTTCGTCACTGCCGGTGCCCACCCGCGGAGGCGTGAGCAGGGCGGCGAGCCGAGCGCCGAGGTGCTCCCAGGTCCAGCGGGCACGCATCCAGGCGCGGCCGGCCTCGCCCATGCGGTATCGGCGGACCGGATCGGCAAGAAGCATCTTCACGGCCGCGGCGACCTCGATGACATCCGCGCCGTCGACCACCAGGCCCGTCTCACCGTGACGGACGACGTCCGGCGCTCCACCCGCGGCGCCGGTGATCACCGGTAGGCCGGCGGCCGCGGCCTCGAGGGCCGCGAGGCCAAGGCCTTCCCGACCGAGGCCCATGGCGTGAGCGCGAGACGGCAATGCGAACACGTCGGCCGCGTCCAGGTAGGCGGGCAACGCATCGGCGGACACAGCGCCGGTGAAGTGCACGCTCGCGTCGACACCGACGCTGCGGGCAAGGTGCCGCAGCACGCGAGCGTCCGGGCCTTGGCCGATGATGAGCAGCAGAGCACCCGGGTGACGGCGCAGCACGGCCGGCCACGCGCGGATCAGCATGTCCTGACCCTTGCGGGCGACCAGGCGGCCGACGCACGCCACCACAGGCCGCCCGCCCCAACCATGGACGCGACGGAGGTCCGCGCCGCCGGCATCGGGCCGGAACCGGTTGACGTCAACACCGCCGGTCAGCGGCTCGAAACGTACCGACGGCGACACCACCGTACGAAGTCGCCGCAGGCTGAAGTCCGTCACGTATGTCAGGACATCGACCCGGTCGCCTACGGCGCGCACGACCGACCGGCCGACCGGGACGTACGACCAGCCGAACTCGTGTCCGTGCGTCGAGCCCACGACCCAGTCGACGCCGGCTCGCCGGAGGGCGGGCGTGACCAGGGCGCGCGGTGTCGCGGACGGAAACCAGGCCGCCGAGCAGTCCGCCGCGGCGGCGAGTCGTCCCAGCCGACGCCCGGCGTCCGGAGAGGTCATCGCGGCCGCGGAGCTGCGGATCACCGAGAACGGCGCGGCCGCGTCCTGGCGCTCGGCGTCCGGATGCGGGGGCGCGACGACCACGAGCCGGTCCGCCGGTAGCGCGGCGGACAGCTGCCGGGCGAACGTCTCGATGCCTCCGATGACCGGGGGAAATTTGTCCGCGACCACCAGCGTCCGCGGCATCGTCCACCGCTCGGGGCCGATGGACGGGCGAGGACCGGTTGGCCCGCCCGGAGCGGTCAGATCCGACCCGAAGGAGTGCTCCATACCTTCCCAGCATTGACACGGCTCATGAGGCCACGATGTGAGGCGAAGTCAGCCAGGCGGTCCAATCCCGGCACGGCGACCCGGCCGGGGCGGATCTGGCACGCGTCATCCGACGACATCTCCGTCGAAGGTGAACCCCTCACCGGGCGGCCCCGGCGCGGCAACGCGGCGGTACGCCTCTCGTCCTCGACCACCGGCACCCGCATGGCCGCACGTTAGGACCGCCACGATGTGAATTCGATGTGTGTACCGCCGATCCAGGGCAGGCCCTGGCGGCTCGCGATCCGGCCTGGCGCCGCGCGGCGTCAGCTCGGTGAGGTTTGACCAGATCGACGTCGGCGACCCGGTGACGCCGGCGCTCGGGCCGAGGCGACGAGGCGAGGAGGCGGCGAGGGCACGCCGAGACACGGAGGAACGACCTCCACGAACAGTCGCCAAACTTTTCGTGAAGCAGGTATGCGACCTGAGTCGGGCGGTTAGCCTCCGAATCGGACATTCGACGCGAATGCGGGGTTACCGATCCTGACACTGGGCGGGTCCGCGGCCAACGACCACCCGAAGAGCATCGGGACGGGCGGGCAGCCGCCGGCGCCCGACCCGTCCAGCCCAAGCCCGTCCAGCCCCGCCGAGCACGGGGCCTTCCTCGAATCCTGGCGGCGGTCTTCACCCGGTCCCCGGCCGCGCGGCGCGATCCCCCGGCGCGTCTGGCTGGCCAGCATCGCGACAGCGGGGTTCGCCGCCGCGGTGACCGCGATCATCCTGATCGCCGTTACCGCGAACGACGGCTCGGCCATGGCCACGAACGACCCCGCACCGACCACGTCCGCGGCGAGTCCAAACCCCGACCGGCCCGCGCGGCCTGGGGCGACGGCCACACCGAGCACCGGGAAAGCACCAGCCGACCTCCCCAGTACGCAGGCAGAGCCAGGAAACGAGGCCCCGCCGCGTTCAGGTGGTGGTTCCGACGCCGGCGCGCCATCTCGGCCGGTCGGTATTCAGCCGCCGCCAGCGGTCCTCTCGACCCACGCCGACACCATCGCGGGCGAACCACCGGCCGCCGCGCCCGGACAGCAGGCAGCATCCACGCAGGGATCCGGATCCGGTGCCGGCTCGACCGCGAACTCGGGATCCGGGGCGGGTTCGGGTTCGGGTTCCAACTCCGGTTCGGCCGGTACCACCACCACCACCACCTCCACTCCCAGCGCGGCGAAGACAAACCCCTACTCCGCCGCCCAGGTGTGCGGCTCCGGCTACTCCCAGGTCGACAGCCACACCCTCACCAACGGCTCCACGACGGCCAAGATCTTCCTCATGTACGACGGCAGCAACAACTGCGTGGTCACGCTGAAGTCCGGTGCCGGCGTGGGCACGGCTCAGTCGATGTCGGCCTGGGTGCAGGCGCGCAACGGTTCGTCACAGGTGGTCGACGCGGGCTCCTACCAGTACTACGCGGGTCCGGTGAGGGCGTACGCGAAGGCGATCTGCGTGAAATGGGGTGGCAGCCTCGGCAACGTCTCGTGGAGCAGTGACTGGTCCCACTGCGGCTGACCCGCCTCCGCCGCGTGTCGCCACCTGCCGCGCTACGCCCGGATGCTGGTACCGCCGCCGGCACCAGGCGAGCCCATCGGGGCCGGTCCGCGTTGGCAGCGCGGGCACCAGTAGGTGACGCGCCCTTCCTCGGGGGCGTCCGACTGCGCCTGCTCAGCTACCCGGATGGCCGTACCGCACCGACGGCACGGCCGCCGGCCGCGGCCGTAGACCCACAGGTGCTCCCCCGGCCGCGCCGACCCGGTCGTGACCCGCGTGGGCCGATCCGCGTTGACCAGGATCATCTGTCGGGCTCGGTTGACAAGCCTGCCGAGATCGGGAACCTCGCCGACCCGCGTCCACGGCGAGACGCCGGCGACGAAGCACGCCTCGATCCGATAGATGTTTCCCAGGCCCGCGAGCACGGTCTGATCCAGCAGGACCATGCCGATCTCGCTCTCCGGCCGGGCCAGCGCGGCCGCCAGCACACGGTCGAGGTCCCAGTCCGGCCCGAGCACGTCGGGACCGAGATGACCCACGACGGCCGGTTCGTCAGCGGTCCGCAGGATGTCGAGAACGGGCAGCCGATAGCCGACCGCGACGTGCCGCGCGTTGCCGAGCACCACCCGGATCTGCCAGCCGGGTCCGCCACGCCAGGGCTCGCCGGCGGCGAAGGTGCGCCACGCACCCTCCATCCGAAGGTGGGAATGCACCGTAGTACCGCCGGAGCAACGCATCAGCAGGTGCTTGCCGCGAGGCACCACCTCGAGCACCGTGCTGCCGGTCAGGTCGACCGTCGCGTACCGCGGCACCCTGAAGTCGCTGACAGACAGCACCTGACCAGCCAGCGCCTGGTGCAGCCGGCGGGCGGCCTGGTAGACGGTGTCTCCTTCTGGCACAGGTGTCCCCCTCGAACGACTCCGTCTTCGATTCTCGCCGGCCGGCCGTCGAACCGGCGAAGCCCGGACCGCCGACGTCATCTGATCCACGTCGAGGTGGCCGTCGAGGCGGCTGACCACAGCCGGCGTGAGGGACCCGTCCGGCGACCAGTGGCCGAGCCTTGACACCCCTCCGTTCGTCGGTACATTAGTCAAGTAATGAACCGACCAACCATCGGGACGGATGGGTACGGCCGAGGAGAGGGGCAGGGGCGTGCTCGACGACAGCAGCCCGATCTTCGCCCAGATCGCCGAGCGGCTGGCCGACGAGATCGCGGACGGCACGCTCCCCGAGGGCGGGCGGGCGCCGTCGAGCAACGAGCTCGCGGCCTTCTACCGGATCAACCCGGCCACCGCGGCGAAGGGGCTCAACGTGCTGACCGAGGACGGGCTACTGGAGAAGCGCCGCGGCGTGGGCATGTTCGTCGCCGCGGGCGCCCGCGAGCGCCTGGTGGAACGCCGCCGCCAGGCCTTCGCCCAGCGGTACGTGGCGCCCATGGTCGACGAGGCGAACCGGCTCGGTATCGATGCCGAGGCTCTGCTCGCGCTGGTCCGCCAGGTGAGCGAGGGCCCGCCCGGCGCCGCCCTCGATGAGACAGAACCCAGATCCGCCAGGGGAGGCATCACGGTATGACACCCACCATCGCGGTGAGTGGCCTGACCCGCCGCTATCGCGGCCACGTCGCCCTCGATGACGTCACCGTCGACATCGAGGACGCGACCATCACCGGTCTGCTGGGGCGCAACGGCGCCGGCAAGACCACGTTCCTGCGGATTCTCGCGGCCCAGGAGTTTCCGTCGGCCGGCGAGGTCCGGGTCCTCGGCGCGAGCCCGATCGAGAACGACGCGGTACTGCGTCGGATGGTGCTGGTCCGCGAGGACCAGTCCTATCCGGACGTCAGGGTTGGGCATGTCCTGCGGGCGGCGTCGTGGTTCTACCCCGACTGGAGCGGCGAGCTGGCCGACGCCCTGCTCCGCGCGTTCGACCTGCCGGTCGGCCGGCCCGTCAAGAAGCTCTCCCGCGGGATGCGCTCCGCCGTCGGGATCGTCGTGGGCCTGGCCGCGAGGGCCGAGGTCACGCTGTTCGACGAGCCCTACGCCGGCCTCGACGCCGTCGCCCGCCAGATCTTCTACGACCAGCTCATCGCGGACTACACCGAGCACCCACGGACGGTCCTGCTGTCGACGCACCTCATCGACGAGGTCTCCGGGCTGCTGGAGCGGGTGGTGATGATCGACCGCGGGCGGGTCGTGCTCGACGCCGACGCGGACACCGTGCGCGGCGCCACGACGGCCGTGAGCGGAGCGGTGCCGGCGGTGGACGCGTTCGCGGCCGGCCGGCGCGTCTGGGACCGTCGCACGCTCGCGTCCCACGCGTCGGTGGTGGTCGGCAGCCCGCTGACCGACGGCGACCGGGCGTGGGCCCGCGAGCTGAACCTCACCCTCACCCCCCTGTCACTGCAGCAGGCCGTCGTCCACGCCAGTGCCGGGGCGGCCGGCGAACGAACGGAAAGGTCACACGCGTGAACACCGCGGCCCCCACCGCCAGCACTCTCCGCACCGCGATCAAGGTCGCCCGCTACCACCTGCTCGACCGAGTCGCCTACCTCGTCGCGCCGGGCGCGGGGCTGGTCTTCGCCTTCACGGTCGATGTGATCGTCGTCGGCCTGCTCCCCAGCAGTGACCAGGGCGATCACTCGGTCGGCGGCCTGGCGGCCGTCTGCGTGGTCGCCTTCGTCATCGGTCTGCAGAGCATCACCAAGGGGCTGTCGTTCGGACTCGCGCTGGGCCTGTCCCGGCGCAGCTACTACCTGGGGACGGCCCTCCTCGCGGTGACCTACGCCGCGGTCACCGGCGTGATCCTCACCGTCCTGCGGGCCGTCGAGGGCGCGACCGGCGGCTGGGGCCTGTCGATGCGCATGTTCCGGCTGCCGTACATCCTCGACGGCGCCTGGTACGAGGCCTGGCTGACGTCGTTCGTCGTTCTCACCCTGCTCTACGTCTACGGCTGCTGGTGGGGCCTGGTCTACCGGCGCTGGTCCCTCATCGGCCTGATCGCCTTCTCGGCCGGGCAGGTCACCGTCCTGCTCGCCGGGGCGCTCGCCACGACCTGGTCCCACAGCTGGTCCGACGTCGGGCACTTCTTCACCACGCTGTCCGCGATCGGGCTCACCGGGGTGCTCGCCGCCGTGGCGGTCGCGCTCATGGCCGGCGGCTTCACCACCCTGCGCCGCGTGACGATCTGACGGACTTGCCAGCCGGGCCCGCGTCAGTGGTCGCGGCCGGCCGCCAGCAGGACGGCCAGATCGGTCCACGACGTGGCCGGAACGGCCCACGGAGGCACCGGTTCGGAGGCGGTTCGTTCCGGGGCGTCGCCCAGGAACAGGTAGCGGTGCGGCACGGTCGTCATGTGGACCAGGACGTCGAGGCGGTCGTCGATGAAATGGGTGATGCCGAGGCGAGCGCAGACCGGGGCCTTCTCGGGGCGGCGGCGGACGAAGTGCAGGTTCGCCGACGGGATCCCAGTGCGCTCGAAGAACTCGTGATGCCCGAGCCACTCGCGGGTGAGGGCTGCGATCTTCGGACCACACTTGGAGACGATGTGGATCCGGCCGGCGAACGGGCCGGCGGCCAACGTCGTCAGCGCGTCGAACGCGCCGGCGACCGCCGGTGTCAGCATCGGCTGGGAGCTGAAGAACGACGTGTCCTGGTCGTCGGCGGCCCGGCTCGTGAGCACACCGCCGACATCGACGCCAAGCATCGGCAACGGCTCGGGCTCCGGACACGGCACCGGCCGGGCATCGGGAAAACCAACGGGCGGCTGAGCGTCTGGTTTCCGTCCGCGACCTTCGAGGTTCACGTTCTGTGTAGATACATCCATCATTCTGAGCACCACGATAGCCGCGGGGCTTCCTTCACGCCCGCCTTTATTTTTCACCCGCGGCAGTCGAGCTCTCGCCAGAAGACGCGCCAGGATTCTCGATGCCTCGTGCAGCGCATCGGGAGCCGCCGCCGACGAGTCAGGGCTCCGCTCAGCCGGGGCCAGGACGGGAGAAACGGGGGTCGAGCCGGCCAAGGAACAGACCGGCGGCGGCCAGGCTGGCAAGGCCGAGCGCGGTGAGGGCGCCCAGGTCGAGCAACAGGGTCTCCGTCGTGTGCCGCCAGAGCGGATCAGGAGAGACTCCCGGGTTGAGGCGTGGGTCAGTCAGCTTCTGGACGTCGATGAGGTCGGTCAGCGAGGCCGCGGCGGCGTCGCCCCAGCGGCCGGGCAACAGCCAGGACAACTGGTTCAGCCCGGGGCGACCGGCGAGCGAGATCAGCGGGCCGGCCAGCACCAGCTGTGCCGCGGAGAGTACGACCAGCGGCGGCATCGCCTTGTCGGCGTTGTCGACCAGCGCGGACACCGCGAGGCCCAGCATGGCCGCGGTGGTCCCGGTCGCCGCGACGATGACCGTCATCTCCACGATCGGATAACTGGTGAGCAGCCCGTCGGCCGGGAGCCGCCCCGCGAAACCGATGACGGTGATCACGATGCTCTGCACCGAGGTGATCATGGTCAGGACCAGCGCCTTGGAACCGAGATAGGCGGTGGTAGACAGGCCGATGGCGCGTTCACGCAGGTAGACGGGCCGTTCCTTGACGATCTCACGGATCGCGTTGGACATGCCCAGGAAACTCGCCACGAGCGTGACGACGAGCAGAACGCGGATCGCGTCCCGGTTCGGCTCTCCCGTCGGCACCGCGCGTAGCCCGTGCGGGGTCTCGACCAGCCGCGGAAGGAGCCCCAACAGGAACGGATAGGCGACGATCATGCGCAGGTAGGAGTGATCGGCGGCGATGATCCGCCCGTACCGGCGGCTCAGGGTCAGCAGCTGGGAGAGCATCGACTGCTGGCGTGGCGTCGGCAGCGGCGCGCGCGCTCGCCGGACGACCGGCGGGGCGGGGGGCGGGGCGACCGGCGTGGCGGGCGGGTTCTTCGCGAGGTGAACCGAGGACCGGTGCCGGCGGGCGAGTCGAGCCGCGCCGTCGGCGCTCTCGAGAACTCCGAAGGCGTCCGCCCAGCTGGCCTGGCCGAGGAAGGGCAACGCGCCCTGAGGCGGGCCGAAGTAGGCCACATGCCCGCCCCGGGTGAGAACCAGCAGGAAGTCGCACAGGTCGAGCTGGGCCACGCTGTGGGTCACGACGACGACCGTCCGCCGGTCGTCCGCGAGTCCGCGCAGCGACCGCATGACCTCCTGGTCGAGGCCGGGGTCCAGTCCGGACGTCGGTTCGTCGAGATAGAGCAGGGTCGGTTGGGTGAGCAGCTCGAGCGCGATGCTGGTCCGCTTGCGCTGGCCACCGGACAGCGTCGCTACTCGCCGGTCGGACAGGTCGACCCCGCTGGGCAGCGTCCACTCACCGGTCGCGGTGGCGTCGGCGAGGTCGAGCTTGTCCGCTCCGCGGGTGGTGAGGCCGAGCTCGGCGAGCACGGCGTCCACGCGTGCGCCGCGCTCCGCCCAGGTGGTCTCGGCGGGGAAGCGCAGCCGCGCGCCGTAGTCCAGGGCCTGGCGAACGGTGAGGGTGGTGTGCAGGATGTCGTCCTGCGGCACGTAGCCAATGCGCCGGCGCAGTTCGTCGTACTCGGCGTACAGGTCGCGGCCGCCGTAGCGGACGGTTCCGGCGCCGGCCGGGCGGAACCCGGTGAGCGCGCCCAGCAGCGTCGTCTTCCCCGCCCCGCTGGGCCCGATCACCCCGAGCAGCGACCGCCCGGGCAGGCGGAAGCTGATGTCGTGCAACAGCCGGGCCCCGTCGACGTCGACACACAGGCCCTCCACCTCGAAGGCGACGTCGCCGGTGTCGAGGTACTCGGCCAGCCAGGTCGGGACCGCCCGCGGGTCATCGGCGTCGCCCGCGTCGCCGACGGCCTGGAACACGTGGTGGCCGACGGCGATCAGGTCACCGGCGCGCAGCGACGCCTGTTCGACCCTGCGGCCGTTGACGTAGGTACCGTTCGCCGAGCCGAGGTCGACGACGCGCACGCCGTCCGGGCCGACGGTCAGCTCGGCGTGCTTCCGGGAGGCGAGCAGGTCGCCGACGACCAGGTCGTTCGTCAGCGCACGGCCGACGGACATCCGACCGGGCCGCAGCGGGTGGACGTGGCCCGGGCCGCCGAGTTCGGGCACCGCGGCGGGACCGGGCCCCGTGGATCCGAGCCGCCGGCCGGTCAACGCGCCGAGGTCACCGATGTGGACGGTCACCTCCTGGGACCGCGCGGGCGGCGTCGGCCGCCGGATCGGCATGGTGGCGGGCGCCTCCGCCTCCGCTTCCATCTCCGCCTCCACCGCGGCCCGGGCCGGGGCCACGGTGATACGCGGCCCGTCCACCGAGCCCAGGCGGAACTCGGACTGGGCACGGACCGGCATCCGGCTTACCCGGTGCCCAGCCATCCACGTCCCGCCGCTCCCTAGGCCCACGACCTCCCAGCCGTCGGCCGTCGGCTCGATCAGCAGGTGACGCCGGGACACCCGCGGGTCGGCGACCACCAGATCGGCGGTGGCGTCCCGGCCCACGAGGAACGACTGGCCTGGCTCCACGACGAAGACCTCGTCGCGGCGGCGAACCGTCAGAGCAGCCGACAAGTCATCCCTCCGCACGCTCTGGCGCCATGACAACTGCTCAGGCCACTGATCGTCGATCCCGACCGGTGGCCGCCTGCCTCGTCCGGCGGCGCGGGAACCACGATCCGACCCGGATTCTCCGTGGGCAGATCTACCTTTCTAGACCATTGTCGCAACAGCGGCGCGCCTTGCTGCGCCCGACGGCGCGGATCACCACCCACGCCAGCCACACCCGCGCGTCGCGGTCGACGGTGCGGTACGCGGCCGGGGCCGCCGACGCGATCACCACCTCGACGATCATGCTCACCAGGCGGGCGGAGGCGTCTGGACCTGCTAGATCACCAACAGTCAGATCTTCAAAAAATGGTTGGCGAGGAATTCGATCTGGCGTGAGGATGCCGTCGCCCGCGTCGACAGCCGCGGCTACGACCGCGGATGCGGCATCTGTCGAGGGAGAACCGTGACGAGCATCGATGCCGGATCGGTTTCCGCCGGGCCCGCGCCTCAGGTCCGCCTGGCGGCCGGGACCCTGCGTGGTAGCCGGGAGGGGGGCCTGGCGGTCTTCCGCGGTGTCCCCTACGCCGCGCCGCCGGTCGGCGAGCTCCGCTTCGCCGCGCCGCGGCCGCCACAGACCTGGGACGGCGTACGGCCGGCCGTGTCGTACGGACCGCCACCCCCGCAGGCCGACGCGTTCGGCCAGGATTCGACCGCCGCGGGCACGGCGGACGACGACTGGTTGACCGTCAACGTCTGGTCGCCCGAGCCTGAGCCCGGCGCGCGGCTTCCGGTGATGGTGTGGATCTACGGCGGGGGCTACGTCTTCGGTAAGTCCAGCTCGCCCGAGTACGAGGGCGGCCACCTCGCCCGGGACGGCCGGGTCGTCGTCGTGACGTTCAACTACCGCCTCGGCGCGGAGGGTTTCGCCGAGATCGTCGATGCACCCGCCAACCGTGGGCTGCTCGACCAGGTCGCCCTCCTGGAATGGGTACGCGACAACATCGCCGCCTTCGGCGGTGACCCCGACGAGGTCACGGTCTTCGGCGAGTCGGCGGGCGGCGGATCTGTCGCGGCCCTGCTGGCCATGCCCCGCGCGGCCGGGCTCTTCCGCAGGGCTATCGCCCAGAGCGTGCCGGGCACGTTCTTCTCCCGGCGGCTCGCCGCCGACATCGCCGCCGCCTGTGCCGACGAGGTGGGGATGCGTCCTACCGTCGCGGACCTCGCGAGCGTGGAGCCGGCGCTGCTGGCCGCCGCCGGTGACCTGGTCGCCGCCGGGATCGTCGAGCGGGCCGGGCGCTGGGGCCAGGCCGCGCATCGGTCGATCCTGTTCGCCCCCGTCGTCGACGGCGAGGTCCTGCCGACCACGCCGTGGCAGGCCTTGGCCGGTGGCGCCGGTCGGGGCGTCGGTCTGCTCGCCGGGCACACCCGCGACGAACAGCGGTTGTTCACCGCCATCACCGGCCTGCTCGGCCAGGTGACGCTCGAACAGGCGACGGAGGCGCTACAGGTCTTCGCGCCCGGTGACGACGGTGCCAGCCGCTACCACGCCGCCTATCCGCAGGCGAGCCCCGACCAGCTGTACGAACTGGTCCATTCGGACTGGCTGTTCCGGATGCCCTCCCTGCACCTCGCCGAGGCGCAGGTCGCGGGCGGCGGCCACGCGCACGTCTACGAGCTGGCCTGGGCCGCCCCCGGCATGGGCGGCGCCTTCGGCGCCTGCCACGGCCTCGACGTGCCACTCGTCTTCGGCAACCTCACCAGCGGCCAGCCCGCCATGCTGATCGGCGAAGGTCCCAGCCCCGAGGCGGTGGCGTTGTCCGCCGAGATGCGGACCGCCTGGACGAGGTTCGCCATTCATGGCGACCCGGGCTGGCCCGCCTATGACCCCGACCGGCGCCTCACCCACGTCTTCGACAGCACCTCGGCCGTCACGAGCTACCCGGAGGAGCGATCCCGGTTGATCTGGCAGAAGCACTCCTTCCTGCCCCTCCCACTGCTCGGCACCTAGTTTCAGGCCGAAGGAGTAAAAGCGATGAGACGGTAGCCGAAGGCGGCCTAAAACAGAAGGAGACTGGGTATCACGCGGGTATGACAACAGTCGACCCGGTACCAGACGCACGGCCACCCGAGACAGACCCGGCGCCGCCCGCCGTCCCGCAGCATGTCGTGCGCCCGACCCGTCTGAGCCGGGCCTGGTCGGCAATGATCTTCTCCGCGGTCATCCTCGTGATCCTCTTGATCTTCATCTTGCAGAACGGCCAGCGGGTCAAGGTCTCGTTCCTGGGCGCCCACGGCCATCTGCCGCTGGCGGTCGCGATGCTGTTCGCCGCGATCGCGGGTGCCCTGCTGGTCGCGATTCCCGGGACCGGCCGCATGATCCAGCTGCGCCGGGTGGCGCGTCGCCACCGCATCGCCGACGCCCAGCCGCCGCAGGTCCCGGTACCGCCGCAGGTCCAGACAGCGCCGCAGGTCCAGACAGCGCCGCAGGTCCAGACAGCGCCAGCACCGGTGCCCGCACCACCGGCAGCACCGGCGCCGCCCGCCACGCGGGTGCGGACGCGGTGGCTCCGAGGCAAGGTGGACCAGGACGCGCCGCGGGTGTGACCGCGACATCGGCGGATCCTTCCGCCGGATACCGCGCCTGGCTGGCGTGCCGGACTCGGCCCGCCGGCGGGGGCTCGGGGGGGAAATGCGGTCATGTCCCGTACCTATGTGGTCACCGGCGCTGCCTCCGGCATCGGCCGGGCCACGGCCGAGCTTCTCCTCGACCAGGGTGCGACCGTGATCGGGGTCGATCTGAAGGACACCGAGGTCACGGTCGACCTGGCGGCCAGGGCGGGGCGGGAGGAGCTGGTCGACCGGGTTCGCGAGCTCACCGGTGGCCGGCTGGACGCGGTAGTCGCCTGCGCCGGTGTCTCCCGGCGCGACCCGCGGACGGTGCGCGTCAACTTCTTCGGCGCCGTCGCCACCTTGACCGGGCTGCGTCCGCTGCTGGCCGCTGGCACGAACCCGGCCGCGGTCGTCGTCGACTCGGTGGCCTGCCTACATCCGGCCGACCCGGCGATCGTGGCCGGCTGCCTGGCCGCGGACGAGCCGGCCGCCGTCACCGCCGCACAGGCCGCCGTCGACCGTGGCGCGGGACAGCTGCTCTACCTGGCCTGGCTGGCCGGCCCGCACAACAGCCATGTCACCGGACAGGTGATCTTCGTCGATGGTGGCGCGGACGCGGTTCTGCGCGGCGACAGCGTGTGGTGAGCGGGCAAGGGTAGCGGCCACGGCCCGAGCGGAGACGCGGGGCGTGGTCAGGAAGGCACGGGGGCGTGGCCGGTCAGGCGGGGGTCAGCCGTACGGGGAGCGCGGAGACGCCGCGGACGGAGAGATGCGGCCGGTAGGGCAGCTGTTCCGCGGCGATCTCGATCCGTTCGACCCGGTCGAGCAGCGCCGTCAGCATGATCTCCGCCTCCAGGCGGGCGAGCGGCGCCCCGAGGCAGTAGTGGATGCCCAGACCGAAACCGAGATGGCGCGCGGCCGGTCCGGCGTAGCGGGTGATGTCGAACCGGTCAGGGTCCGGGAACACCTCGGGGTCGCGCTGGGCGCCGGCCAACAAGGCGATCACGCCGTCTCCGGCGCGAAGCGGCTGCCCGCCGAGGTCCATGTCGGCCAGCACCGTGCGCCCCACATACTGGATCTGCGGGTCGAAACGCAGCGTCTCCTCGATCGCCGGCGACACAAGCGCGCGATCGGCCCGCAGAGCCGCGTACTGCGCCGGATCCCGGGCGAGCGCGATCACGGCGTTGGCGACGAGGTTGACGGTCGTCTCGTAGCCGGCGACGAGCAGCAGCACGCACAGGTCGAGCAGCTCGCGGACCGACAGCCGGTCACCCTGCTCCTGGACGGCAATGAGGTCGCTGAGCAGGTCGTCGGCGGGCGCCGCCCGACGCCTCGCGATCAGGTCACTGGATTCGATCGTCATTTCGCGGTCCTTCGGACAGCGCCCGGACAATGATCAGGGACGGAGAAACCACCCGTCGACCGGGTCGGCGAGAATTCCAGCCGGAACGTTACCTCCCGATTAGGGAGGACGACAGCAGGGCGGAAGGAACAATGGACTCGATTCAAATTTCGTATCGGGCGATCGAGATGCCGAGAAATCCCGCGGGCGGGCCGTGGGTGAGGACGTCGTGGATCGCGGCCCCCACCACCTCGGCATTCACCGCCTCGGCGATCGCCGCGTCACGCGGGCGGGGGCGTGCTCGGCGGCTGCTGGCCGAGGACCAGTCCGGCGCCGATCCGCCGCAGCACGGCGACGTTGACGGGGGTGAAACTGTGGGCCTCCACCGCGAGCAGGGCGCCGCTGGGCGTGAGCCAGGTGAGCAGACCGCCGTAGCGGTAGCTCGTGTCCCGGAGGTGAAGATTGGTCACGGCGCTGAGGTCGTTCTGGGCGAAGGCGGCGGGCTGGTCACCCACCGTCGTCTCCGACACCTCGGTGTCGCCCACGACCTCCGGCAGCTGTTTCAGTTGACTGCGCAGCTGTCGGGCCGTCGCGACCGACGGGTCCGACGGCTGCCAGATCACGGTCACCCAGACGGCGGACGGCTCGTCCGCCACGGGCGCGACCGCCGTGGACGGCGCGACGAACTCGCTGGTGAACGCGGCGATGTTCTGGTCGTAGGAATCTTGGCTGAAAAGGTGAGCGGCGATGCTGATGGGCGGGGCTCCCGGTAGCGCCCCCACGGCCCCGTGAAGAACCGACTGGGACTCTATGTCCAGCTGGTGAGCCATCGGGACGGGCAGCCAGGTGATGGTCATCCCGCCGTAGGTGTACGGGGCGGCCGGCGACGAGGCCGCGGGAGGCATGTGGTCGTTCCCACCACCGCGGTGGCTCACGGGGACGCCGATGCCCACCACGATCGCCAGGACGAGCGCGGCGACCCCGGCGACGCGAGCGCGTGACCGGCGACGGCGAGCCCGGGCGCGCACCAGGTCGAGGAAGACGCTGTCGACGCCCCGGCGGGGCATCTCGGCCCGCAGCGCGCGCAGCTGCGCCGCCAGGTCCTGGGTCGGGCCGTCCACGACGTCACCCTCCACGACGTACCGCGGCTGCCGCGTGCCGGCCGCGGCCTGGTCCCGCGGGGTGAAGTTGCCTCGGCGGCTCGCTCCGGGCGGGTCGGTACGCCCGTTTCCTGCTGTGCTCACAGCTTCTTCCCCCTCACCGGGTGGGTCGCGGCGGAGGCGAGGCGAACGCCCTCGATGACGACGGAGCGCGGCCCCCCTGCCCCATCTCGTTGGTCAGGATGTCGGGGTCTCCCGCGCCACGGCGGCGTGTCCTGGGGGCGCGGACGGCGCCGAGCGCGGCCAGGTGCTCGCTGCCGCGCAGCCGGGCGAGGCCCCGCGAGGCCTGGCTGCGCACGGAGCCGACGGAGCAGCCGAGTGCGGCGGCGACCTCGGATTCGGGCAGGTCGTCGAAGTAACGCAGGACCACCACGGCCCGCTGCCGGGGCGGAAGCGATCGCAGGGCACGGACCAGGCCCTCGCGCTGGGACAGCCGGTCGGCATGGTCGACGCCCACCTCGACGACGTCGACGGTCCACTCGCCGTCGACGATCAACGGCACCTCGGCGACCCGGGCCCGCAGCCGCCGCCACCGGCTCGTCGCGCCGTTGACCAGCGCCCGGCGGACGTACGCCTCCGGCTGGCCGTCCGCGATCCGCGACCAGTGCCGGTAGGTGCGTTCGAACGCTCCCTGGAGCAGGTCCTCGCCGGCCGCCCAGTCCCCGCCGACGAGCAGGACCGCGCTCAGCAGCAGCCGGTCGGCGGCCCCGGCCACGAATCCTTCAAAGGCCAGCTCCTCATCGGCACGCACCCTCGCCTCCTCCGTGTCGGGCTCGTCCAAGTCGAAACGCGCCCGACCCGGACCACGATGAGTGCCCGGCCGCGGCCGGCGGCGGAGAGGCGGCCGCGGAGCCGTCGAGGTCTGGGTTCAGCTGGGCGGTCAGGCCCCGTTGACGGTGAAGAAGGGCAGGTCGAGCGGGGTGACGAGGCCGGGTGGAGCGGCGCAGACGGTGGGGATGGCGTTGAGGATGCGCATCGCGGAGCCGATGAGGCCAGCCTCGGCGTGGTCGCCGCCGCCGTCGAGGCGGGGCTCGAGCTCGAGCGTGAACGACGGGTGGCCGGTGACCTCGACGCGGTAGCCGGAGCGGCCGCCGGCCAGGATCGGCCAGTCCGGGCCGATGTCGTCGCGCAGCCGGTTGACGTGGGCGGCGACGATCGCGGGCCGGCCGCCGACGACGCCCGTCACGTCGAAGCGGACGGCCGCGGTGCTGCCCTGCTCGATGCGGCCCATCGCCGTATGGAACGTCTCCGGGGCGGGAAGCCGCTCGTGCTCCTCGCGGATCTCGTCGAGCGTCCAGCCCAGCGCGTCGGCCAGGAGCCGGACGATACCGCCCCAGCCGAAGGTCACCGCTCCGGGCTCGAACAGCGCGGCCGGGTGGTCGAGCGGCAGGCCGAAACCGAAGACCTCGCCGGTGAAGGCCGGGTCGGCGTACTCGCCGTAGTTCATCAGCTCACTGACCCGTATCGAGTCGACGCGTTCGCACATCTGTGCCACCAGCAGCGGGACCACGTCTCCGGACCAGCCCGGGTCGATGCCGGAGGTGAGCAGCGTGGTCCCGCCCTTCTCACACGCTTCCGTGAGCCGTCCGCGGGTCGCGTCGTCGAGGAACGCCGGATTGACCAGGAAGACGAGCGCGGTGTTCACGACGTTCTTGCCGGCGGCGAGGATCATGCACAGTTCGTCGAGGGTGTCGTCGATCCGGGACTCGCCCTGGACCGTGTAGGACACGCAGTCGGCATCGAGGGCCAGCAGCGCGTCGATGTCGTCGGTGGCGACCACGCCGGTGGGCTCGCTCAACCCGCACAGTTCGGCCGCGTCCCGTCCGATCTTGGCCGGCGAGTGGGCGTGCACGCCGACCAGCTCGAGATCCGGCCGCCGGATGATCCCCCGTAAGGCGTGCCGGCCAACGTTCCCGGTCCCCCACTGGATCACGCGTAGCGAGCTCATCAACTACCTCCGGTCACGACCTCAGCCACCGAAACGTCGGCGAACGGTAGCCATGATCGGTGCTGCGCGGGATACCCGCCAAGGGTCTCTCTCACCCGAGCCGAGCGGCGCGGCACGAGAGTGAGCGGATAACCACGGAGGGTGGGAATGTTGGTTGGCCGCCACGGAGGGTAGGGCAAGGTCGTCAGATCTTGAAGGGCCAGCGGCGGGGTCACCCGCCTCAACCCCGCGCCGGCCCCACCGCTGGGGGCACGCCAGGAAGGGAGACCGATGAGTACCACGATCAAGGACCGGCTCGCGCACGTCACCGACGCCGTCCCGGTGAGCGCGATTCCCGACGCGGCCCGCTCCGCCGCCGACCACGTGGACCGGGCCGGGCACGCCGTCGCCGACGCCACCGTCAGGGCCAGCCACGGCGTCGCTGACGCGACGGTCAAGGCCAGCCACAGCGTCGCTGACGCCACGGTCAAGGCCGGTCAGGGGGCGGCCCGGGCGGGGCAGACCGCCGCGACCGCCACCCGGGACGCCGGCAGCGCGCTGGCCGGCAAGGTGGCGGACACGTCGAGCGCCGGCGCCGACGCGGTCAGCCGGAAGGCCGGCAAGGCGGCGAAGGTTCCGGCCCGGACGGCGGCCAAGGCGACGGCCGTCTCGGGTCGCGCCGGCCGGCGGCTCGAGAAGGCGCGCGGCGCGGCGGAGCTCTCGGCCGAGCACGCCCGCGCGGCCACCGAGCTGCGGATCGAGAAGGCCCGGTCCGGCCGGGCCATCCGGTCCGAGCGCAAGGCCAGGGTGCGGGCCGACAAGGCCCAGCTGGTGCTGGAGAACAAGCTCGCGAAGGCCGAGCGGAAGCTGAGCCGGGTGCACCGGCGACGCCGCCGCGGCCTGGGCATGATGCTGCTGGTGGGCGGCGGAGCGGCGGCCACCGTCGCGGCCCGCAGGTACCTTGCCGGCTCCGGCCAGCAGGACGAGCCGAGCGCGCCGGCGAGCACCGTTCACGACGAGAGCCTGACCTCCTCGACGCCGCCGGTGACCGCGAGCACCGGGACACCGGCCGGTGCCGAGACCGGGGCAGGGGCCGGGACGCCCGATCGTCTGTCGGCCACGCCGTCGACCTCGATTCCGTCCACGTTCGACCCCAGCTTCCCGGCGTCGATCAACGAGGAGATCGCCTCGGACGCCACCGCCGGCGGGCTGGAGGAAATGCCCGGCGTCGACTCCTCGCCGCGCCGCTTCTGACCAGGACGCGATGCCCCTGAAGAGGTGAGACCCGCCGCCCACGGCGGCTCCGCACGCCCGACCGGCCGGGTGCGTCCGCACCCGGCCGGTCGTCTCATGTCCGGTCCCGCGTCCGGTCCGCGTCCGGTTCCGCCCAGGTCGTCCGGGTTCGGCCTCCCCCGACGGTCTCGCCAGACCGCGCCGCGGTCTCGGCCAGACCCCGCCCCCGGCCGCCGCTCCGGTTACTCGGCATCCGGGGCGGTGGTCCCGCCCGTGCCTGCGGATCCGAGGATCGGATTGGTTTCCATACCGCTTTCAAGCACCCTGAGGCCTTCGGAGATCGCGCTCGCCAGATCGCCACCGTTGAGGAACCAGTTCGTCTGGGCCGCCTGGATGACTCCACCCACGGCCCCGGCGAGCATCGTGGGCAACAGGGCGTCGGCGGGCAATCCCAAGCGAGAACGGAGGAAGTCGGCGGTCACCCTGTGCGTGTTGAGCTGAATGCCGCCAAGCACGCCGCGCAGTAGCGTGGGAGTAACCGCGATGACCGCTATCCAACGCCGAAGCCGTTCCGCATCCTCCGCGGCGAACTCCTCCTTGAGCGCGAGACGCAGGGAACGCATCGGCGGTTCGGTGGTGGAACAGGCCGCGAGTCTTGCTCGGAGGGCTTTGCTCCGCCGCTCGATCCTCACCTGCAGGACGTCTTCCTTCGAGGGGAAGTAGCGGTAGAAGGTCCGGACGGAGATCTGCGCCTCCGCGGCGATCTCCTCGACCGTGGTCTCGATGAACCCACGCTGCTCGAAGAGCCTGAGCGCGACGCCCTCCAGCTCGGAGATCATCATCTCGGAGCGCTGCTCACTCAGTCGCAGCGCAAGCGATTTGGACGCCACCGCCGGCCTCCCGCCTGGTGCGAGGCGCTGAACCCGGACGCGCCGGGCGCGTCCGGGTTCAGCGCGTGAGAATTCCTACTTTCCGATCTGCGAGCGTATCGCGGCGTTCTCGAGCTCCGCCGCGTCAGCGGGGCGCAGGAAACCGTGGATGACGCCGTCCGCCACCGACCGGCTCCATTGCGCGACGAACTGGCCGTGGTTCTTGTAAAGACCGGCGAGTTTGTCCGCGCTGAACGGCACGGTGGTGCCGAAGAGGCCGCACAGGACGGGCGTGTTCCCCACGCCACCGAGGGCCGCGATGGGGGCGTCGACCTGGGGGGACCGCACGCCGCCGAGGGTGTTGCCGTTCGCGTCCTTGGCGAACACCACCGGTGACGCGCTTGTGGTCTGTAGCAGCTGCCCGCGAGGGGGGTTCACGCGGTTCACGACCCACTGGTTCAACCAGTACACCGCCGCGTCGAGCACCCAGTGCGCGCCACCGGTGTTGACCGGGAGCGTGCACGTGCCAGCCGAGGTGACGGTCGGCGGGTTCTGCATGGCGGCCAGGCTCGCGATCGCGCCCTGCCCGTCGCCGGTGTCCGTCGGCCCGATCTGCAACCCGTAGTCGTCGAAGTGGGCCGTCCCCGCCACCTCCCACGCGCGGAATCGTCCTGTGTCCGGCTGGCGGGCGGTGAGGTTGCTGAAGACGACGTCCGTCTCGGTCTGGAAGACGAAGACGGGGACGTTGAGATCGTCACGGATCAGGACCGGGGAGGGCGATGGCACGACGGGGGTCAGCGCGGGCGGTGCCACCTGCGAGAGGGCCGCGCCGCTGGCAGCGCGACTGTGTACGAGGAACCCGTCATAGACGCGCGCGAGCGGGTGTACCCCGTCGATGTACGTGACAAGGCGAGCCGCCGACTGCGACTCTCCGGCCGCGATCAGCTTGCGCGGCTTCAGGCCGCCCAGCAGCTGCGCGGAGTTGCCGCGCAGGGCCTGTCCGGCCTGCGAGTAGATGTCGTACGAGTAGCTGTCACCGGGGTGGGACAGCGGCGCGTACCGCACCGGGTTTCCCGGGAGCGTCCCCGGGTTGTTGCCCTTCGCCGTCTGGACGCCGGTCCACTGCGCCGAGACCCCGACCCAGGCAAAGCCTTCCCGTACGAGCTCGTTGTGGGTCAACGTCCAGTCCGGCCCGGCGTCGGCCCCGCCGCTCACGTTGAGCCATTCGACGATGACCGTTCCGTTGAACTTCTTCGGGTCGACGGGGCGCCGGACCACCGCACGGGTCGTGTAGGGCGCGGTTCCGTTCGGTGTCACGGCCCACTTGCCGTCACTCGTCAACGGGGTGGCGGAGGTGTAGCCGCTCGCGGTGCCCGACAGGAAGAACTCCGACTCCCGGTAGCCGACCTGGGCCAGGTCGAAGCTGGTGGAGAACATGAACTCCGCCGGAGTGCCCCCCGCCACCGGCCCGGTCACGGTCGGGGCCGGGGTCGGGGCTGGCTCGGCGGCCGCCGCCGTTCCCGCGCCCAGGAGCACGGCCGGTAACGCGGCGAGCGTCACCGCTAACGACGTTAATAACCCAGAAAAGACGGCATGGCGACGTTTCCTCATCCGATTTCTCCCACCAGTCATCGCCCATCACTGCATTTCCGAGAGAAGCGACGACCAGTGCGGAATGGCCAGCGCTGCCGTTGCCACTCGCGGACGAAACGTGGATGAAACGGAACCGTAAGGTGTCGCCCATCCAATGTCAATGACTGACAGCGATGGCACATCGTGCCATGGCCGGCAGGACACGCCCTCGACGCGTCCTGGACGCGCCTGGGACCCACCCAGGACACGGAACGCGATCAAACGCGATCAGAGGAGTCCGACCCACGGCGCCACCGGGTAGGCCGATCCGGCTTTCGCCGGATCGGCCCGCCGTTGTGCCTGCTCAGGAGTGGTCGGCGGCAGGGGCCGGAGTAAGCAGCTCGTCGAGCTCGGCGAGGGCTTCGCGCAGTCGGTCGGCGAAGGCGTGCATTCCGGCGGCCACCGGGCGGGGGGTGCTCAGGTAGATGTTCAGCCGGTCCGGCAGCAGCACGTAGGCGATGCCGATGCACTTCCCGCTGGTCGACCCGAAGCCGAAGTACTCGATGTTCACCGACGGGGCGGAGCTGGTGCTCAGGTAGTCGTCCCGCATCACCAGCCAGCCCGGCGACTCGTAGAGCGGCGGCGCCGTGGGCGCACCGAGCTCGGCGCCGCGGCGACGCTGGATGAAGGCCAGCTCCCAGAGGTGCTGTTCGGGAGCGTCGCCGCGCTGGCACTCGCCGGCCCGGCGCACATGGGCGTCGGCCGCCGCGCGCAGCGCCGCCCGGCGAGTGGCCGGATCCGCCGCCGGATCGTTCATCGTCGCGACGAAGGTCAACACCTCCGGCGTGACGACTCGCATCGCCTCGGTGCGTCCGTACCGCCACTGCCGGGTGGCGATCGACTCGTACGTCGCGCCGATCTGGCCCTTCGCCCGGTGGTGCGCGAGCTGGTAGGCCAGCTGCACCAGCGCGTCCGGCGAGATCCGCAGCGCCTTGGACCGGTCGGCGCCGTGCTCCGGGAACGACAGCGCCAGCGCCACGGTGTCCGCACCGAACTGGGCGAACGACTCCGACGCCGCCTGGATGTCCGCCCGCAGCGCCGCGTCGAGGACGAAGGAGACGGGCCGGACCGACGGGTGGCCGTGTTCCCGCGCACCCGAGCGGGCCGAGAGCTCGGCGGGCGGCGCCGAGAGCAGCGCGTCGACGAAGCTCAGGATGGTGGTGCCGTCCAGCCCGCAGTGCTCGACGTTGATCCCGGCACGCCCGTTCGGGAAGACGACGAACGAGACCGCCTTGTCGTACCACCGGTTCGCGGCGCTGCCGTGCAGCAGCTGGTCACAGGTGGCCAGGGTGTCCGGCGGGACGACGTGATCCAGGCAGACGCAGAACAGCGCCCGCTCGACCTCCTCCAGGGCGGCCACGTTCGCCGGATCGTGGGCGAGCAGTGCCGCCCGGCTCTGCGCCCACGCCGCGCGGGCCTTGGTGGTGAGGTGCCCGACCGCGGTGTCGTCCGGCGCCGGCGCGGGACCCGCGGCGGCCACCACGGCCGTGAGCCCGGCGGCGAGCTCCGGGAGGGTGTGCGGGGTGCCGTCCGGGCCGAGCACGTCCAGCCGGAACAGCTGGCCGTGCCGGAACACCACGACGTGGCGGGCGTCCGACGGACCCGGCCACGCGGCGCTGTAGGGCACCCGGACGGTGTCCTGGTCGCGGCCGGGGATGCGGGTGGTGGAGAACAGGAACCGGTTCTGCACCATCGACTGCGGCTGGCCCCGCCGCAGCAGCGGTGGGATGCGCTCCGCGTCCAGCCGGATCTTGTAGTCGAGCGCGGCGGCGATCAGGCCCGCGGCCCGCTCGACCTGCGGGTCGCCGGCCGGGAGGTCGCCGACTGGAGAGTCGCCGGCCGGCGTCGCGGCGTCCCGGAACAGGAAGAAGAAGTTGGCGTTCAGCGCGATCCGGTCCCGCCGGCCCAGATAGCGGGCGGGCCAGAACTCGTCGAGCCAGCTGTGCACGCCGTCGCTCGCGTCGAACCGGGCGAGCTCGGCGTGCAGCGGCCGCCCCGGTCCGTCCGGCGCGAGGAAGTCGCCCACGGCCGCCTCGGTCGCGGCCAGCTGCTCCGCGGTGAGCAGCGGGGCACACCATTCCAGGAACCGTGCGCAGCTGTCCGCCAGGTCCGGTAGCGGGACTCGAGGCAGGCTGTCCTCGCTGTCGAAGGTGCCCACGGCGGGCTCCGTGCCCGCCCCGGGCCCCGTCTCGGCCGTGGGTGTGGCGGCGGTCGTGGCGGCGGTCTCGCGGCCGGTCTGGACGGTCATCCTGGTCGTCTTCCTCGTCGTGGTCGTGGATGGTGAGCCGATCATGACGCCAGTCGCGTCATCCCGGCGGTTGCCAGGCCGCCGCCCGTTCCGTGCTCACCACGATCGGATACCCGGCGAGAACTCGGGCGGACGGGAGATGAACAGCTGGGCGTACAGCGATCCCTCGGCCTCCAGCCCGCGCGGATCCACCCCGACCCCGCCGAGCGTCGTCAGCACCTGGTCCCGTTCCTGTGGCGAGGCGAACCGGCGCTGTTCGAACAGCCGGTCCACCGCCTCCGTCCGGTATCCGAACCCGGCGAGGGTCTCGGCAATCGGGTCGAAGGGAAACATGCGCAGCGTGAAGTGCGCCATCCAGGGCAGAGCCGGCCCGCCGCGTCCCGCCGTCTCGTCGGGCCCGGGAGCCGGGTCCGGGCTGGCGGCCGCCGTCACGATCTGGGTGAGGGTCCGATCGGTGACGTAGCCGAGGCAGCCGGTGGAGATGACCAGATCCACCCCGGCGAGGCGGGCCCGTTCCGATTCCGTGAGTTCGCGGGACTCCAGGTCCGCGTGCAGCGCGTCATCGAGGAACCCGGCGTCGAGGGCGTAGGCCACCGCGGGACCGGAGACGTCGAGGCCAATCACCTCGATATCGGTGGCGCCCCCGCGGGCCGTTGCCAGCGCCCGGTCGCCGGCCACCAGCGCCGCCCGGCTTCGCGGGTGGGCGTAACGCTCGTACAGATCGTCCATCGCGACGTCGAGCTTCAGCAGCGCCGCGTTGATCCCGTAGGAGCATCCGACGTCAAGCACTCTCAGCCGCCGGTCCGGGCGGCTTTCCTGGCACTCGTCGATGACTTTGGCGAAGTACGGCTTGGCCAGCTGAGGTAACCGGTAGTCGAGTGCGCGCAGCGTGCGGAAGTAGGCACGCGGGTCGGGCTGGTTGTAGACGTGCTCGAGTGAAACCTTTCCGGTCGCGTCGAAGTCCATGGTCGGTGCTCCTCTCGATACGCCCAGCGGCTGGGCGATCAGGGCGGGCATCGGTCCGGAATGCTCGGTCAGGAATGGGTTGGCGGGAATGAGCGGGCCGGAACGGGCGGGCTGCAATGGGCGGTGGAGTGCCCGTCGAAGGACGGAGGGCGGCGAACGGCGGCATCGACGCGGGGGCGCCCGCGCCGGCGGACCCCGGTGGTGCGACGCGGGCGGCGGTCAGTCGAGCAGCGCGTCCACCCGGACGGGCCGGTCGGCCGCCTTCTGGTGTTCCGGCAGCACCCGGCCGAACAGCTGCCTGGTCCGGGACAGGCTGCCGACCACGCCCGGCCGCGCGCTGTAGGCGAAGATCGCGCTGTGCCGTTGGGCCAGGCCGGTCACCCGGCTCACCCGATGCAGCGAGTAGCGACCGAGGAAGAGCTGGAGATCTCCGGGCCGCAGGCGCAACCGCCGGATGAACCTGTCGCCTCGGCCGGCCAGCACGGCCGCCACGTCCTCGACGTTCTCCTCGGCCGCGGACCGGATCCCCGGGCAGTACTCGAACTCGCCACCCTCGGATTCCTGGGTCAGCAGACTCACCGCGAACTCGTTGGTGTCGAAATGCCAGGGATGCTCCCGCCCGGGAGCGACGATGTTGACGCACAGGCCCGCCAGCGGGTCCGCCAGTTCGTACACGGCGGGCAGCTCGAAACAGGCCGCGACGAATGCCTGGAAAGCGACGCTGGTGTAGAGCCGCTGGACGGCGTGGTCGGGTGGGATGCGGTCCCGGGCCACGAACGCGTTGCCCCGCGGCATGCTGACCCGCCCGGGATGGTCTGGCGGCAGCGGCGTCTCCGGCGCGATGTTGTACGCGTTCACCGTCTCGTCGCCGTAGTAGGCGAGCGGCGCCAGCGCCGCGCACTGGGTGCGCAGCCGTTCCAGCGCCTCCGGCCTGACGAATCCCGGAAGCACACAGCATCCGGACTCGGCCAGCTCCCGCCGGACACCCAGGACGAGCCCATTCCAGGCCGCGCTCCCCGGTGGCGCGAACAGCGGGTAGGACCCGGTGTTCACGACGGCCTCGACCGCCGTCGCCGTCGCGCGGTCGTCAATGACGGTCTCGGGCCGGGTCAAGGGAATCCCTCCATCTACCGTCCACACCACGCGCCGTCCGGGAAACCCGGCGCCTCGAAGGAACCCAGCACAGTTTTCCGGCCGGTATCCGCCGAACGTCCGGCAATGTGACAGGTAACACGACCGTCATCTCTCGGCCTCATGCCGGACCCGATCCCGCCCGCGGCGGCAAATGCGCAGGTAGAACGGGTCGCCAAGCGCGGATTCGTCGCGCGAGCGCGAGAGATGGTCCGCCCCAGCGGCCGAAGCATGATCGAAAGACGGCCCGGAGTCCTGGTCGGCGGCGATGACGAGCCGAACCCGGTCGCCGACCGTCCACGCGCCCACGACCATCCATGATCACCACAAGCGTATCGCCACGGTCGCGATGTGGCCGAATCCACGACCACGGCAACACGGAGGCAGCGATCTATCAGTCGCGCGCTTGCGGCAGGTTGGTACCAGCAGCTGCATGAAAATGGTAGCGATGACTGTGGCAGACTGGTACTCACACCCGTGTGGTGCCGGTAGCGTGGTCTCCGGCCGGTGGATCCGAGGTGGTTGTGGCCAGTTCATACCTCCCCCGGCTGGTGGACGCCCGGATCGGCGAGATGCTCTCGGAGCTGCCGGCGGTGCTGATCGTCGGGCCACGGGCGACAGGCAAGACCACCACGGCGGCACGGCATGCGCGGACCATGATCCGCCTGGACGAACCCGCCGAGGCGGTCGCCTTCCAGGCTGATCCCGACGCGGCGCTGCGCCAGTTTCCCGAACCTGTGCTGCTCGACGAGTGGCAGGCCGTTCCGGGTGTGCTGGGCGCAATCAAACGGACGGTGGATGTCAGCCCCAGGCCAGGACGATTCCTGGTCGCAGGTTCCGTGCGTGCCGACCTGCAGGCCGAGAACTGGCCCGGCACCGGCCGCCTAGTCCGGGTCGCGATGACCGGCCTGTCCATGCGCGAGATCGACGGACGGATCGACGGGCCCACATTCATCGACCGGATCGCCGACACCGGCCCGGACACGCTGCCCACCCCGGCCGACCCGCCCGACCTGCCCGGCTATCTCGAGCTGGCGCTGCGAAGCGGCTTCCCTGAACCCGCCCTGCGCCTCTCACCCGCCCGCCGCGAGGAATGGCTGGAAAGCTACCTCGACCAGCTCCTCACCCGTGACGTCGAACTCCTCGGTGAGTCCCGCGATCCTGACCGCCTACGCCGCTTCTTCGAGGTCCTGGCATTGAACTCCGCCGGCATCGTCGCCAGCAAGACCATGTTCGAAGCAGCCAGGATCAACTCCAAGACCGCCGATGCCTATGAAGGCCTGTTCAAGAACCTGCTCGTCGTCGACAGCCTGCCCTCCTGGTGGACCAACCGCCTCAAGCGACTGGTCCAGGTCCCCAAGCGTTATCTCACCGACCCCGGACTCATCGGCGCCGCGCTGCGCGTCGATGTCCGTGCCGTCCTGCGCGACGGCGACCTTCTCGGCCGCATCCTCGACACCTTCGTTGTTGCCCAGCTGCGCACCGAGATCCCGGTCAGCGCCAGTCGCCCCCGCCTCTACCACCTGCGCCAGGAAGGTGGCCGCCACGAGATCGACATCCTCATCGAGCTCGGTGGCGGACGCGTCATCGGCCTTGAAGTCAAAGCCGACGCCGCACCCAACCGCGACGCCGGCCGCCATCTTGCCTGGCTCCGTGACGAACTCGACGACCGCTTCGTCGCCGGCCTCGTCCTTCACACCGGCAAACGCACCTACCCGCTCGGCGCCAACATCACCGCCGCTCCCATCGCCACACTGTGGAGCTGACCTCGAGCCGGTTCAAGATCACAGAATCCACGCCGAAAACGGATGTGAGTTTCTTACCCGGGATCAGGCCGGTCCGGCTCCACGGGCCAAGCCAAGCCGATCCGACCCGGCGCACCTGGCCGGCTCAGAGCAGGCGGAGGGACGCGGCGGGAAGCGCCTGGTCAGACTCGGGCAGAAACCGCCGGGTATCCGGTGACACCGGCGCGGCGAGATAGCCGGTGAAACCGTCGATCGTCATGCTGACGAACGGGCCGAACGGAACAACCCGCTCACCGGCCGCGATCGCCTGCTCGCGCCGCGCGGCGGAATGCACGCTGAGCTCCTGGACCTCGCGGATGCGCGTCGTGCGGACAGGTTCCTCGACATGTGCCAGCAGCCGGCGCATGTCGTGGAGGAACTCGTTCTGGGACCGCTGGATCTCCTCCGGCTGGCCGAGGGCGCCTCGTGACTCCTTGCTGCGCTGGAGCTGCTCGACGAAGGACACGTAGAAGTTGTCGGGTGACTCCGCCAGCTCCAGCACTGGCAGCAGGTGGGCCTCGAACCGTGCCCGCAGGTCGTCCGGGTCGATGCGGGCCAACAGAAGGGCGCGCCGCTGCACCAGCTGGGGCATCCGGTGAGCGAAGATCGCCTCGATCAGACGCCGTTTCGAGCCGAAGTAGTAGTGGACGGCCGAGTTGTTTCCCGATCCGGCCCGTGTGGTGATCTGCCGCAGGGACACCCCATCGATGCCGTGCTCGGCGAACAGTCGTTCGGCGGTCAGCAGCAGTTGCAGTGCCATCGCACCCGTCGGCGCGCCCTGCGGCTGGGTCACCGCCGGCCCGCTCGCCGGCGTAGGTACCGGTTCACGCTGTCTGCTCCGCGATCAGTGCCTGTAGGTAGGCCTCCGGGTCGGTAGCTCGGGCGACAAGCTCCTGCTGGAGTTCGGGCACCGTCAGGACGAGGAACCGTCCGTGCGTCACGGCGTCGGCCGCCAGCTCGCCAACGGTCTGCGCGGGCACCACGGGATGGTCGGGGGCGCGTGGCGAGGAGGTCACCTGGCCGTAGGCCGTCACCTGCTCCAGGATGTTGGTGATCACCCCGGACGGGCACACGCACGTGACCCCGATGCCGCGTGGGCCCAGGTACAGCGCGAGCGCCTCGGACAGCCCGACGATCGCGTGCTTGCTCGCGACATACGGGAGGCGGTCGAACCCGTACGCGAGCAGACCCGACGCGGACGACGTGTTGACCACATGCCCCCGGCCCTGCCCGATCAGCAGCGGCAGGAACACCCGGTTGCTGCGCGCGATGCTCATCAGGTTGATCTCGAGTACCCGCTGCCAGGCCTCGTCCGGCAGCGACTCGGGCGCGCCCATGGCGAGCACGCCGACGTTGTTCATCACCAGGTCGACCTGGCCGAACCGCTCGAGGCAGGCGTCGCGCAGCGCCGCCAGGTCCGCCTCCCGCGTCACGTCGACCCGTACCGCGAACGCTTCGCCGCCGCCGGCGGTGATCTCGGCCGCGACGGCGCGTGCCCGGTCCAGGTCGAGGTCGCTCACCATGACCCGGGCACCGCGACGGGCGAACGCGAGCGCGGTGGCTTGGCCAATACCGCTGCCCGCGCCGGTGATGACGGCCGCGGATCCCATCAGGCGTAGGGGGCGCGTCATGCGATCGCCGCGGCCTTCGCACGGCCGAGGTTCGCCGACCTGCCTTGGGCTCCGGCCTCGTGGGTGGCGGGGAACGCGCGCCCGTGCTTACAGCCGGCGCTCTCCCGCCGCCCCTCGCCGCCGAGGTGCGGATGCACGGTCGGAACCATGCGATCGATGCCCACGGAAGCCCTCCCCCGAGTTAAAGCGACTGTCTTGAGGAGCAAGGTACTTGACTTGAGGAGCAGGCGCCCACCTTAGTGACCGCATGGCACCCACGACGTCCAGCGGCCCCGGTCCCGGACCCCGCCGCGTCAACAGCGGCGCGGGCGGCGGATGGCGATGACGGCCGCCGAGAGCGAGGCGTTTCCGCGGAGCAGCCTCAGGTGAGGTCGGGAGCGGCCGGGTCGGGGCCGCCCATGTCGAGCCGGAGCGGCGGGTAGCTGTCGGTCATCAACATCGCGTAGCCCTGGACACGCAGAGCCCACCGCCGCAGGCCCAGAACCAGGTCGTAGACGGACTGCGGGTAGCGGCCGGTGAACAGCACGATGACCCCGGCGAACAACGTCAGCAGGCCGGCCAGGGCGTTGCCGAGACGGCCGACGATCAGGTAGTGCGGGATGGCCAGCAGCCAGGACTTCACGAGGACCAGGCCGCGAGACAGCCGGTCCGGGTAGGCGACCGACAGCTGCGCCGGGTAGTCGGGGACCTCGCCGAGCGAGAACGGCGGGTAGCGATCGGTGGCAAGCGCGCCGTAGCTGTAGTAGTTCACCCGCCAGGACCAGCGAAGAACTCCGACATTGAACGAGAAGATAGAGCGCGGGTAGCGGCCGGTGAACAGGATGGCGAAGAACGCGCCAATGCTGAGCACCAGCACCGCTATCCAGAGGAAGAACAGGACGATGGCATGCGGGATGACCAGCAGCCACTTGACGAGCCAGAGCCACCGCGACAGCCCCGGGTCGGGCCCGGGCGCCGCGTCGATGCGGACCGGATAGGCCGGCTGGTCGGTCGGGCGAGGCTGGTCGGTGATGGCGGACATTGATTCACTACTTTCTTCGCTGGCGCCGGGAAGGGATCCCGGTCATGCCGGAAAGGGACGAACCCCGTTACCTCCTGATCCAACCAATGATTCGGCCCCGCCAACAGCCGGCCAGCCCCCGGCCCAGCCGTCCGGTCAACCCGCCGGCCAACGGGCGGCGGTCCCCCGGTCACCCGTCGAGCAGCCCCCGACCGGCTCGCTCGCGGTCATTTCACGCCGTCTCCGGATCGGCGGCTACCGGACGACGACCCGGACGCGGACGAGGTTCTGGACGAGGCCGTAGGGGCCGGTGGCGCCCCGCTGCCGGGAGGTGACCCGCACGACCGGGAAGTACGTGCCGGCCTTGGCGAAGGTGTGCGTGGTGGTCAGCCGCGCCTTCTGGGCGGGTTTGTCGATCTCGGACCGCTCCGGGTAGCCGCCCTTGCCGTCGAAGTCCCAGTCGGCTTGGTCCAGAAGTCTTCGACGTAGGTCGGGTCGAGGATCCGGACACCGCCGGCGACCGCGAAGAACGCTCCCCCGCTCATGTTCCGGTAGTCCCACCAGCCGCCGGGCGGGAGGCCGAGCCGGGTCGCCTCGCGCAGGACCGACTGCTGCTCATCGGTGAGCCCCGCATACGGATCGCCGCTGCCGCCTGGCTCCAGGGCGTCGACGATGCGCGGAAAGACGTCGCGCAGCACGCGCAGCGCCAGGAGCTCGACGGTCATGCTGCTGGGGATGGCGTTGGGGCTGCCGGGGACCATCGGCACACCGCCGTCCCAGACGCCTTCGGTGTTCTCGAGCGCGCCGATCGTCTGGTAGGCGCCCCCGCTCGCCCCGTAGATGTAGCCGCGCGGGCGGGCGTTGTCGCCGTAGACCTGCCTCGCGACCGTGCGGGAGAACTTCGCGGCCGCCGCGTTGACCCGGTAGCCGGCGATGTCGCCGGCGCCGGGCAGACCGCCGGCGTTGTTGGTCGACACGGCGTACGCGCCGTTGGTGATGGCGAACGCGACGGCGTTCGCCGCGGCCTCCTCCGTGGCCAGGGTGGGATAGGTGGACTCGAAGAATCGCCCCTGGTACCGCAGGGGAAAGTAGAGGGCGGACTTCGCCTTCGTACCGGTGAAGCCGCCGTGGATGTAGCGGACGTCGACCGTGACGTCCGCCGCCGTGTCGGTGACCTTCCGTTTTTCGTCCAGATCGACGTACGGACGGTTCAGAACCGGGTCGACGCATCGCTCGGAGGGCCAGGAGCCCGGCGGCGTCCTTGAACATGCCGCTGACCGGAACATGCCACTGACCGCGCACTGGACCATCAGGTTGCGCCAGTTCGGCTCGCGGCCCGGCGCGAAGGTCCAGGCCGGGACGGGCTGCCGGGCCAGGGCGGTGCGGCCGGTCGCCGCGGCCACGTAGCAGGTCGGCAACCTCGGCGCGTCCGCGGTGTTGCCGTAGGTGAGGAAGTCGGTGGTCATGAGGACGATCGGGGCGCCGAGAGCCACGGCGTAGCCGACCTCGAGGCAGGCTCCGTCGTCCAGGCTGGGTCCCTGCAGCAGCGCGAGCAGGCCGGTCAGGTCGTCCAGCCGCTCGCGTCCGGCTCGAACAGGCGGTGGGCCAGGTAGAACATCGCCTCAGCCTCCCTGGCGGGTCAACCACGACTTCCCCGATGCGTCAACCCCGACCCCACCCTTGGGGAGTACGAAACATAAGCGTTACAGGATCAGGGACTCAGAAACTACGGACGGTTGACCAGCGAAACCTTCTACTTCTAGCCTTCGACGATTACGCCCGGATCAGGCGCTTTTGGGTGATCGGTTCCCGCAAGGCGCCGATGCCGGCAGCACCGCGGGCGGAGCGTCCGAGGCAGACGAAGGGGAGACAGGTTCCTTGCGGGTAGACAGGCGTGTGCGGAGATTCGGCCACTTTCGGAGGATGACGGGACTCGTCGCCGCAGCCAGCGCGGCGGTGCTCGTCCTCGGGGCCTGTGGTGACGACGGGGGGGACAGCACGACGCCCGCGGGCTCCAGCGGCAGCGCCACTGCCGGGTCCACCAAGGTCGGCCTCGCGTACGACATCGGTGGCCGGGGCGACAAGTCCTTCAACGACTCGGCGGCGGCAGGCCTCGACAAGGCGGTCAAGGATCTCGGTCTCGGGAAGACCGAGCTGGAGGCCACCGAGAACGAGACCGACGCGCAGAAGGAGGAGCGGCTGCGGCAGCTCGCCGACGCCGGCAACAACCCGATCATCGCGGTCGGCTTCGCCTACGCGACGGCGCTCGGCGCGGTGGCCCCCGAGTACCCGAAGACCAGCTTCGCGATCATCGACGACGCCACGCTCGCGGATGTCCCGAACGTCGCCAGCCTGACCTTCGCCGAGGAGCAGGGCTCCTTCCTCGTCGGCGCGATCGCGGCCCAGGCGACGAAGGCGAACAACATCGGGTTCGTGGGCGGCGTCAACACCCCGCTGATCCAGAAGTTCCAGGCCGGCTACGAGGCGGGCGCCAAGGCCGTCAAGCCGGACATCAAGATCCAGGTGACCTACCTGACCCAGCCGCCGGACTTCACCGGCTTCAACGACCCAGCCAAGGGCCAGACCGCGGCGGCCGGTATGTACGACAGCGGCGCCGACGTCGTGTACCACGCGGCGGGCGGCTCCGGTAGCGGCGTCTTCACGGCCGCCAAGGCCGCCGGCAAGCTCGCCATCGGCGTCGACGCGGACCAGTACCTGGGTGCTGCCGCGGACGTCAAGCCGGTCATCCTGACCTCCATGATCAAGAAGGTTGACGTCGCCGTCTACGACATGATCAAGTCGTACGTCGACGGCAAGCCGCTGACCGGGCCGAAGGTGTACGACCTGAAGGCCGGTGGCGTCGCATTCGCGACGTCGAACAGCATCGTCGCGCCGTACACCGCCACGGCCGAGGACTACCAGAAGAAGATCATCGCTGGGACAATCACCGTCCCGACGAGCTGAAGCACCGAAGAACTGCCGAAGAACTGAGGAACTGAGGAACTGAACCCTGTCAGGCCCATCCGAACCACCGGATGGGCCTGACAGGGCCGTTTCATCCATCCCACGAGGAGCGTCTCCTATCGGCACCGAGGGCAGAGAGGCGTCAGCCGCCGACGACACCGGAGCGCCGGTCGCGGGGGCAGCCCCCGGCGACGACGCGGCGACGGCGGGCGGAGCCGCCGAGGCCGCCGGCACCGGGCCGGAGGTCTTCGCCGTCGAGCTCCGCGACATCACCAAGACGTTCCCCGGCGTGGTCGCCAACCGGGACATCTCCATCCGCGTCCGGCGCGGCTCCGTGCACGCGGTGGTGGGCGAGAACGGCGCCGGCAAGTCGACGCTGATGAAGACGCTGTACGGGATGCACCGTCCGGACTCGGGGACGATCCTCGTCGACGGCACGGACGTCACGCTGCACAGCCCGGCGGACGCGATCGCCCGCGGCATCGGCATGGTGCACCAGCATTTCAAGCTCGCCGACAACCTGACCGTCCTCGAGAACGTGGTGCTCGGCGCCGAGCCGCGACAGCGCGGATGGCGCCGGTTCCTGCTCGATTCTCGGCAGGCGCGGACCCGCATCAACGAGATCGCCACCCGCTACGGGCTCGACATCCGGCCCGACGCCTACGTCCGTGACCTGGGCATCGGCGAACGGCAGCGGGTCGAGATCCTCAAGGTGCTCTACCGGGGGGCACGCACCCTCATCCTCGACGAGCCAACCGCGGTCCTCGTCCCGCAGGAGGTCGCCGAGCTGTTCGGTGCGCTGCGTGACCTGGTAGACGAGGGCCTGTCCATCATCTTCATCTCGCACAAGCTCGACGAGGTGCTCACCGTCGCCGACGACATCACCGTGATCCGGCGCGGGACGACGGTCGGCACCGTCCGGCCCGCCGAGGTCACCGCGCGGCAGCTGGCCGAACTGATGGTCGGCAGCGAGCTGCCCTCGCCGGAGACCTCGGAGGACACCGTCACCGACGACGTGGCGCTGACCGTCGAGGGGCTGTCCGTCGACACCGAGGACGGCCGCCGGGCCGTCACCGACGTCAGCTTCACCGTGCGGCGCGGGGAGATCCTCGGCATCGCCGGCGTCGAGGGCAACGGCCAGGCCGAGCTGATCGAGGCGGTGATGGGCATCCGGCCCGCCGCCGCCGGCCGGGTGCTGCTCGGCGACGCCGCCAACGGGTCCGACGTCACGGCGTGGCCGACGCGGCGGCGCCGGGAGGCCGGCGTGGCGTACGTGCCCGAGGACCGGATCCGCTCCGGCGTCCTCGTCGACTCCTCCCTCTGGGAGAACCGCATGCTCGGCCATCAGACCCGGCCGCCGAACTCCCGCGCCGGCCTGCTGACGCCGTCCGCGGCGCGGGCCGACACCCGCAGGATCGTCGCCGAGTACGACGTGCGGACCCCGTCGGTGGCCGTCGCCGCCGGCGCGCTGTCCGGCGGCAACCAGCAGAAGCTGATCGTCGGCCGGGAGATGGGCGGCAGTCCGAAGCTGCTGGTCGCGGCGCATCCCACTCGCGGGGTGGACGTCGGCGCGCAGGCCGCGATCTGGGACCAGTTGCGGACGGCCCGCCGGGAGGGCCTGGCGGTGCTGCTGGTCAGCGCCGACCTGGACGAGCTGATCGGCCTGTCCGACACGCTGCGGGTCATCCTGCGCGGCCGGCTGGTCGCCGAGGCCGATCCCGGCAGCGTCACCCCGGAGGACCTGGGGTCGGCGATGTCCGGCATGAGCGGCACGCCGGCCGCGCCCGCTACGCCCGTTGCGCCCGCCGCCTCTGAGGCCGAGCCGGATGGCGGTGGTACCGAGGTCGCGGTCGAACCCGGCGATACCGAGTCCGAGGCCGCGGTCGAGTCCGGGGAGGACCGGTGAAGGCGCCGAACCCCAGGAAGCTGCTGACCTCCACCGGCACCGCGCTGGCCGCGCCGCTGCTGGCGCTGGTCACCGCGGTCACGGTGACGGTGCTGGTGCTGGTCGGCGCCGGCAGCAATCCGCTCGACGTCCTCGACACGATGGTCACCTACGCCCAGCGGCCGCGGTCCCAGGCGCTGATGCTCAACTCGGCGGTGACGTACTACTTCTCGGCGGTCGCGGTCGCGATCGGGTTCCGGATGAACCTGTTCAACATCGGCGTGGATGGGCAGTACCGGCTGGCCGCGCTGCTCGCCGCCGCCGCGGGAGCCGCCATCAGCCTGCCGCACGTCCTGCATGTCGCGGTCGTGCTGCTGATCGCGATGGCCGTGGGCGCGCTGTGGGCGGCCGCCGCGGCGCTGCTGAAGGTCTACCGCGGCGTCAGCGAGGTCATCTCGACCATCATGCTCAACTTCATCGCGACCGCGCTGATCGCCTACCTGCTGACGCCGGGCCGGCTCGCCGTGCGCACCACCGGTTCGAACAACATCGGCACCAGGCTCATACCGCCCTCCGGGCAGATCCCCGGGATCTCGGTCATCCCGGACTCGCCGCTGAAGGTCTACGGCCTGGCGATCCTGGCGGTCATCGTCGGGGTCGGCTACTGGTTCCTGCTGTCCCGCACCCGGTTCGGCTTCGACCTGCGGGCCGCCGGCGCCAGCGAGGACGCGGCGAAGTCCAGCGGAGTCCAGGTCGGCCGGATGATCGTCATCAGCATGCTGCTGTCCGGCGCGGTCGCCGGGCTGGTCGGCATGCCGCAGCTGCTCGGCGCGTCGCACACGTTCTCCATCGACTTCCCCGCCGGGCTCGGCTTCACCGGGATCGCGATCGCGCTGCTCGGCCGCAACCACCCAGTCGGCATCGCGATCGGCGCGCTGCTGTTCGGCTTCCTCGACAACGCGTCGACCTCGCTGGAGCTCGAGGGCGTCTCGAAGGACATCGTGCAGGTCACCCAGGGCGTCATCGTGCTGTCGGTCGTCGTCGCCTACGAACTGGTGCGACGGATCCGCACCCGGGCCGAGCAGCGGGAGGTCGCGCGACGGCTCGCCTCGGGCGGTCCTCCACCGGCGGCCCCTGTCCCGCCCGTCCCGCCGACGCCGCAGGAGGTGGGAGCGTGACGACGGTCCTGACCCCCACTCCCCCGTCCCCACCGCCGCCGGCCTCCGGGCCCGGAACACCGTCCGGCTCCTGTCGGGGCACCGGCTGGACGCCGAGGTGGCGCCGCGCCGCGGGTCCGCGCTGGCTGTGGATCGCGGGGGGCGTCCTGCTCGTCCTGGCGTTCGCCCGGACGCTGTCCGGGGCCGACCAGCTCACGTCGTCGGGCACCGTGTCGGCGGCTCTCGGGGCGACGGTGCCGATCGCGATGGCGGCGCTCGGCGGGATGTGGGCCGAACGGGCCGGCGTGGTCAACATCGGCCTCGAGGGCATGATGATCCTCGGCACGTTCGGGGCCGGCTGCATCGGCTGGGAGCACGGGCCCTGGGCCGGGCTGGTCGCCGCCGTGCTGTTCGGCGCGATCGGCGGGCTGGTGCACGCGGTCGCCACCGTCACCTTCGGTGTCGACCACATCGTGAGCGGCGTCGCCGTCAACATCCTCGGGCTGGGCGTCACCAAGTACCTGGCCGCCGAGCTGCTCGAAGGCACCCCCGGCGGCGGACAGTCGCAGTCGCCGCCGATCGGCCCGGTCGGGCGGGTGTCGGTGCCCGGCATCGAGTCGGCGCTGCGGCCGGTCGAGAACCGGCACTGGTTCCTCGTCTCCGACCTGGCCGGGCTGCTGCGCGGCCTGCTCACCCACATCTCGCTGTTCACGCTGATCGCGGTCGCGCTGGTCGCGCTCAGCGCGGGCATCCTGTGGCGGACCCCGTTCGGGCTGCGGCTGCGCTCGTGCGGCGAGGAGCCGCACGCCGCGGAGACGCTCGGCGTCAACGTCTACGCCTACAAGTACGTGGCGGTCATGATCTCCGGTGGGCTGGCCGGTTTCGGCGGGGCCTACCTCGCCGAGGTCGCGGCCAACATCTACCGCGAGGGCCAGACCGGCGGCCGCGGCTACATCGGCCTGGCGTCGATGATCTTCGGTAACTGGCGTCCGGGTGGGCTCGCCGCCGGCGCAGGGCTCTTCGGTTACACCGACGCGCTGCAGCTGCGGAACGCGCCAGCCGTGCACGCGCTGCTGCTGGTCGCCGCGGTCCTGCTGGCCGCGGTCGGGGCCGTCACGCTGCTGCGGTGGTTCCGGATTCCTGGAGCCGGCGGCGGCGGACTGGCGGCCGTGCCCAGCGGTACGGGTGACTCCGACGGTGACGGTGACGGTGGGAACGGCGGTGAGGGCGGCGGTGAGGGCGCGAACGGCGTTGGCGGCGCCGTTGCCGGAAAGGCCGGCAAGGGCGGTGGCCGACCACGGATCGCGGTGATCGTCGCATGCTTCGTGGCCGCCGCTGGCCTGGCCACCTGGTACGCCTGCACCGACTCGCTACCCAGCCAGGTCGTCACCGCCACCCCGTACGTGACCACGCTGCTGGTGCTGGCATTCGCCTCGCAGCGGTTGCGGCCACCGAAGGCGGACGGTCTCGTCTACCGGCGCGGCGAGGAGTAGCGCCGGCGGGATGCCGGCTCGGTCCGCCGCCGGCCAGACGCCTGCGCCCACGCTGGTGGCGCTCGATTTCGAGGTTCAAGGGGCTGTGGTGAGCAGTACACAGATCGACGAGAATATCGTCGACGAGCTCGTCAGACTGGCGACGGAGGCCACGGAGTTCGCCTACGCGCCGTACTCGATGTTCTGTGTCGGCGCGGCACTGGTCACCGGAGACGGCCGGTTCTACTCGGGCGCCAACGTGGAGAACCGGTCGTACCCGATGTCGATCTGCGCCGAGCGCGCGGCGGTGGTCAAGGCCGTGACCGCGAGCAGGACGACACTGGAGATCGCCGCCGTCGCCGTCGTCGAAAAGAAGGAAGGACCGTGCGCGCCCTGCGGGGGCTGCCGTCAGGTCCTCTCCGAGTTCGCTCGGGCCGGCGCTCTCCTGATCTACAGGGACGCCCACGGCGTGTTCAAACGAGTGACGATCGAGGAGGCGCTGCCAGACGCGCGCGCCTTTCTCTCGGATACGCCGCCGCGTTAACCCGGCGGCCGGCGATCGTCGTTTGTGCCCTGCTGTGGTTGCCAGCGAGGCCGGGTCGTGACCACCTGAGGGCACAAACAGCGATCTGTGCTGGTAGCCGCGGCGGCGGTGGCTAGGATAGGCGGCGAGCGTGTGAGGGCGCTTCCGGGTCCGCGGGCAGGACTGAGTCCACCTCGAGAGACATGTTCTGCCCAGGCCGTTGACGTTCTCCTTTCCGGCTCGGCGCGCGGACCGCGAGCTGACGAGGGGACGTCATGCCCAGCCTTCCCGCCCGCCCGGACTTCCAGCAGCTCCGCCACCAGGCCAGAGACCTCCTGCGGGCCGCCCGGAACGGTGACGCCACCGCGCTGGCGCGTGTCCGCGCCGTCGCGGACGAGGTCAGTCTCGCGAACGCCCAGCTAGCGCTCGCCCGGGAGTACGGATTCATCAGCTGGACCAGGCTGAAGACCGAGGTCGACCGTCGCGAGGCCCTCGACGACGTTAATGTGGCCGGCCTCGTCGACCTGCTCACGCGCGAGCCCGAGTTGGCCGTCGCCGAGATGACGCGGTGGTGTGACCACCCGTTGGGCGCGTCGCCGCTGAGCTACGTGGCGATGCTGCGCTACGACACGTCTCGCGACATCTGGCGCGACGTCCCCGGCACCGCGGCGCTGACGGGCGCGCTGCTCGCGGCCGGAGCACCGGTCGACGGCGAACCGGGCGGCCCGGAGACTCCGCTGATCACGGCGGCCAGCTACGGCGACGCGGAGGTCGCCAAGGTCCTCATCCAGGCGGGCGCCGACCTGGAGGCCACCTCGTCGCCGACCTCCGGCGGGGTTCCCGGCGGGAACGCGCTTCTGCACGCCGCCGTGTTCGGGATGACCGCGGTGGTGGACGTCCTGGTGCAGGCCGGGGCGCGCATCGCGGACCTTGTCGTCGCCGCGGCGGCCGGCGACATCAGCCGCTGGCCTCTCGAGGAGGCCAGCCCGCAGCAGCTTCTCCTGGCGCTCATGATGGCCACCGACCATCAACGCCTGGCGGTGGTCGAGGAGCTGGTCGCGGCCGGCACGCCGGTCGACGGGGTCGACGAGATCTGGAGCCGTCATCCGCTGCGGCTGGCCGCGGCGAACGGTCGACCCGCGAGCGTCCGATGCCTGCTCGCCCTCGGCGCCGACCCCAACCTGCGCGACGCCGACGGGCACACGCCCCTGGACCTGTGCCGAGCGGACCGTCCCCACCACCTCCCGGGCACCGGCCACACGGAAGTCGAACAGATCCTCGAACCCCTCACGAACCCGACCGGCGGGTGACCGGGGCCACCCGGACAGCTAACCACCTTGCCATTGGGTCCGCTCATTGGTAGCTCAAGGTCTTGGTCAAGGCCCGGGATTGGTGCGGCTAACACCGCCCGGGCCGCTTTATTGATTTTTCTTTCACCTCCGAACTTTCCCTGCGCGCGAAACTCGCGTCGCTGCGTCTACGGCAGATCGCGTCGTGTTTGGCGGATTCCGCGCGGTGCGGTCTCGATCCGGGCGCGAGGCCGATCGTTCCGTGGCAACCGCAGAAGCCGGCGTCGGTATCACGGCTACACTTCGGGCGTGTCGCGCGCGAGTCGCTCCGATAGTGCTGCTTTGAATGGTCCGGAGACCGCTCGGGCGTTGCGGAAGCGTCATCGTCGGGCTTGGGGGACGGTTGGCATCGGCGTGTTTGCGATGACGGTGGGGTTGCCGCTGACGCTGATCGGTGACGGGGGCCCTGCGTTCCTACCGTTCGCGTTCGGCGGGCTAACGGTGGCTTGCGGGTTGATCGCGCTCGTTCACGTAGGGCGCATGCGGTTCCTCCTGTCGCGCAACCCGTGGACGGTGCGGCCGTGCCGGTTCGGGACGGTCGGGGGCGGCAACGGCCAGCCGACGCTGATCCTGTGGCCACCGGCGCCACCACATGATGCGCAACCGGTCGGACCTCGCGCCGCCGAGTCGCGCGGCCCGTACGAGGCGGTCATGTCCCCGGTGACATCCATCTGGCGGTGGCCCGCGCTCGAAGCCTGCGACCGTGCGACGGTGTGGTTCGTCGGAAGTCGGCTATGGGGTGGGACGGTCGCCGTACCGGGCACGATGGAACTCTTCTGGGTTCGTCCCATGCGCATCCCGCCGCTGCGGTGGTACCTGGCGCGCCGCGTTCTCGAGGAGGATGCTCAGCGAGACCAGCGGTAGCAGCGACGATTCTCCTGCGCCTGGCTGTCCGGACACGGTTGAGGTTTCCGCGGCCGTAGCCCTGATCACGAAACGGCGGCCGCCGTACCACGGTCAGGGTTGGATGGCCCCGAGGTAGCGGTTGCCCAGCACGCGGAGATGCTCGACCAGCTCGGGCGGTTCGGTGACCGTGAAGTCGCGGCCGAGCATGCCGATGTAGACCGCGATGATCTCTAGGCTGTCCCCTCCGGTCACGAGGACGCAGGTGGAGTCGTCGATCGCCTCCACTACGCCGACGGTCGGGTTGATCCGTGAAAGCACCTCATCGGCCGGCGCGTGGACGGTGATCCGCACATGCACCTTCCACCCGGCCTTGGCCACGTCGCGCAGCACGAAGCTCGGGTAGTCCCCGCCGGGCAGCTCGGACGGCGCGAACCTGCGCCCGGTCGCGTCCCGGAGCGCGATCCAGTCGACGCGGTAGGTATGCCAAGCGCCCGTCTCCGGGCCTCGGGCGACGAGGTACCAGTGCCGTTGCCAGCTGACCAGCCGGTAGGGCTCGACGAGGACTGGCCAGTCGCCAAAAGGCGCCGAGGCGTCGTTGAGCTGTGGCGACTGGTCCGTGCAGGAGGGGGCGGTGTAGTCGAAGCGGAGCAGCTCGCGGTCCCGGATGCACGCGGCGATCATCGCCAGCATCGCGGAGTCCACGACCGGGTCCGCAACGTTGCTGCCGGTGTTCGCCGGGCCCTCCAACATTGCTTCATGCAGAGCGTTCACCTGACGCCGCAGCCGATGCGGAAGTACCTGCTCGAGCTTCCTCAACGCCCCCGCGCTGCTGTCCTCGATCCCGCTGACACCGCGACCCGCACGCAGGCCGATCGCGATGGCCACCGCCTCCTCGTCGCTCAGCAGCAACGGCGGCAGCTTCGCCCCGACGCCGAGCTGGTAGTAGCCGGCGGGCCCGCGGACCGCTTCCACGGGATAGCCAAGGTCACGCAACCTGTCGATGTCGTTGCGGACCGTGCGGGTGGTGACCGCGAGTTGGTCCGCCAGCTCCGATCCCGTCCAGTTCGGTCGCGACTGCAGCAACGCCAGCAGCGCGAGCAGCCGGGACGAAGTCTCAAGCATGTCGAGGATCGTCGCATAAATAGGAACGAAGTGTTCCTATACGGGTTCTAGCGTAAGTGCCATGACGAAGACCACGAACGACATCCGCCCGTTCCGCGTCGAGGTTTCGCAGGCCGATCTTGAGGACCTCGGCGAGCGCCTGGCCCGCACCCGGCTGCCGCGGCCCGCTCCCACCGACGACTGGGAGTACGGCGTCCCGAACAGCTACCTCGCCGAGACCGTCGAATACTGGGCGACGAAGTTCGACTGGCGCGCCCAGGAAGCCCGGATGAACGCGTTCCCGCAGTACCTGACCGAGATCGACGGGCAGACCGTGCACTTCGTCCACGTGCCGTCGAAGGAGGAGAACGCGACCCCGCTGCTGCTTCTGCACACCTACCCGGGCTCGTTCGTCGACTACCTGGACATGATCGACCAGCTCACCGACCCGGTCGCGCACGGCGGCAGCCCCGACGACGCGTTCTCGGTCGTGGTCCCGTCGATCCCCGGTTTCGGCTACAGCACGCCGCTCGTCGGGCGCGGCTGGACCATGCGGCGAGCGGCCCAGACGGTCGACGGGCTGATGCGGCGGCTCGGGTACGAGTCGTACGGCGTGCACGGCAGCGACGCCGGCGCGATGATCTCTCGTGAACTCGGTCTCCTGCAGCCGGCGGGCTTCCTCGGTCTGCATGTGCTGCAGCTGTTCTCGTTCCCTTCCGGCGACCCGGCGGAGTTCGCGAAGCTCGAGCCGAAGGACTACGCCGCGCTCGAGCACCTCAAGTGGTTCCAGTCCGTCGGCGGCTACAACCAGATCAACGCGACCCGCCCGCAGACCGTGGCGGTGGCCATGGCCGACTCGCCGGTCGGGCAGCTGGCCTGGAGCGAACTGTTCAACAACTTCGGCAACGGCACCAGCCTGGTGACCCGCGAGCAGATCCTCACCCAGGTCTCGCTGTACTGGTTCACGAACACCCAGGCGACCGCCGGGCGCTACCACCTCGAGGAGGCCAGGGCGGCGCGCGAGCCCGAGGTGAACCCCTCGCGAACCGGCGTGGCGGTCTTCGCCGACGATTTCAAGACGATCCGCACGTTCGCCGAACGCGACAACTCCGCCATCGCGCACTGGTCGGAGTTCCCGGACGGCGGGCACTTCGCCGCGATGGAACGCCCCGACGTCCTCGTCGGTGACCTGCGGACGTTCTTCCGCGGCTGACCGCCCTCCCGCGCGAGTGCGAGTACGGGTACGTCGGACAGAGTCCGTCGGACACACTGCCGCGCCCACCCAGTCAGGACGGAAGACATCGCCCGAACCCGCGCCGCGACCTCGGGGGCCGGCGCTGGCCGGTCGGTGCCTCACCATCGGCACCGGCCGGGGGTACAACGCCTGCCTCAGCCGTTCGACCGGCTCCGGGGAGGGGGTGGCGATTAGCGGTACTCGTCCCGCGGGCCGGCCGGCTCCGCCGTCGAGCGTCGGGTTTGGCCGCGGCCAGCCGAGGCAGGTTCCCGGGTATGAGTCCCGACCTTTCGTCGCGTCCCCGGCCGGTCGTCGATCGGATGACGGACTGGCTCGAGCGACAGAGCCGGATCGATCCGTTGGCCGAGCGGGTCGGCGCGGCCGTCGCCGCCGTGCCGCTGCCGGCGTGGGCGCGGGACCTGCTGTCGGGCCGGCAGCTGGGCCATCCGCTGCATCCCGCGCTCGTGATCGCGCCGGCCGGGTTCCTCCTGAGCGCGACCACCCTCGACGTCGCGGGCGGCGGCGCCACCCGCGCCGCCGTCCGGCGGCTCGTCGGCCTCGGCCTGCTGTCGGCGACGCCAGCGGCGGTCGCCGGCTGGTCGGACTGGCTGGACACCGAGGGCGCCGAGAAGCGGGTCGGGCTGGTGCACGCGGCGGCGAACGTCGCCGGTCTCTGCGCCTACGCGATCGGTCTGCGCCGGCTGCGCGCCGATGCGAGCGCTCGGGGCTGGACGCTGGCCGGGGCGGGGGCGCTCGGCGCCGCCAGCTGGCTCGGCGGGCACCTCGCGTTCGCGCTGGGGGTCGGGGTCGACACGACCGCCTTCCAGGCCGGTCCCGAGGACTGGGCCGACGCGACGGCGGCCGTGGACGTCTCCGACGAGTTGGTCCAGGTGACGGTGGCCGGCGTACCGCTGCTGCTGACACGGCTCGACGACGGTCGGGTGGTGGCGCTGGCCGACCGCTGCACCCATCGCGGCGGTCCGCTGTCCGGCGGGGAGCGGGCCGGGGGCTGCGTGACCTGCCCGTGGCACGGCAGTCAGTTCGAGCTGGCCTCGGGCGAGGTGCGTCGAGGCCCCGCGACCCGGCCCGCGCCGGTCTACGAGACGCGCGAGGCCGGCGGCCGGATCGAGGTACGGCGACAGGAGCAGCGGGCACTGCGGCTCAACCCGGTCGGGGTCTAGTACCACCCGCGCCGGCGCCGCCCGCCTCGGCGCCGGCCGCGCCGGGAGACCGGGTCGGTCAGGAGGCGGGCTGGTCGCTGAGGGCACGCAGGTAGTCGGCGAAGCCGCCGCGGACCCGGGAGACGAGCCGGGCGCTCGTCGTGACCCGGACGGCGGTGGTGTGCGCGATCCGCAGGCCGCCGATGGCGGTCAGTCGGCGGGCCAGCTCGTGGTCCTCGCCGACGGCGAGGGCGGGCATTCCGCCGATCCGCAGGTAGGCGTCGGCACGCAGGCCCATGGTGGCGCCATGGACGTGGGTATGCGGCCCGGCGTGGCCGCGCGCGGTGTCGGCGTAGCCGGCGGCGAACCGGTCCGGCGTCATCGGCGGGCAACCGTTCCAGTCCTCGACGTCGACGACCCCGAAGGTGGCGTCTGCCCCACGGCCGGCGAGGCGGACCTGGGCGGCCAGCCAGTCCGGGGCCACCCGGCTGTCGGCGTCGGTGGTCGCGAGCCAGCGCCCGGACGCGGCGCCGTTCGGGGCCCCGGCGAGCAGGGCCGCGAACCCCGCGGCCCTCGCTCGACCGACGTTGCGGTCCCGCACGTCCAGCGTGCGCACGCCGCGAGCCCGGCACCGGGCCGCGGTGGCGTCCGCGCAGGCGTCGGTCACGACGAGGACGTCGACCGGTATGCCGGCCAGGTCGGGGTACGAGATGGCGACGGCCAGCGCGTCCAGGCAGCCGCCGATCAGGGCCTGCTCGTCATGGGCGGGGACGACGACGCCCATCCATTCGACGTCCGTGGTCACCGCAGGCCCGTCCGGGTCGCCACAGAGCGCGGGTCGGTGGACCACACGTCGGCGACGAGGTCGTCGTCCCGGTGGTGGGCGAGGTGGGTGAGCCCGGCCGTCCGGGCCGCGGTGGCGAGCAGGTCGTGGACCTCGTCGCCGCCCAGCGGGTAGTCGCCGACGTCGGGCCGCCAGTGGACGGCGAGCAGCGTGCCGGCGGCGCCGGCGGCGCGGCGGGCGAGCTCGGCCGCGTCGGGGCGGTCCAGGTAGTAGCCCAGTTCTGACAGGACGACCAGGTCGTGGCGGCCGGGCGGCCAGTCGTCGGGCAGCGCCGCGACCCGGACGTCGACGTGCGGCAGGCCCCGGGTCCGGTCGCGGGCCGCCGCCACGGCGGCCGGGGCGATGTCGGTGGCCAGGAGCCGGTCGCAGCACCCGGCCAGCTCGACGGTCAGCAGGCCGATGGAGCAGCCGGGCTCGTAGGCGGTCCGGTACCGGGCGTCGGGCAGCAGCGCCATCGTCAGCGCGCGTTTGCGCCGCTCGTACCAGCGGTCGCGGAAGCCCCAGGGATCGTCCGACGCGGCGTAGAGCCGGTCGAAGTAGGAGCCGGGAACGGTCATCGGGGCTCCCTCAGCAGCACCTCGTCGCAGCGCAGCAGCCGGGCCAGGGTGGCCGGCGCCAGGATCGGCCTGTCGCCTTCGAGCTGGGACACGAAGGCCCGGGTCGCCGCGCGCTTCGCCGCGGCCGCCGTCGCGCCCAGCGGGACTCGCAGCGCGCGTTCCCACGGCACGTCGGCCGGGCTGGCCCAGTGCCAGGCCCAGATCAGGTAGGACCGCAGCCGGTCGGGCGGGACCAGGGCGGTGGCCGCCGTGCCGCAGGCGTCGTGGTCGGGGTGGCCGTCGCGCCGCCACGGCGCCAGCACGAGGTCGGCCGCGGTGACCAGCGGCCGGAGCCGGGCCGCCACCGCGGTGGCGCTCACCCCGCCGTCCGGGAGGCCCAGCCGGTGCACCTCGGTGCCGGCGAGGCCGAGCCGGCGCAGCGCCTCGGCCCGTTCGGCCACCCGGATCCGTCGCAGCTCGTCGGCCCGGCCGGGATGGCTCGCCTCGCCGTCGGTCACCGCGACGACGACGACGGGCACCGCGAGCGCGGCCAGCAGGGCGAGCGTTCCGCCGACGCCGAGCGTCTCGTCGTCCGGGTGTGGGGCGACGACCACGACCCGGCCCGGGGGCGCGGGGCGCAACGACGCCGGGGCGACGGTCGGGAGGCGGCCGGGCAGGCCGGCGTCGGCCCAGGTCGCCTCGGAGGTGCCCGGCCCGTTCAGGTCCTGGACGACGTGGCTGTGCGGCAGGCTGGCGGTCACAGCGACCAGTCGCCGGGAAGGGTGGCCACGTCGGCGCCGAGCGCGGCCAGGTCGCGTTCGGCGTGGTCCTGGCGGATGTAGACCTCCAGGTCGGCCACCCGGCGGGCATGCTCGGGGTCGCCGACCAAGGGCGCGGGTCCCAGTGCCCGGCCCACCCGGACGATCACGTCGCTCGCCGCCTGGGCCACCGTGGCGCGGACCCGGCGGGCGAGCCGGGCCCGGTCGGTGGCGCCGGCGGCGTCGAGCCGGTCGGGTGCGGGCCCGTCGGCGTGGAGACCGTTGGCGTGCGGCCCGCCGGCGTCGAGGACGTCGGTGTCGAGCCGGTCGGCGGCCGTCCGCAGCACGTCGGCGCAGGCGCCGAGCGCGACCTCGACCGCGCCGAGATGGGCCGCGGCGTGCGGGTCGTCCCGGCCGGCGGCCACCGCCGAACGCAGCGGGCCGGCCACGGCCACCGCGCCGCCGTACCAGCAGGCGGCGACCCCGATGCCGCCGGCCCAGAAGCCGGGCCGGCGCAGGTAGTCGCCGCACCCTCCGACGGGATGGGCGGGCGTTCCGGCGAAGGTGACCGCGCGGGTGTCGGCACCCTTCATCCCCGCCGCCGCCCAGGCGTCCGGCCCAGCCGTCACCCCCGGTGCGTCGAGCGCGACGGCGAAGAGCCGGCGACCGTCGTCGGTCGCTCGGGCCGTGACCAGGGCGTGGGTGAGCAGCGTCGCGCCGGAGCACCACCGCTTCGTCCCGTCCAGCACCCACCCACCGTCCGGGTTCGGCCGCGCGGCCAGCGGCTGGCCCGGCCCCTCGGCCGCCCACACCCCCCAGCGCGAGCCGACCGGGACCGGACCGACGCCGAGCTCGGCCAGGATGGCCACCGCGTCCGCGTGCGCCTCGACCAGCCGGGCGAGCACCAGGTCGCGTTCGGCCAGCGCGGCCAGCGCCGACCAGCGGGCTCGGGTCCGCCCGGCGCGGGGCAGCGGCCACAGGTTCGCGTCGGCGCAGGCTGCGGCCAGCTCCGCCGGCACCGGCGCGATCGCGGGTGCCGGCACGGGTACGACCACGGCCGCCGCCTCAGGCCGCTTGCGCGGACGGGGTGAGGACGCGCGGCGACGTCGACGGGGCGGCGGCGAAGAAGGCGAGCAGACCGTCGGGATCGGGCCCCGCGCTCACCAGGACCTCCCGCCTGATGATCTTGGCTGGGCCGAAGGTGTCGGTCGCCAGCCTGTACCCGACCTTCACAGCGGTCCTCCTTCGTCGGCTGGGCTTCGTCGTTCCCGCCGATCGCCTTCCCCAGCTGGCCGCCGGCGAATCCGGGAGCCCGCGTTTCGGCCCGACCCGCCCGGCCGAGGCTCGGGGCGGTGGCCCGCATGGGCGAGCCCGTACGGGGGTACCGAGGCGGACGTGGGTGATTCGGTCGCGGTATTGCTCGACATCGACGGGACGCTCGTCGACACGAACTACTTCCATGCCCTCGCCTGGTATCGGGCGTTCCGGCAGGAGGGGCATCCGGTGACGGTCACCGACCTGCACCGCCGGATCGGCATGGGTTCCGACCAGATGCTCGACGCGATGCTGCCCCATCGCGTCCGTGACCGCGACGATGTGCTGCAAGCGGCCCACACCGAGCACTACGCGGCCTTCTTCGGCCTGATGCGGCCGCTGCCGGGTGCCCGCGACCTGCTGCGACAACTGCGCCGCCGCGGTGCCCGGGTGGTGCTGGCCACCTCGGCGCCTCCCCGATCGGCCGGCTCCTACGCCAAGCAGGCTGACCGCGTGATGTCAGTCCGCGTGATGTCCGTCCGTTCGTGATCAGGGTGGTGCCGTGGCGAGCCTGTACATCGGGACGTCGGGCTGGAGCTACGACCACTGGGAGGGCGTGCTCTACCCGCCCGGAACGCCCACTCGGGACCGGCTGGCGATCTATGCCCGCCATTTCGACACCGTCGAGCTGAACGCCAGCTTCTACCGGTGGCCGACGGACGCCAGCTTCGCCTCCTGGCGCCGGCGACTGCCCACCGGTTTCGCCATGTCGGTGAAAGCGCCACGCGGGCTTACCCACGCGAAGCGCCTTTACGGCCCGGAGGCCTGGACCGAGCGGATCGCCCGCGGCTGGCATGAGCTGGGCGAGCGCCGGGCGGTGGTCCTGACCCAGTTGGACGTCCGCCAGAGCAGGGACGACGCCCGCCTGGAGTATTTCCTCGCAGGTGTTCCGTCGTGGCTGCGGATGGCCGTGGAACTACGCCACGAGAGCTGGCAGACCGAACCCGTCTACCGGTTGCTCGAACGTCATCAGGCGGCCTACTGCGTCATGAGCGGCGCCAACCTGCCGTGCGTCCTACGAGCCACGGCGTCGTTCGTCTACGTCCGACTACACGGACCCGACCACGGCGCTCTCTACTCCGGTTCGTACAGCGACGACGACCTGCGGTGGTGGAGCGACCGGCTCCTCGAATGGCACCGAAGCGGCCTCGACGTCTACGCCTACTTCAACAACGACGGCCACGGTCACGCCGTCCGCAACGCCCTGACCCTGCGCCAGCTCTGCGCCAGCCGCCTGGAGTCCCCCTGAGCCCGGACGCCGACGCGTTGATCATCGCCGGCCCGGCGGCCAGCTCGGCCCGGACGCCGCGAACCGGTGGTGTTGCGCGGCCGGACTGGGGAAATGGTCAACGCAGAACGATCGCCAGCGGACGACGAGGAGGCCCGCATGTCTGTCACGACCTTCCACGACCTTCCCCTTGCCGACCGGAAGCGTGCCTGGAACGGCGCCGCGGCCGAGAAGCGGGTCCGGCGGTGGGCGCAGGCCCAGGACGCCCCGAACGGCAAGTACCGCGAGGCACACGTCTGGTACGACCGGGACAAGAAAGACGAGTTCACCGGCTACAAGCTGCTCATCGCCGACGTGATCGACGGCGAACTGACAGTCGTTCCGCGGGGGGTGATGGCCGCGGCGGCGGTCATGCAGGGCTCGCGCGGCGGCGTCGACCTCCCCGACACCGACATCACCCGAGTCAAGAACCACCTGGCCAAGTACTACAAGAAGATGGGCGACGAGGCTCCCTGGGAATGATCGACCAGTCCTCCAGGTAGATCGACCAGCCCTCCAGGTAACAGGCCGTAGGCCGATGTCGACCGGCTCGTGGTCATGGATGGCGTGCCCATCAGCGAGGCGCTCGCCCGGTGCGACGCGACGTTCGCGCGCCGCTGGTACCACTGGGTTCTTCCTCGCCCAGCCCGACAAGCCGGAACGAGCCATCCTGGCCGACCCCGACACCTGGTACACCAGCGACCCGGAGGCCATGGGCCGGGCGAACCATCGGGAGTTCCACACCGCGAGCCACGACCCGGCGACCGTTCGGGCGATGGTGGAGGACTACCGGGCCGGCCTCGGAGTCGACCGGGAACACGAGGAGGCCGACCGGAGTGCCGGCCGCACCGTCCAATGCCCAACTTTGCTGCTGTGGTCGACCCGCGATGATCTGGAAGAACTTTATGGTGACCCTGTCGCGATCTGGCGGCCGTGGGCAACGACCCTCCGTGGCCTGCCCATCGACTCGGGCCACCACATGGCGGAGGAGAACCCGGCGGCGGTCGTCGACGCCCTGGGTGGTTTCCTCGCCTGATCGCGACCCGCGCGGCGAGCATCCTGAGCGGCCCCACAGGCGCCGGAAATGGGCGATTAAGTGTGGCGATCTAGTCAACAGGGTAGATGAGAGGCAGGTTGCCGGATCGTCCCGCGGCCCAGGACAAGGGAGTTCCGGTATGAGCCTCGTGGACAGTCTGCTGCTTGGTATCGACGAAGGAGACCGGCGGCATCTGCTCGGGCTGATCGCGGAAAACATCAATGCCGATCTCGACGCCGTCGCCGCGGGCGCCGCCCCGCAGCGTTCGCACGATCTCGGCAGCCAGCCCCGCCGTTCACGTCCACGCCGCGCGAAGCGGGTCGAGACGACGGCGACCGCCTGACTCTGATCTTTGGGATCCGATCCAGAGATCCAGAGGCGAATCTCGTCTGCCTGTTCAGGCTTTGCCGCTCAGGACGCAGAACTCGTTGCCAGCCGGGTCCGCGAGCACCACCCACGACTCCTCGCCCGTCTGCCCGACGTCCGCTCGGGTGGCGCCGAGCGCCACCAGCCGCTCGACCTCGGCCTGCTGTTCGTCGGGCGAGGACGGCGTCAGGTCAAGGTGCAGCCGGTTCTTGACCGTCTTGGCCTCGGGCACCGGGACGAACAGCAGCTTCACCGAGCTGTCCGGCGAGACGACGATCCACTCGCCGTCGTCCTGGTCGGCCTCCGCGCGGACGCCGAAGACGTCGGCCCAGAACCGGGCGACCTGGACCGGGTCGACGCAGTCGACCACAAGCCACTTCCAGCTGAGCGCCACGGTGAACCTCCTCGCTGCCGCCTGGTCCGGCGGATCGACGGGCGGTGGATGCATCGACGCGCGTTGGATACCCGTGCCGATGCCAGGAACACGGGGTGATGACCGGATTTAGGACCCCCCGAGCAGGCAGCCTGGGGATCATGACTACAGCACCGGCGGAGTAGATCCTTCACGTCCCGCCGCTTCGCCGACCCCCGCTTCGACGACGCTCCGCTCGAAGCGTCGGGGTGGACGTGTCATCCGGCGAAGGGCGTGTCATTCGGCGTGGATCATGTCGAGGAACACCGCGGCGGTGGGCGCGAAGTCGGGCGCGCCGTGGCCACCGCCGTCGACGGGCGAGTAGTACTCGTAGGGCTTTCCGGAGCGGGTGACCAGCTCGATGGTCTCCTCCCGCAGCCGCCGCGCCTCGGCGACCCGGCCCGCCCTGGTCAGCCCGTCGACGAGCAGCCAGTTCACCATGGGCCACACCGGTCCCCGCCAGTACCGGCCCGGGTCGAAGGCGGGAGCGTCGAAGGCCAGGCTGGCCGGGCCGTACCGCCCGGTCCAGCGGGGGCCGAAGAGCTGCCCGGCGAGGCGGGCGGCCTCCTCGGGCGGCAGCCCGCCGGCGTAAAGGGCGAGGAAACCCGCCACCGTGTCGTCCGGCAGCGACCGCCCGGTGCGGGCGTCCTGGTGCCGTGGGAACCCGTCGACCAGCATGTTCCTGAACGCGTCCCGGGTGGTGCGCATCGCCCGGCGAAGCGTCGGGGGAAGCTCCTGCCCGGTGTCGGCCGCGACCATCTCGAGCTGGCGGTTGGCCCGCACCAGCACCGCGTTGAACCCCACATCTCGGATCAGCGGCAGGCCAGCCGTCCGGAGCTCGTCGAACTGGTATCGCGCCGCCCGCAGCCGGCCGGTGAGCTCGTAGAGGGTGAACAGCTCGTCCGCCGCGATCCGTTCTCCGGCGGGTACCGCCTTGTTGTCGCGGCGAAGGCCGTCGAGCACGTCGGCCGCTCCCGCGTTCTTGGCGGCGCGCACCCTCGCGGGCATGAGGTGCCGGACGGCGTCCGACCACGGTGGTGTGTCATCCATGCCTGACTCCCACGGATGCACGACCGCGATCAGGCCGGTGTTCTCGGGGTCGCGTTCCCGGTAGAGCCACTCGTGATAGGCGATCAGACCAGGCAGCACCTGCCGGTAGAAGGCGAGCCGCGGCCGCGCCGGCATGGCCTCGCCGACGCGGGCGACCGCCTCCGCCACCAGCGGCGGCTGGGTGACCCCACTGGTCTCCGTCACCGGCGGCGCCTCGACCACGCTCCGCACCCGCCACAGCCCCGGGTCCGCGTGGTACGGCTCACCTCCGGCCGGGCAGAACCTGATGTGCGGCAACATCCCACTCGGCCACTGCCCGGCGAACAGCGACCTCACCTCGTCGGCGGCCCGGTCCACGTCCACATGGCGCAGGCCGATGGCGACAAAACAGCTGTCCCACAGCCACTGATGTGGATACAGCCGCCCCGACGGCCGAGTGAACTTCCCGCCGTCGTTGGAACGCAGCACCTCGAGGGCACAGGCTCGCGCGGCTTCGACACCGGCGCCCCCGGGCGTGTCCGTCCCGGCGAGACCGCTGGATGCGTCGGGCTCGGTGACCGGACCGGCCCGCCGAGGAGCAGGGGGTTTGACGCTGTTCGGCTCCGCGGGGCGCTCGGCCGGCACCGCGCTCGTCCTTCTCACCGGCAGCGGTCCGGTGCCCGGCGCGGACGCGTCCTCGAGTGTCGTCACGGTGCCGTTCCTTTCGCCGATTCGCCCCACCTAGGTGGTTCGTCCCCGAAAGGCCGCTACACACACCCCACACGGCCAGGACCGACTCACCGCGCCGCCTTTTCAGCCGCCGGGCCCTTCATTGCCATAAGCACCGACCAAAAGTCCGTGACGCCCAGCCATGGGTGCTCCCGGCGCGCGACCAGCCATGCACCCTGCTTTCAACCGGGTCGGGCATCCATACTTCGGACCTGGCTGGGCCGGGCCGGTCCGGCCGGCTCCGCTGGTTTGAAGCACACCGGCTCCGCGCATGCCACTTGCATGACCACGCCGCCGGAGACCTCGCAGGGTCGTCTGATAGGGCGCTTTACTCTGCCGGCGGCGACGCACTCCTCTCGGCAGGCCCGGCGGCGGCTCGCCCCGCTGCTGAACCACGTCGGCGTCGAAGGGGAACTCGTCGACGTCGCCCTCCTGCTGACGAGCGAACTCGTCACCAATGCCGTCCTGCACGGCCGAGGCCATCCGACCGTCGAGATCCGAGCCTCCGACCTTCAACTCTGGATCGGCGTCAAGGACCCCGACAGCCGTATTCCGCGCGCACAGCAGGCGGACAGCGGCGCGCTCGGCGGCCGAGGCCTCCACCTGGTCGACGCGCTCGCGCAGGACTGGGGCGCGGCGCCGCTGGCCGGCGACGGTAAGACCGTCTGGTTCACCCTGCCGCGGCAGCCGTCCCGCTCCGACCACGAGGAAGCCGGCGAGTTGCTGCCTACGTAAGCTGGCGGGCGAGTCCTGTGGCGATGCCCGAGCCCGGGTAACGGCCCCTGGGAGGGTCGATGCTGGTCGTGCACGGCGCCTGCGCGACCGTAGGCGGGATCTGGCTGTGGGCCGAGGACACGCGACGGTGGGGTCAGGCGCCGCGAGAAACCGACGGCTCCCCGGCGCTCCATCCCTTCGCGGCCCTGCCTTCGGAGCTGGCCCCGCTCGCCACCGGCGGACCAGCCGCGGCGGGGCAGCTCACCATGCTGCTGCCGAGCACGGCCACGGGACCGCTGGCGTCGCCGGACCTCGCCGCCGGGGCGGCCACGGTGGCCGGGGCGACCCGCGCGGCCGACGCCGGTCCCGCGCCTGACGGGGCCGGGGCGGCCGACCACGGGCCAGCGCTTCGGCCATGGCTGGTCTACACGGTCCGCCCGGATGCTCCGCTGGCGTTCGGCGCGGCGCGGGGGCCGGGCGAGGCGCTCCAGCTCGGGGCCTCCGCCCAGTTCCTGCTGGCGGTCGACGCGTTCGCGGCGGACCTGGTCGACCGTGGCCGGGTCCTTCCCGCGGTCGGGTGGGACGGCGCCGGGCCACTGGCGCGCTGGCGGCCGGTCCTCACCGGGCCGGACGCCGGACGGTTCGACGAGCTGGCCGCCGCCATGCCCCCGGCGTTCCGGGCCGTCGGCGCCGGCGCCACCGCCGGGAACGACCCGACCGCGACCCTCGACGCCGCGCTCGACGATCTGGTGGACGCCCACGCCCGCGGCCGGCTGCGCCAGGCCCGTCATACGCCGAAGGCCCCGGGACCACGGCGGTCGCCTCTCGGCGCCGCGACGGCCGGCTGGTTGCGCGCCCTCGGCGGCGACCCGCGCCTCACCCCCGGCGGCGGCGCGGCCAACGGCGCCACCGGTGCTGGTACCAGTGCCGGTGCCGCGGTCGACGCCGCGGTCGGTGAGCTCGCCGAGAAGGTCGGGACGTGGAGCTCGGGCGGGACGCGGGCGTGGCCGGCACGGGTGTGCTTCCGGCTGGGCGAGCCGGGCGCCCTGTCGAGGACGGCTCCGGGCGACGACGACGCCTGGCGGGTCGACTTCCTGCTCCAGGCCGTCGACGACCCCGGTGTCCAGGTGCCCGCCGGACAGGTCTGGGGCCGCCGGCCCGCCGGGCCCGCGGCGTGGACCACCGACGCCGAGGAGTCGCTGCTCGCCGGGCTCGGGCGGGCCGTCGCCGTGTGGCCGGAGCTGGGCCGGGCCCTGCGCGAGGCCCGACCGACCGGACTCGACCTGTCCCTCGACCATGCCCGGGAGTTCCTCGGCCTCGCCGGCGACCTGGAGCAGGAGGGCTTCGGGGTGCTCGTGCCGTCCTGGTGGACGCGGCCGGTCCGCCCCACCCCCCGGCTCGCCGTGCGCGCGGTGAACCCGGTGACGCCGATCCTTCGTGACCTCACGACGGACCTCGGCCAGATCGTCGACTTCCGGTGGTCCGTCAGCCTGGGCGACGTCGAGCTCAGCCGCGCCGAGCTGGAGAGCCTCGCGGCGGCCAAGGCCGAGCTCGTCAAGGTCCGGGGCCGCTGGACCCGGGTGGACCCGGGCGCGCTGGCCGGACTCGACCTCGCCCGGCAGTCCGCCGGCGGCCAGATGACCGTCCGAGACGTCCTCGCCTACACCGGCCTGCACCCCCACGAAGGCGGAGGCGACGTCTCCGGCGCGGAGGTGGAGGTGGCGGCGGACGGCTGGCTGGGCGCGCTGCTCGCCGGCACCGGCCGCCAGCCTGGTGGAGCGTCGCCGGGTGACAGGTCGCCGGATGACAGGCCGCCGCTGGTAGAGCCGCCCGCCGGCCTCGGCGTGCGGCTGCGTCCCTACCAGGCGCACGGGCTCGCCTGGCTCGCTCTGCTCGACCGGCTCGGCGTCGGCGCGGTCCTCGCCGACGACATGGGCCTGGGCAAGACCATCCAGGTCCTGGCGCTGGAGCTGCTCACCCGAGGCGCGACCCGAGGCGCCGCCAGCCGCGGACCAACCCTCGTCGTCTGCCCGGTCTCGGTGCTCGGGAACTGGCTGCGCGAGGCGGAGCAGGTCACGCCCGGCCTGCGGGTGCACGTCCACCACGCGGCCAGCCAGCAGCGGACCGTGGCGGTGGCCGAGGCCGCCGCCGGGCACGACCTGGTCCTCACGACCTACACGCAGCTCGCCCGCGACGTCGACGAGTTCCGCCCGGTCACCTGGGACCGGCTCGTCCTCGACGAGGCGCAGCAGATCAAGAACGCCGCGACCGCCCAGGCCCGCGCCGTGCGCCGGCTGACCGCCCGCCACCGGGTCGCGCTGACCGGCACCCCGGTGGAGAACCGGCTCGGCGACCTCTGGTCGATCATGCACGCGGTCAACCCGGGCCTGCTCGGCTCGGCCAGCTCGTTCCGCGCCCGCTACGCGGTGCCGATCGAGCGCTACGGCGACGCCGACGCGACCGCCCGGCTGCGCCGGCGGATCCGCCCGGTCGTGCTGCGCCGGGTCAAGACCGACCCGTCGGTGCTGCGTGACCTGCCGGCGAAGGTGGAGTTGCGCCAGCTGTGCACGCTGACGGCGGAGCAGGCGTCGCTGTACCGGGCGGTCGTCGACGACATGATGGCGCGGCTGCGGGACGCCTCGTCACCGGTACGACGCAACGGCGTCGTGCTCGCGGCGATGACGAGGCTCAAGCAGGTCTGCAACCACCCGGCCCACCTGCTCGGGGACTCCTCGGCGCTGGCGGGACGGTCCGGCAAGCTCGCCCGGTTGGAGGAGCTGCTCGCCCAGGTCGTCGCGGGCGGCGAGCGCGCTCTCTGCTTCACCCAGTTCGCCCGCTTCGGCGCCATGCTCGCGCCGTACCTGGCCACCCGGCTCGGTGTCGAGGTGCCGTTCCTGCACGGCGGCCTGCGGGCGGCCGAGCGGGACGCGCTCATCGAGCGCTTCCAGACCCGGCGGGAACCGGGCGTGTTCCTGCTCTCCCTCAAGGCCGGCGGCACCGGCGTGAACCTGACCGCGGCGAACCACGTCATCCACATCGACCGCTGGTGGAACCCGGCGGTGGAGACGCAGGCGACGGACCGCGCCTACCGCATCGGGCAGCGGCGCGACGTGTGGGTCCAGACACTGCTGTGCATGGGCACGCTCGAGGAGCGCATCGACCGGATCCTCGCGGACAAGGCGGCGCTGGCCCGGACCATCGTCGGCGGCGGCGAGAGCTGGCTCGCCTCGCTGTCCACCGACGAGCTGCTGGACCTCGTCGCGCTCGCTCCCGAGGCCGTCCAATGACCGACCCGGACGGCGGCGGAGGCACCCCTGACCGCGGCGGCGACCGGAGCCGCGGCGAAGACGGGGGACGCGGCCAGCGGCGCGGGCGGGCGTGGTGGTCGTCCCAGTTCCTCGCGCTGGTCGAGGGCATGACGCTGCCGGAGCCGCTGCGGGCCGGCCGCGCCCTGGTGCGCACCGAGGCCGTGCTGCACGTGCGGCGATCCGGCAACCTCGTCGTCGCGATGGTCCGCGACCCGGGAGAGGACCTGCACAAGGCCCGGCTCGCCGTCCGGACGTTCGGCGACGCCGACTGGGGCCGCATCGAGGACGCGCTCGCGGCCGAGGCCCGGTACGCCGCCACGCTGCTGGCCGGCTCGATGCCCACGGACCTCACGGAGACGTTCGCGGGGCTCGGGCTCTCGCTCTTCCCCACCCGTGCCGACGACCTGGCGATGGACTGCACGTGCGCCGACTGGCACCGGCCGTGCGCGCACCTCGTGGCGGCCTGCCACCAGCTCGCCGACACGATCGACCTCGACCCGTTCGCGCTCCTCGCGCTGCGCGGCCGGGAGCGCGACGCCCTTCTCGGCGAGATCCGCCGCCTGCGCCCACGCGTCGCCTCCCCCTCGGGAAGCGGCACACCCTCAGGAAGTGGCCCGCGCGCCTACTCCTGGCCGGCGGGACCGGGCTGGTCCCAGGCGGCACCCGGCCCGCCGCGCGTCCCGACGACGGCGGCCCAGGCAGACGGGGGCGGGGGCGGGGGCGGGGAGCCGCTGCCCAGCTCCCTCTCCCCGTTCTGGTCGTCGCCGTCCCCCGCGGGCCGCCAGGGCGCCCCGCCTGATCAGCGCGTGCCGGCCGCGCGCCCCGACATCCTGCTGGAACTGTGCGGTCCGCTGGTGGTGGAACCGTTCGGTGACCTGCGCGAGGCGCTGCGCCCCGCGTACGAACTCTTGACGACCCGGCGGCGGATGCCCGGCGCGCGCGACGCGCCGGGCGATCCGGGCTGACCTCTCAGGCCGACCCGTCACGCCGACCCGCCATGCTGACCCGGCGCCGAGCCGCGGGGGCGGGCCCCGACGACTCAGCCGCGGGGCAGGCCGAGGATGCGCTCAGCGATGACGTTGAGCTGGATCTCGACGGTGCCGCCGCCGATCAGTTGCGGCGGGACGGTCAGGTAACGCTGGGTGCGCTGGCCGCCGGGACCGTCGGCGGCCGCGGCGGCGGGGCCGAGCCAGCGCATCGCCCGTTCGGCGATCCGGGTCACGAGGACGCCGGAGGCGACCTTGGACACGCTCGCCTGGGCGCCGGGCCGCAGGCCGGACAGGCTGCGCAGGGTGGTGCGCAGGGCGAGCGCGGCCAGCGTGTGCGCGGCGGCGAACGTCAGGCCGACCTCGCGCGTGACGTCGCGCGGCGCGGCGGCGAGCGTGCCGGAGGCGGCCAGGTCGAGCAGGTCGGTCGGGATGTGCTGCATGCCGCTGATGCTGACCCGCTCGTTGCCCAGCGTCGTGCGGGCCAGTCCCCAGCCCTGGTTGACCTCGCCGACGAGCCGGTCGTCGGGGACGAACACGTCGTTGAAGAAGACCTCGTTGAACAGGTAGCCGCCGTTCGCCTCCCGCAGCGGGCGGACCTCCAGGCCCGGCGAGGTCATGTCGACGAGGAAGTAGGAGATGCCCTTGTGCTTCGGTGCCGCCGGGTCGGTCCGGGCCAGGCAGATACCGAAGTGCGCCTCGTGGGCGTTGGACGTCCACACCTTCTGCCCGTTCAGCCGCCAGCCGCCGTCGACCTTCTGCGCCCGGGTGGACAGCGAGGCGAGGTCGGAGCCGGCGCCTGGCTCGCTGAACAGCTGGCACCAGACGAGCTCGCCGCGCAGGGTCGGCGGCACGAACGCCTCCTTCTGCTCGTCGGTGCCGTGCGCGAGGATGGTCGGCAGCGCCCAGTCACCGATGATCAGCCTCGGCTGCGCCACTCCGGACCGCTCGTACTCCCGCTGGATCACCAGCTGCTCGATCGGGCTCGCCGCGATGCCGTAGGGCCTCGGGTAGTGCGGCACCACCAGGCCCTCGGCGACGAGCCGCTCGCGCCGCGCCGGCCCGTCCGCCGGCAGTGCGGCCACCTCGGCGAGCACGCCGGCGACGCGCTCCCCGAAGGCGGGGTCGGCGCCGGAGAGGTCGATGTCGAAGTCGCGGCTCGTGCCCGCGACCAGCTCGCCGAGCCGGTGCTCCCAGTCGGCGGCCGGGCCCAGCAGACTCTCCAGCGTCATCGCCCGGCGCCAGTAGAGGTGCGCGTCGTGCTCCCACGTGTAGCCGATCCCGCCGAGCAGCGTGATCGTCTCCAGCCCGATCTCCGTCGCCCGGGGCAGGCAGGCCACGGCCGCGCCCGCGGCGGCCACCGCCAGCTGTTCGTCGTTCTCGTCCAGCGCCCGCGCGGCGTCCCACGCCGCCGCCGACATCGTCTCGACGTCGACGAACAGCCGGGCGCACTTGTGCTTGATGGCCTGGAACGATCCCACCGGCCGGCCGAACTGCTCGCGGACCTTCACGTAGTCCACGCCGGTCGACACGCACCACCGCGCCAGCCCGACCGCCTCGGCCGCGAACAGCACCGCGGCCACCGCGCGGACCTGGCCGGCGCCGGCCGCGACCACGCTCTCCTGGCCGACGGCGAGATCGGTCAGGGTGACCGTCCCGACGGCGCGCGTGTGGTCGACCGGCGCGCCCGCGACCACCTCGACCCCGGGACCTGGCTCGGCGGTGAACCACAGCTCGCCGCCGTCGGGGGTGGCGGCGCCGAGGAGCAGCAGCGTCGCGCGGGGGGCGCCGAGCACCGGCACCGTGGACCCGCTGACCCGGTAGCCGCCATCGGCGTCGACCGAGGCCGTCAGGCCGTGGGTGGACAGCGCGGTGGCCGCCGTGGCGCCGGCCGCCAGGGCTGGCAGTACGCGCTTGCGCAGCTCGTCGCCGCCGTACCGCGCGAGCACCGAGCTGGTCAGCAGGCTGGGCAGCAGCGGCCCTGGGAGCAGGCCGCGGGCGGTCTCCTCGACGACGACCGCGAGCGCGACGGCCCCCGCGCCGGCGCCGTCCAGCTCCTCCGGCAGGTGCAGCGAGGTCAGCCCCTGCTCGGTGACGTCGCGCCAGTAGTCCGGCGCCGCACCGCCCGGCCAGTCCGCCAGACCGGCCCGCACCCGCTCGGACGGTGCGTGCCGGGCGACGAAGCCCCGGACGGAGTCGGCAAGCGCCGCGTGGTCGTCGTCGAGACCAATGGACACGTCTGTCTGCTCCTCACGGCGGGCGGGAACTGGCGGCCGGCGCTCACTCAGGATCGGATCCGCGCCAACGAGCAAGCATAGTGTATATATTATCTATAGATCTTCGATCTGGCGCCGACGTCGCGCGCCAGGGAAGCCGCGGTCGGGGCGCCGGGGCCAGGAGGCCGAGGGAGCCGGATGCCGCTCACAGAGCTCACGGAGAAGGAACTCGGCCGCCTGCGGCGGGCCGCCGACCGCGACGAGATCCGCCAACTCGCCTACCGCTACGCCTGGGGCCTCGACAGCCGTGACCTGGACGCGGCCGCCGAGCTGTTCGCCCCCGAGGCCAACACCGGCGACGGACGCGGTCCGGCGGCGTGGCGGTCGCGATTCCAGCAGAGCATGGGCGCGGTGGGGGTGACGATCCTCCTCGTCGGGAACCACCTGATCGACTTCGACGACGACGACAGGGCGCACGGGCTGGTCTACTGCCGCGGGTACATCGAGCCCCGCGATGGCGCCCAGCCGGGGCGGTTCGTCGAGCAGGCGATCCTGTACCGCGACCGCTACCGGCGGGTCGACGGGGAGTGGAAGTTCGCCTCCCGCCGCCACGAGCTGTGGTTCGGCATCGAGACCGCCGAACGGCCACTGCACCAGCGGGCCGCCGAATGGCCGAAGCACCACGACGGCGTCGGCACCGTGCCCTACGCGGAGAACAGCTGGCAGGCATTCTGGGCCGAGCACGGCGGCTACCGCGCATGACCCTCAACGGCAAGGTCGCTGTCATCACCGGCGGCGGCCGGGGCATCGGCCAGGCCATCGCGGTCCGTTACGCGGCCGAGGGGGCGACGATCGTGGTCTCCTCCCGGACCCGCGCCGACCTCGACGCCACGCTCGCGCGGGCCGGGGTCGGACCCGGAGCCGGAGCCGACCGGGGGCTGGCCGTCGTCGCCGACGCGTCGGACCGCGACGACGCCCGGCGGCCCGTCCGTGAAGCACTCGACCGGTTCGGCCGGGTCGACATCCTCGTCAACAACGTCGGAGGCCGCGTCGCCGGCAACCTCGACCCGTTCGCCGGCGACGACGACGCCTTCGAGGGAACCCTGGTCCTCAACCTGACGTCGGCCTGGTGGGCGACCAGCGCCGCCCTCCCGTCGATGCGCGACCGCGGCTTCGGGCGCATCATCAACATCGGCTCGGGCGCGGCGAAGAACACCGGCGGCTCGGTGCCTTACACCGCGGCGAAGCACGGTCTCGTCGGATTCACCAAGGAGCTCGCGAAGGCGGGCGCCCGGTTCGGCATCAACGCCAACGTGCTCTGCCCCGGCTGGACGAACACGTCGATGCTCGACTTCGAGCGCATCGCCAGGGCCCGGAGGACCTCCGTCGAGGCGGAGGAGGAGCGAGCCAGGTCCGAGAGCCTCCAGCACCGGGTCCTAGAGGCGGACGAGCTGGCCGGAATGGCCGTGCTGCTCGCCGGCCACGACGGGCGCGGCATCACGGGCCAGGTCATCAGCGTCGACGGCGGCTACAAGGTCTGACGTCGCGGGGACCAGGTCAGGTGAACCGGTCGGCGAGCGCGCGCAGCCTGCGCGCGGCGGCGAGGGCGGCCTGGACCTGGTCGGCGCCGAGCAGCGGCGCCGACTGCTCGATCGTGGCGGCGTAGCGAAGATGCCGGTCGCGGGCGTGATCTCGGCACGGCAGGCAGGTGACGCGTTCGGGGTGCGGCGACGTCGCGGCGTATGGCACCTCGGCGCCACATCCCGCGCGCACCGTGCGGGGCGCGTCGCCGACCAGCCCGAACACCGACGCCGTCACCGCCCGCACCTCGGCGCTGGTGTTCGGCACGGTCCACTCGACATGCACATGCGGGTCGTCCACGGTCCTCCTTCGGCCCCGTCGTCGCTCCCCAAGGTTGGTGACGCCCGCGACGGCGGAGTATGGGTCCTGACCGTCGACTCACCGCCGGCACCGACGCCACCGCCGGCCGCACGATCTCTCCTATCCGCGTCCCGATCGGCAGGTTCACCCCCGCAGCCAGGAGGAGTACATGACCGACCCGCGAACCGTCCTGATCACCGGCGCGACCGACGGTCTCGGCCGCGCGCTCGCGCACCGGCTCGCCGCCGAGGGCGCCACCCTGATCCTGCACGGCCGCGACCCCGACAAGCTTGCGCACACCGCCGACGACATCCACGCCACCCACCACGGCCCGCGACCCGCGACCGTCCAGGCCGATCTCGCCGAGCTGGCCCAGGTGCGCCGGCTCGCCACCGACGTGCGGGCGGCGACCGACCGGCTCGACGTCCTCGTCAGCAACGCGGGCATCGGCTCCGGCGAGCCCGACGGACGCACCCGCCGGACCAGCGTCGACGGCTACGAGCTGCGTTTCGCCGTCAACTACCTGGCCGGGTTCCTGCTCACCCTCGACCTGCTTGCGCTGCTGCGCCGGTCCGCCCCCGCCCGCATCGTCAACGTCGCCTCCATCGGCCAGCATCCGCTGGACCTGGACGACCTGATGATCGAGCACGGCTACAGCGGCACGCGCGCCTACGGCCAGAGCAAGCTCGCCCAGATCATGTCCGGCTTCGAGCTGGCCGACCGGCTGCCCGCCGCCGAGGTGACCGTCAACAGCCTGCACCCCGCGACCTACATGCCCACCAAGATCGTGCTGGCGGAGATCGGCCACCACATCGACAGCATCGACGAGGGCGTCGCCGCCACGCACCGGCTCGTCGCGAGCACCGAGGTCGCCGGCGTCACCGGCCGCTTCTTCGACCGGACTCGCGACACGGCACCCAACCGCCAGGCGTACGACAAGCAGGCCCGGGCCGACCTGTGGACGCGAAGCCTCGAACTCGTCGACCGGACCGGCGTTTCGGTCTGACCGGCCGACCGGCTGACCGAACCCACCGACCTGCGCGCCACGCCGCGCCGCGCCCGCATCGCGTTTCTCGACCGCATTACGTATTCCGGGCTGGCATTCACGGCTCAGCCCCAGCGCGTGAGGTCGGACGTCGCCGCGAGGTCGGCGGCGACGTCCAGGAGGTTTCGCCGCACGGGCCGGTCGTGGGCGGGCAGCCAGGCGATTACGGTCTCGGCGCGGTCCCCGGCGAGCGGTACGAACACCACCCCGGTGCGCCGGATGCTGCGCGCCGAGCGGGCAAGCCGGGTCACGCCGACGCCGGCCGCGACGAGCCCGAGCAGGTTCGACACGCCGCTGGCTCGCTGGACGACCCTCGGCGTGATGCCGGCGGCGGCGAAGTCCCGGTCGTATTTCTCGTGCCAGGGCGGCCACGACTCCCGCGGTGTCAGCACCCAGTTCTCGTCGGCCAGGTCCGCGAGGTGGAGCTCGGCCCGGTCGGCGAGTGGGTGGCCGACGGGCAGGACCGCGCAGACCGGTTCCGTGGCGAGCGTACGGATGGCCAGGTCGGCGACGAGGGGCGGACGGGTGAACGCCGCGTCGAACCGGCCGTCGCGCAGCCCGGCGACGAGCTCGTCGATCTGCCCGTTGTGGGTGGTGAGCTCGATGCCGGGAAAACGCTCCCGCAGGGCCCGCACCACCGGCGGCATCATGTAGTTGGCGGTGGAGGCGAGGAACGCCAGGTCGAGGTGGCCGATCTCGCCGCGGCCGGCGCGCCGCACGACGGTGACGGCGGCCTCGGCCCTGGCGAGCACGGCGCGGGCCTCCGGCAGGAATGCCTCCCCCGCGTCGGTGAGCCGCGTTCCACGGGTGTCGCGGTCGAACAGACGCACCCCGAGACCGCCTTCGAGCGCGCCGATCTGCTGCGACAACGACTGCTGGGCGACGTGCAGCTGCCGCGCGGCGCGGGTAAAACTGAGGTGCTCGGCGACCGCGACGAAATATCGCAGATGGCGCAGCTCCACGGTCACAGAATCAGACTGTAACCGCAGAAGGAAACGCGTGTTGGCCCGGTTCCGCCATTCCGAGGCAGGGTAGACGCGACAGTGCGCGACGAGGCGCGCGGACGACCTGAACACGAATGCGAGCGACGATGACGAAGACCGGCCGGGTTTGGCTGATCACCGGATGTTCCGCGGGATTCGGCCGAGAGCTGGCATTGGCGGCCTTGGAAGCCGGCGACCGGGTGATGGCAACCGCGCGACAGCCGGACCAGCTCGCCGATCTCGTCGCCGCCGGTGCGGAGCGGGTGCGGACCACGCCGTTGGACGTCACCGACGAGGAGCAGGTGACCGCCGCGGTCGCGCGCACGGTGGCCGAGTTCGGCCGCGTGGACGTGGTCGTCAACAACGCCGGCCACGGCAGTGTCGGTGCCGTCGAGGAGCTCGACCTCACGGACCTGCGGGCCTTGATGGACGTCATGTTCTTCGGTGCCGTCGCGGTGACCAAGGCCGTCCTGCCGCAGCTGCGGGCGCAGCGCGGTGGGACGATCGTTCAGGTCAGCTCGATGGGCGGCCAGGTGACCATGCCGGGTTTCGGGGCGTACTGTGCGGCGAAGTTCGCGCTCGAGGGCATCTCCGAGGCGCTGGCCGCGGAGGTCGCGCCGTTCGGCATCCGGGTGCTGATCGTGGAGCCCGGGGCGTTGCGCACCGAGTTCGGCGGGGCACGGATGCACCGGTCGCGGGTGATCGAGGCGTACGCGGCCTCGACCAGCCAGACCCGCGCGGCCGTCGAGGGCATGGACGGCACCCAGCCCGGCGACCCGCGCAGGGCCGCCCGCGCGATCCTGGAGGTGCTGGACAGCCCCGAGCCACCGCTACGGCTGGCGCTGGGCAACGATGCCGTCGACAGCATCGCCGCCCACCACGAACTGTTGCGCGCGGACCTGACGCGGTGGGAAAAGCTCAGCAGAACGACGGACCTGGAATGAGCCACAGAACGCGGTAGGGGGCATCGGCATGAACCGGTCACTCAGGTGGGTCTCACCGGGTCCCAGGGTGGCCGGGGCCGTCGCCCTCGGGCTGGGGCTTGGACTGGGCCTTGGGCTGCTCACCTCGTGTTCCGACAGCTCGTCGCCATCCGCCAGCTCGCCGCCATCGGCGCGGCCGGCGGCGACGGCGTCGGCCGCTCCCCACGGATGCCTGCCGGCGGATGACCCGGCCGCCGCTACCCAGCGCGGTTATGGCATCGGCCGGACCCAGGTCACGTTCGTCGACCACAGCCGGCCTACCGACGCGGCGCCCGACCGTGGCCTGGCCGGCAAGCCCGAGCGCACGATCCCGGTCGTCGTGAGCTACCCGATCGTCCCGGCTGCCGGCGCCGCCCCGGACGCCCCGGCCGTCCCGGGAGCGGGACCGGCGCCGGGCCGGTTCCCCCTGGTCGTGCTGTCCCACGGAGTGCTCGCGGACGGGACCGTCGCGGCGGACGTCATCGCGGCACCGCTCGTCCGTCAGGGCTACGTCGTGGCGACCCCGACCTTCCCGCTCTCCAGCGGTCCCGGCGCGACGATCCTGGACCTGCCGAACCAGCCGGCCGACGTCAGCTTCGTCATCACCTCGCTGGGCACGTGGAGCACCACCGCGGGCACGCCGCTGGCCGAACACCTCCAGGCGAGCTGCCTGGCGATCGCCGGCCACTCGCTCGGCGCCGCGACCACGCTCGCGGCGGCCTACCTGTCGTGCTGCCGGGACCCACGGGTCAGGGCCGTGGTGTCACTTGCCGGGACGCTCGCCCCCTTCAGGGGGACCTTCGCCGACAACCCGCCGATCCCGCTGCTGATCGTGCACGGCGACAAGGATGCGGTGGTGCCGCTGGCCAAGAGCGCCGAGATCTTCAACACCCTTCGCGGGCCGCGCTCCTTCGTCACCCTGCATGGCGCCGGGCATTCGACGATGTTCTACGACCGGGCCGGCCAGACGCTCGACCAGTCGGTGACCGCGTTCCTGGACGCCTACCTCAAGGGCGACTTCACCGCGCTGCGCGCACTGCCCGACGACGTCCGCCGCTCAGCGCTCGCGACCTACCAGGCGGCAGACTGAGGTCGCCCGGCCGGCGCCGGGTCGACGCGGGACGACGCGGGACGAGGTCTCAGGCCTTCGCGCCGGAGGCCGTGCCGTCCCGGTGCGAGCGGACCGCGGCCGACTCCCGGGCGAGCTCCCGGGTGTAGCCGGCGAGGACGGTGCGCACCTCGTCGAGGTGGCGGTCGAGCGCCGGCCCCGCGTTCACGGCGGCGAGGATGATCGCGGACGTGATCGTCTGGTACGTGTGGGCCGCGATGGTCCGGCGCTCGGGGGGCAGGTCGGGCGCGTGCCGGGCGATGTAGCGCTGCAGGTAGTCGGTCCACGCGTTGGTCTCGCCGAGTGGCTCGCGCATCTCCGTGGCGAGCAGCCCCCGGGCTCCCGGCATCTCGCCGAGGACCCGGCGAAGCGCGGTGATGAAGTGGTCGACCGAGACGTCGATGTCGGCCGTCGGGTCGGCATCGACGGGGTCCGGCTCGCGGCGGCCTGGGCGTGCCGGGCCTGGCTCGAGGCCCTCCCCCGTGGCGGTGCCCGCGGTGGCGTCCCCAGCGGTGCCGTCGGCGACGTCCTCGGCGGTGCCCACGGTGGCGTCGTCGGCGTGCTCGGGATCGAGGACCTCGCGAATCCGCGCGGTCCACCGGGCGGACAGGGTCGCCTTCAGCGCGTTCTTGTTCTCGAAGAACCGGTAGACCGAACCGATCGAGACGCCGGCCCGGTCGGCGATCGCCTCCATGGTCGTGGCGTCGACGCCCACCTCGTCGAACAGCGCCCCGGCGGCCTCGAGGATCCGTTCGAAGGTGGCGACGCTGCGCGCCTGCCGCGCCTGCAGACGCACCCCGACGTCACGCGGCATCTGAAGCCTCCCGATCACAAACCAGGTCTTGAAAACGAGGTCACCCTCATCTATGTTGCACGCCAGGCAGGCAGGTTCCGCCCAGCGGACAGTCGCGCCCGCCGACCATGCTGGCGCCACCCGAGCGGGCGGGGCCCTGGCGAGCAGGCCCGCGGCCACGCCTGGCGGACTTCTCGGCTCGCGCCGGTCCTGAGAACCGGCGGGCCGATATCAGTCTCCTCCGGCCATCGACGAGGTGCTCCGCACCTAGCCAGAGCGCTGTCGCGACGGCCACATCGGGCATCTCGCCCGTCGGGTGCTGTTAGGCTTCCAGTGGCCGCCCATTACGGCGGTGCCGCCAGCATGTTTCCGAACGGTTTCCGACCCGATCTGGCCATCAGCGCCGGGCGGGCCCGACGTTCGCGGGCGGCACACCGTGTGGCCATGACGACGCATCCGGGACTCGTCACCCCGCCGGCTGAGCGCCCGCCGCGCCTTGGCCGCGAGGTATGCCCTGATGAGCCCGTCGTCCGGTCCAAGCACGCTCGAAAACATTCACCCTCCCTCACTTTCCGTAACCGTCGCGGGCACCGCCCAGCCCACGGCGGTCCCGGACGGCGGCGATTTCGGCCCGCCGCCCACCCCGACACCTCCGCCGCCCGCGCCAACACCGATGCCACCCGGCGAGGCCGGGGCGCCCAGCCGGGCCGCGGACGCCGACGAGGCAGCGGACGCCGGCGGTACGTCGGCCTACCGCTGGCTACTCGGTCTGCCGGGCACCAAGTCGATGATGGCCGCGGGTCTGCTGGCCCGACTGCCCATCGCCATGATCGGCATCGGCGGCATGCTCCTGGTGGCCGCGACCACCGACTCCTACCGCCTCGCCGGCGCGACGACGGCCGCCATCGCCCTCGCCGGCGCTGCCGCCGGGCCGACGATCGGCCGCCGCATCGACGTTTCGGGGCCGCGCGCGGTGCTGCCGGTGCTCGCCGGCGTGCACGTCGCCGCCGGCATCGCATTCCTCGTCGCCGCGCTCGCCCACGCGCCCGCCTGGCTGTTGCTCACCACGGCGGTCGCCACCGGCGCGTCCCTCCCCCAGGTCGGCCCGGTGGCCCGGCAGCGCTGGGCGAACCGGCTCGGCGATGATCGTCGCCTCGACACCGCCTATGCGCTGGAGTCCGCGCTCGACGAGGTCTCCTTCGTCACCGGGCCGGCCGCGGCCGCCGCGCTCGCCGGCATCACCCCGTCCGCCGGCGTGGCCGCCGCGCTGCTGTTCGCCGCGGTCGGCACCGCCGCCTTCACCGCGTTGCCCGCCCCCGCGGCGACCCGGAAGCGCGTCGGCGCCGCTCCGTCTCACTCTGCCCTGCTCCCGGTCGCGCGGCCGGAACCCGCGTCCCGGCGGGAGGTCGGCCCGGGCCTCGGAGAAGCTTCATCGCGCCGAGCCGGGACACGCCGGCGTCCCCGGCGGGAGCGGTCGGTGCTGCGCGCCCGCGGCATGGTGCCCGTGCTGGCGGCGGCCGCGGCACTCGGGATGTTCTTCGGGACGATGGACATCGGTCTGGTCGCCTACGCGAGGGCGAACGGGTGGGGCGGCGCGGCCGGACTGCTGCCAAGCCTGCTGACGGCGGCCAGTCTCGGCGCCGGTGTCGCCTACGGCATGGTCCGGTGGCGGGTTGGCCTGGTGCGCCGGTACGCCGTCGCCGCCGGCCTGCTGGCGGCGAGCACCGCGCTGGTCCCGCTCGCGGGCTGGGCGGGCGGGATCGGCGTCGTCGCCGTAGCGGTCACCCTCGCCGGCCTGCCCCTCGCCCCGATGATCATCACCGGCACCGCGATCGTCGGCGAGCTGGTCCCCGCCCACCGGCGCACCGAGGGGTTCAGCTGGATCGTGATCGCCAACGGGCTCGGCGTGGCCGTCGGCGCCCCGCTGGCGGGCGCGGTCGTCGACCACTTCGGAGCCGCCGCCGCCCTCCCGGCGCTCGCGGCCTGTGGCTCCGCGACCGCGGCGGCCGCGCTGCTCGCGGCCCGCCGCCTACACGTCGGTCGTGTCCTGCTCGGCCCGGCGGACCAGGTCGGTGACCTGGGTGGCGAGCTCGGGCCACAGCTGACGGGGAGGCTGTGACCCGTTCCAGGGATGACCACGAGCCTCGCCCCCGGGATGGTGGCCGCCATCGCTCGACCGCCGGCGACGTCGCACATGACGTCGCCGGCGGCGTGAAGCGCCAGGGTCGGCACCCGTACTGACGGATGTGGCCGGGATCTTGACGCGGTGGTGCCGCGGCGGCGAGTGCCGTGTGGTCGGGCTCAGGCCGGCGGCGGGGGGACAAGCCCCATCCGGATCATGTCGTCCAGGCATTTGTGAATGAACTCCCGGGTCAGGTGGGGAATCCGCGGGCCGACCGGCAGATCTCGGACGGCGGCCTGGAACCGTGTCGTGTCGACCATCGGCTCGACGGGCCGAGGCCTGCTCATGGTCCCGAGCACGGTGAGGGACGAGTGCTGGCGCTTCGCTTCCGGCAATGCCTTGAGCTTGGTCTCGAAGCGCGCGAACCACGTGGCGTAGTCGGGCACCCGCTCGATCGGATAGCCCGCTTCCGCGATCCAGCCGACGAACGTGTCGAGTGAGATCCCGTCGTCCGCATGGTGGTTCAGGACGTGGTAGTTGCGGGCGCCGTCGTGCGGCTGGGTGCTGATTCCCACGATGGTCGCGGCGACGAAGTCGACCGGAAGGCCGTCGTAGTGCGCGCGGGCTGGGGCGCCCGTCTCGGTCGGCGGGTAGAAGGAGGCGGGGGCGACGCCGGCGAGCACGATGCTCGTGAGCAGCCTGGTGAAGACGTCGGGCACGTTGATCTGGCCGTGGTAGGTCCGGTGCGCGAGCATCATGTCGCCGCGGAAGACGTTCACCGGCAGCCCGGTCGCGCGGTGGGCCGAGAGCAGCACCTGCTCCGCGGCCCATTTGCTCGCGCCGTAGCCCATCCGGTGGCTGTCGAGATCGATCTCGGCGAGGAGCGGGGAGTCCTCGTGACGCGGGGCGCCGCGGTCGAGCAGGTGGGTGGTCGCGGCCGAGGAGACGAAGTCGAACCGTTTCTGCCGGTGGGTCAGCGCGAGCCGAACCAGTTCGGCGGTGCCGGCGACGTTCGGGCCGAAGAGGTCTTCGTAAGGAAGGACGTGGTTGACCAGCGCGCCCGGGTGGACGACGCGGTCGACCTGGCGCGCGAGGCGGTCGAAGTCCGCGACGCTCAGCCCAAGCCCTGGTTCCGCCACGTCGCCGACGACGACTTCGAGCCGGCCTTCGCTCAGTGCGGCGAACCTCTGGCGCAGGTCCGGATCCGTGTCGAACACCGCCGTGAGGCGGCGCAGGGCGGCGGCCTCGTCGGTCGCGCGCACGAGGCAGATGAGCCTCCCGCCGGTGGCCTCGAGGCGTTCGAGCCATTCGAGGCACAGGAAGCGGCCGAGGAAACCGGTGGCCCCGGTGAGCAGCACGCAGTTCGACACCGCCGGCGGCGGCTCGCTCGGCGGCTGCCGCAGGACGTCGGCGTCGAGGAACGCGCGGATGTCCAGGTCCGCGGCACGCAGGAGTCGCGCGCCCTTGCCATGCACACGTTCGAAGGTCGTTAGCCGCTCGCTGGACTGGTCGAGAGCGGACTCGATCAGCCGTGTCCACGTCCGTGGGTTGCCCGTGGGGCTGAGGATCGCGTTGACCGGCACCTCGACGCCGAAGATGCCCGCCAGCACCGTGGAGAACGCCGCGGCGCCGAGCGAGTCCCCGCCGAGGTCCAGGAAGCCGAGCGGCGCCGACCGGTCGATGTCCTCCACGCCCAGCGCGACTTCCAGCGCCCTGGCCACCTTGTCCAGGACACTGCCGCCGTCCAGTTCCCGCAGCGCGGTGAGGTTCTCGGTCCGTCTGAGCTCGAGGTCCGTGTAGAGCTGCTCGAGCCGGTCGCGGTACCTGGCCTCGAGGGCAGGGCGCATCCGTTTGTGGACGCTGGAGAGCAGCCCGTTCTCGTGCGTGAACGGCTCGTGCTCGACGATGAAGTCACGCGGCACCTCGAACGACCGGAGATCCTCCCTGGCCGCGACGTCGCGCAGCGCCGACCGGATCAGGCTCCGCACCGACGTCTCGGTGGGGCGGTCGCCGAGGCGGTCGCGCACGACGTCCGGGTTGGGAACGACGACGGCGAGCACGTACGAACGCGCCGAGTTGCCGTAGACGAAGATCTGGTCGATGAGTTCGCTGCCGTTCTCGAACGTCGTCGCGAGTCCGCCGACGGCGACGAACTCGCTCTGAGCGAGCTTCAGCACGTCGTTGCGCCGGCCGATCCACTCGATCTGGTCCGGCCCGCGCTCCTCGACGATGTCGCCGGTGCGCAGGAACCCGTCGGCGTCGAACAGCGCGGCCGTCGCCTCCGGGCGCTTGAAGTAGCCGGGCGTGGCCCGCTCGCTTTTGACGCAGAACTCGCCGCGCGGATAGGGCTTGTCCGTCAGGAAATAGCCGAGGTCGGGAACGTCCCGCAGCCGGTAGTCGATGACCGGAGGGCGCAGGACGCGTCCCATGACGGCCATGGTGCCCGCCTCGGTCGAGCCGTAGCCACCACCGAGGCGCACCTGAAAACACTCCTCGATGAAGCTCTGGACCTGGGGGGTCACGGGTGCGCCCGCGCCGCCGATCATGCACACCCGGTCGCCGAGGAACTCGGTACGGACCAGGCGCATCGCCTCGGCACGCGCCGTGGCGGCGTCGGCGCCGGCGGAGGTGCGCCGGACGACCTCGCTGAGGAAGTGCTGGTGGATCAGGTCGAGGATCCTCGGGAAGGCCGACATCTCGGTCGGGCGGGTCAGCCGGATGTCCTCGAAGACGGTGGACAGGTCGCTCCTGGCGGTGATGTTCGCCCTGCCTCCGCGCGCGAGCGCCGAGTAGATCATGTGGCGGCCCGCCATGTGGTTCAGGGGGGCCAGGGCCACCCGGACGACGGGTCCGGGCCGCTCGCCCGGGTCCCACTGGGCCGCCACCGTGCCCTCGGTGACGATGACGCCCTTGGGAGTTCCCGTGCTGCCCGAGGAATGGATCAGCAGGGTCATCCGACGCGTGCCCGCCGCGGACGCGGGAGGCGGTTCCCAGGCCGGTAGTCCCGCGCCGGCGACGAGTAGCTCGTCGAGCGTGACGAGCCGCGCGCGCGAGCGGTTCCTCGCGAGTTCGTCCCGCGCGGCCGCGAGGCGCTCACGGTCCTCGTCGACCCGGGCGTCGTAGCTGAGCGCGATGATCGTACGGATGGATTCCTGGGTACCGGCCAGGGTCGCCGCCAGGTGGAGATCGACCATCTCCGCCGCCACCGCGGTCGGCGCGGTGTCGGCGATGGTGCCCCGCAGGTCGGTGGCGGCGAGCGTGGCCTGGAGAGGCACGCTCACGGCGAGCTGGTAGGCCGCCGCCAGGTCCACCGTGACGTAGTCCGTGCTGGCGAACCCGAGGATGCAGACGAGATCGCCGGGTTCCACGCGGTACAGCGGATCATGTTTCCACACGGCGGCCAGGCACCTGATCCTGCGGTGAAGCTCGCCGTAGGTGATCGTGTCGAACCCGGGCTGGTCGACCCGGCGCGCGCGTCCCGCGCCGTCCTGGACGATCTCGTACCGTCGCTGGCCCAGTGCCGCACGTTCGGCGTAGCCGTCGAGCACGGTCTCGACGATCTGCCGGTAGGACAGACCCGGGCGGCGGGCGGCGGCGGTGACCTTCGGGTCGGGAGTCAACGCCCGCAGCTCGTCGTCCGTCTCGACCAGCTCGGCGAGGCGATCGGCCGGCCGTCGCACATCTGTCACTGACATGGGCTTCCTCGCACCGGTTGGGTCTGCGTCTGGACAACTACTGGTGCCCCTGGAGACGGCGACCCAGGGGAAGAGCCAGCCGGCCATGGCGGACGGCCGTCCCGTGGCCATCCAGCCAGTCACCGCCACCGGCCTCCCGCCACGGCGAGGAACTTAATCATACTGATCAGTTTGATTCTGGGTCAAGCGCGGAGGCAGCCCGCCGGCGTGATCACCTCGGAGGAGCCCGGTGCGAGGGTCGCCGAAGGTGCCGCGGGCGCGATCAGTCCCACCGCGAGGGTTTCCGGCGATGTGGTTTCAGGCGATGCGGGTTGCGGGCGATGCTGATGGGCGACCTGTTCGGCAAGGTGGTCGCGCGCCCCTGAGGGTGCCCCGGATCAGTCGGGACGCAGCGCTCGCAGGAACAGCCGGACAGCGTCCTCGGCGCGCCGTCGCTGCTCTTCGGGACTGTGCACGATCCCGAAGGACGCCATCCGCGCCGGGGTCACCGCGACGATGCCGAGAAAGTACTCGGCGGCCCGGTCGGGGTCGTCCACCACGATCGTTCCGGCGGCGGCGTGCGCGCGCAGCAGGTTCGCGACGACCTTCTGCCGCGGCCAGATGCGGTAGGTCTTCCGCGCGACCTCGGGGAACCGGGCCGCCTGCGCGATCGCGAGTCGGGTGAGCGCGACCATACGAGGATCACAGACTCTGCGCACGGCCGCCTCGGCGATCGTGAGCAGCGCGGCTCCGAGATCCGTGGGGAGGTCCGCTTCCTCAGGCTCGGGGGTGGGCCAGCCAGGCCGTTCCATCGACCAGTTGAGGACGGTGGTGAAGAGCTGCTCCTTGCCGCGGAACCTCGCGTAGAGCGACTGTTTCGTCGTGCCGGCGAGCGCGGCGATCTCGTCCACCGAGGTGGCCTCGTAGCCCTGCTCCAAGAACAGCCGCAGCGCCGCTTCCTTGATATCCCCGTCGAGCCGCGCCGCCTCCGCGCTCGTCGGGCGTCCGCTACGGCGGGCGGAGGCCGAGGATGCCGTCACACAACCAGTCTGACAGCCCCGACAGGGCGCCCATTGCATCCAGCCAAACCTGGCGATCTTGCTGGCGGATCCTGTCGCGATCAGGCCCTCCGGCCACCAAGCCGACCACATCCATGGGTCCTGCCGACAGCCTCATCACTCCGTCACCTCGACATCACTCCGCCACCCCGACCTCGCCGGACAGGCAGGCGGGCGACCGACGGCCCCGTCACCTGGCGAGGTCGGCCGGCACCTACCGACAGGAGCAAGCATTCACTAAGTTCTTGTCTCGGCCAGTCGACTCGCCTAGCGTGTCCCGTGCCTCGGCGGGAGGCGGCCGGCCGGCGTCAGGCCTGAAAGCGGACGCCTCTCAGCTGAGGAGACCGACATGATCGAGAACGAGGTCGTGACAGCGTTACAGCGCCACTGGGAGGACGGTTTCAACCAGTACGACCTCGACCTTGTGATGGAGCCCGTCGACAAGGACGTGGTGTTCAGTTCACCGTTCGTCCCACGGCTGACCGGGGACCCCGAGAAGGTGACGATCGACGGGTACGACGCCTTCCGTGAGTACATCGACGACTCGATGCGCCGCGTCCCCGGCATCCGGTACTCGCTCGACGCGTCCTTTGTGAGCACTCAGACGATCGTGTTCGTCTACACCTGCAACTTCTCCGACGGGCAGGCCAAGACCGGCGCGGACTCCATCCGCCTCAACAAAGCCGGCAAGATCGTCGAGTGGCGCAGTCACTACTCGTTCAATCCGGAAGCCATCGACGACCTGATCCAGGACTGAGCCCCCTTCCCCGGATCCCGTTCCCGGATCCCGTCCGGGCCACTCGGGCACTCGGGCCACAGCCTGGCGGCAGGCGCGCCCTGTCCGCCGGCGGGAGAGACGGTGGCGGCCGGCGACGCTAATGCTTCGGGTGTTCGGGGGTGGTGCCCGCGGCCGGGATCTCGCCGCACTGGACGACGACGAATCCGCCGGTACCGCTGTACTCGATCTGGGCGAGCTCGCCGGAGGACCGGCCGATCAGGTTGCCGAGCTTGAAGGTCGAGACGAGCCGGGTGCTCACGCCCGCCGTCCAGGCGACCGCCGCGTCGCGGTCGACGCACACCGGCTCGTCCGTGGGCAGCACGAGCGGGCTGCCGAGGCAGAGGACCGCGACGGCGCCGGTGCCGGAGATCTCCGTGTTGAACATGCCGCCGGCGATCATCGCGCCGAACCCACCCGACGTCTTCGTGATCTTGTATTGCAGGCCGGACTCCAGGGCGAGCAGGCTGCGGCCGTTGACGGTGAGCCGGTCGTCATCCAGGTTGAAGATCGAGATGTGGCTGCCGGACTCGGCGAACCACACGGTGCCGCGGCCCCGCGCCCGCATGAGATCCTGGCCCTCGCCGGTGACCGCGCGGCGGAGGTGGCCGCCTAGGCCGTGGCCCTTGTAGGCGAAGTCGACCTGCCCCCGGTAGGCGACCATCGCCCCCTGCTTCGCATACATCTCGCCGCCGTCGAGGTGGACCCGCAGCATTCGCTCCCCCTCCTCCAGGGCGAATGGCGGGCCGCCGGCCTGGCCAGCGGCGTGCCGCGCCAGTGGCTGGCTTCCCGGCGCGGAGTGACCGCCGAGGCCACGGTCTCCATAACCAGGACCGTAACCCCGCTCGCCACCCTGCCCCGTCATCTCGGCTCCCTTCCGATGACTGCCAGCGCGGCAGTCTATCGATTGACGAAATCGACGTCGCTCCCTCCGTCACATAGTGGCCGGCGCCCAGCGAGACCTGCCGGGTCCCCATTTCCAGCGGGCGCGAGAACCACGCCAGGGCGTCGTTTCGGTTTCTCCGGCACCGGCCGGACCACGGACGCTCCGGTGCGCTCGTCCCGCCCATGAAGCTCGTGCCACCGGCCCGGCCGACGCCCGGGCGGCGAGCCGGGCCGCCGCCCGGGCCAGGCCGACAGGATTCCTTGTCTTGACAAATTTTGTTGTCGGCATCAACCTGGAGCCCATGCTGGACGTGGCGGTGATCGAGGACCCGGGCGCGGCCGAGGTGTCGCTGGACCCGATGCGGGCGCGCCTGCTGGCCGCCCTGGCGGAGCCGGGGTCGGCGACGACGCTGGCGGCGAGGACGGGGCTGACGCGGCAGAAGGTGAACTACCACCTGCGCGCGTTGGAGCAGCACGGCCTGGTCGAGCTGGTCGAGGAACGGCGCAAGGGCAACTGCACCGAACGGGTGCTGCAGGCGACCGCGAGCTCCTACGTCATCTCGCCGGCCGCGCTCGCGGACGTGGCGCCCGACCCGGATAGAGCCCGCGACGAGGGGTCCGCCCGCTGGATGCTCGCCCTCGCCGCCCGGCTCATCCGCGAGGTCGGCGAGCTGCTCGCCGGCGCGACGGCGGCCCGCAAGCGGCTGGCGACGTTCGCCGTCGACAGCGAGGTCCGGTTCGCCACGGCGGCCGACCGCGCCGCGTTCGCCGGCGAGCTGTCCGACGCGGTCACCGCCCTGGTCGCCAAGTACCACGACGAGCAGGCGCCCGCGGGCCGCCGCCACCGACTGGTGATCGCCCTGCACCCCAGCCCGAAGATCCCCGTCCCGAGCCCCGAGACGATCCCGGGCCCGAACCGGTCCGAGTCCGCGTCCGACCTCCACGAGGAGAGCTGAAATGTCGACCGAGCAGCCGTCCCGCCGTGAGTTCGCCATCGAGCGCGAACTCGAGCTCGAGACAACGCCCGAGGACTACTGGGATGCCGTCACCAATGGCAACGCCGCCTGGCTGTGGCCGATCCAGCCGCCCGAGCCGCGGGTCGGCGGCGCGGTCGACGGCCTCGGCACCGTGGTGGCCTGGGAGCCGCCGCATCACCTGATCCTGCGGCATGAGGGCCCGGAGGGCTGGTTCAACCAGCTCGAGCATCTCGTCGAGGCACGGGACGGCGGCACGACCTGGGTCCGCTACGTGCACAGCGGCGTGTTCGTCGACGACTGGGACAACCAGTTCGACGGCGCGAGCAAGCACACCGACTTCTACCTGCACACCCTCGGCCAGTACCTGCGCTACTTCACCCGCCGCCCGGCCCGTTACGTCAACGCCGACGGGCCGGCGGCGTCGGCCACACCCGACGGTGTCGCCGTGTTGCGCCGCGCCGCCGGCCTGACGGACACGCGGGTGGGCGACCGGGTCCAGGTGGCCATCCCGGGCCTGCCGACGCTGGACGGCGTCGTCGACTACCTGAGCCCGGACTTCCTGGGCCTTCGCACCGAGGACGCGATGTACCGCGTCTTCGGCCGCGGTGCCTTCGGCGCCCCGACCTCCGTCGCCGTCCACCTCTTCGCCCCCGACGCCGACGAATCGGCCATCGAGAAGGCCCTGCGCGGCTGGCTCGAGGAGATCTACGCCTGACCCGGGATCCGGACCGTCGTGGCGCCTGTCCCGCCCACGGTTCCGGGCTCACCCACGGTTCCGGGCTCGCCCACGGTTCCGGGCTCGCCCACGGCTGCGGGTTCGCCCGGGGCCGGGGCGAGCCGCCGCGGACGCAACAGCACGGCGGCCAGGATGATGCCGGCGGCGACGCATCCACAGGCCACGAGCAGGCCAAGCCGGTTCCCGCCGACGAGCGCCTCGGCCGGGCTGTGGCCGGTCTTCGCCAGCGTCGCCGTACGCCCGGCGGCGACGGTGCCGAAGACCGCGAGGCCGATCGCCGCCGAGATCTGCATGGAAACGTTGACGATGCCCGACGCGAGGCCCGCGTCCTTCGGCGGCACGTCCGCGAGGGCGAGCGTCGTCAGCGGGACGAACGCGCCTCCGCCGCCGAGGCCGATGAGCACGCACACGAGCAGCATGCGCGGCGCGTACGCCGTCCCGACCCCGGCCCCGACGAACAGGAGCAGCCCCGCCAGCATGATGGCCATGCCGCCGATCAGGACCCGGTGGGGCCCAAGCCGGGCCGTCAGCCACCCCGCGAGTCCTAGCGACATGACCGCGACGACGGCCGTCTGCGGCAGGAACGCGGCGCCCGTGGCGATCGCGTCGAAGCCGAGCACCTGCTGCAGGTAGAGGGTTCCGAAGAAGAAGTAGCCGTACATACCAGCCGCCATCACCGCGCGCACCGCGCTGCCGGCGATCAGGCTGCGCTGCCGCAGCACCCGCGGCGGGATCATCGGGTCGGCGATGCGCGCCTCCCAGCCGGCGAACAGGGCGAGCAGCACGAGCGCGAGCGCTCCGGTGCCGAGAGTGGTCGCGGAGGTCCAGCCGATGTCGGCCGCCCGCACGATCGCGTAGATGCCGGCGAGCAGCGCCACGGTGACCAGGACCGCGCCCACGACGTCGACCCGGCCGCGCGGCCCGCCGCCGTCGCCGCTGCCGACCGGCCGTCGGTCGAGGAGCACGGCGGCGCCGACGAGCGCGACGGCGCCGATGGGGACGTTGATGGCAAAGATCCAGTGCCAATCCAGGTCCTGCGTGAGAATCCCGCCGAGTATCAGGCCGAGCGAGCCGCCGCCGATCGAGACGAGCATGTAGCGGCCGATCGCGCGGGCGCGCTCGGCCGGGTCGACGAACTCGGCGACGATGATCGCGAGCACGGACGACGACGCGAACGCGCCACCCATGCCCTGCACGAAACGGGCCGCGACCAGCACCGGTACGGACCCGGCGAGCGCGCAGGCGATCGAGGCGGCCGTGAAGACCGCGATGCCGCCGAGGAACAGCCTGCGCCGGCCGATCAGGTCGCCAAGCCTGCCGGCGACGAGCAGCAGGCTGCCGTAGCTGATCAGGTAGCCGTTCAGCGCCCAGGTGAGGTCGGCCTGGCTCACGTCGAGATCCGTCTGGATCGCCGGCAGGGCGACGTTCACGACGGTGGTGTCCAACATGACCATCAGCTGCGCGACCAGCACGACGATCAGCGCCAGCCATCGGCGCCGGTCGGCTCCCGCCGCGGCGGGAGCCTGTTCCTCGCGGTGTCGGGTGGCCGCGGCTTCCTCCATGACGTCCGCCGAGGGCGACGCCCTGTCAGTGTCAATCTCGCTCACGAGATAGTCACTATACAGTGACTATCTCGGATCACGAATCGTATGCCTACCATGATCATCATTTGATCTTGATTGACATCATCATGTTACGCTTGGACTGCCATGGCACCCACGACGAGTCCGTCCGTCGACGCGGACATCCCGGCTGACGCGCCGGCTCCCGCGGGCACGCACGTCCCGGGCGCGCTGGTCCTGCTGACCCGGCTGAGCCGCCAGGTCTACCGGATCGCGACCGAGGACGTCCTCGGCATGGGCCTCAAGCAGTTCGTGCTGCTCAACCAGCTCCACGAGGACGTCGGCGTGCCGCAGCAGCAGCTGGCCGAGCACCTGTGCCTGGGCGCGAACATCCTGGTGCTGCTGCTGAACGGGATCGAGAGCGCCGGCTGGGCCGAGCGGCGCCGCGACCCGGCCGACCGCCGGCGCCACCTGGTCCACCGGACTCCGGCCGGCACCGCCGCGCTCGCCAGCGCCGAACGGGCGATGGACAGCGTCGAGGACCGCGTCCTCGGCGACCTTTCCCCTGAGGAACGCGCCAGCCTACGCGCCCTCCTCGCCCGCGCCCTGCCCGACTGACCGCCCAGGCATCACCGGCGCACGGCGCGGCTCCCGCGAGCCGGAACCGCCCGCGCTCACGACACCTCCCCGGCATGTCGAGACCGCCGGGTCGGCTCCGACCACAGGCCGGGACGGTCGACTCGGCCGGACCGATCGGCGGTCAACCGGATCGGCGGTCAACCGATGGAGGAGGCTCAGCGGGATGAGGATTCGGGCGCGGCTCGCGGTGAGTGTGGACGGGTTCGTGACGACGCCGACCGGGTGGCCGGCGCACACGGCCGACCCGGCGTTCGTCAGTGGGGAGAGCCACGGGATCAGGGAGTTCCTCGTCGGCTGCGAGGCGGTCCTCATGGGCCGGACGACCTTCGAGCCGGCGCTCGCCAACGACCGGTGGCCGTGGCCGAACCTGGATGTGTTCGTCCTCGGTTCCCAGCTCCCGCCGGGCATCCCCGACCATGTCGTCGCCGACTCCGACCCGGCGCGGCTGCTGGAACGCATCCGGGCCGCCAACCGGGGCGGCGACGTCCATCTCGTCGGCGGGCCGCGCACGATCGAGGCCTTCCGCGCCCTCGGCGCGCTCGACACTCTCGAACTCGTCGTCGTCCCGCTGCTGTTCGGCGCGGGCCTGCGTCTCACCCCGGCCCTCTCCGCCGAAGCCGGGCTGACCTTCGAGAGCTCCCGCGCTCTTCCGGGTGGCTCCGTCGAGATCGTCTACACCTGCGACGGCCACCGCGCCGACCTCCCCGCTCGGCCCGCCAGCCAGCCGGCCCCACAGACCCGGGACGCCTGACCGGGCGCCCGCCCACCGGACGTCGGCCGGACGCCCGAGGTCCGGACCTCGGGCGGACGTCCGCCGTCCGTCGACCCGGCGTCGCCGAATGAGCTGATCACGTACTGGGCGACAGGGTATGCTCACTCCCGGATGCACATCTGCTGACATTTCGTCAGCAGTGGTGACCAGCCGCAGCTGGGTTGACAACCGTCGATGGCCTCGCGCTACGGGGGTGCGCGTGCTTGGATCCTTGCTCCCGATCGTGCTGGTGCCCGTCGACGGTCTGGCTGGTCGCTGATGGCGGATCTGTTCGCGGCCCATGTGGACGTCGCCCGCCAGTTGTCCGGGGACCTTTCGTCGATTCGGACGTCACTGACGTCGCTCGGGACGGATCTCACCCGCATGCACGGCCAGACCGGTTCCAGCGAGGTCGAAGCGGCGTTGGACCGGTTCGTGCACGACTCGTCGGACAGCCGCGGCAAACTCGACAAGCTGCTGGAGCGGGCGATCGGGTTGCTGAACGGGCTGGTGGACGGCACGGCCGCGCTGGACTCCGCGCTCGCCCACGGCCTCGACCCGGTCACGCCATCGCCACCGCCGATGCCATCACCGATGCCGATGGCGGCTCAGGTGGCCGCGCCGTGAGCGCGGTGGCCCCGCGGGCGACGGCCTCCCGGTTCACGCTGCGCGTCCCGGAATCGTGGTTCGAGTTCGACGTCTGGCGCGCCACCCGCACCGGCGACCTCGCCCGCCTCGTCGACGCGCGCATCGCGAGATACCCGCGGCTGCGGCCGCACCGCGCGACGCTGCTCACGCTGCTACGCGAGGCCGCCGATCGCGCCGAGCGGCAGGGCGCCGTCTACTGCGCCACCGCGACGCGGGACGAGTCGGGCACCGGCGACCTCGTGGCCACGCTGCTGGTCTTCCACACCCCGGGCGCCGACGACCCGGCCGAGAACACGGTCACGGCGATCGCCGGCCAGGTCAGCGCGGTCGCCCGGGCGCAGGCAGCCGAGCCGTGGCGGACGGTCGAGCTCGTGACCGTCCCCGCTGGCGAGGCCGTCCGCGTCCAGGGCGTCGAACGCAGCCTCGTCGACGGCATCCCCTTCGAGACCGTCACCATGCAGACGCTCGTCCCCGTGCCCGCCGCGCTCGACGGCAACACCGGCGGCACGGGTGGCACCGGCGGCACCAACGGCGTGCTGAACGTGGTGCTGACAAGCCCCCACCTCGCGCTCGCCGACGACCTGCTCGACCTGTTCAGCGCCATCAGCGACACCCTCACCTGGTCCGCCAGCGCCTAATAGACCCGACCGCCGCCGTAAGCCGCCCCCTTCTCGCCCCGACCGTTTCGGATCCGTTTTCGAGCCGAAAGGCAGGCCCAGCAATGGCGAACGTTCACGTCGACTACGAGGCGATCCGGAGTACCGCGACGACGCTGTCGCGCGCGCAGACCGACATGGAAAACCAGCTGACCACCCTGAAGACGCTGATCGACCAGCTGGTCACCAGCGGCTTCATCACCGACCAGGCCTCCGGCCGGTTCCAGACGTCCTACTCCAACTGGGACATCGGCACCCGCCAGGCGATCACCGGCCTGGAGGGCATGGCCAAGTTCCTCACCGAGGCCGTGACCCAGCACGAGCAGCTCGACACGTCGCTCAGCTCGGCCGCCGGCGGCTGATCCTCGGCTCGGCCGCCGGCGGCCGAGCCGCCAGTAACGCTCTCCGACCGTGTGGCCGGCGCCCCTCGCACCGGCCACACGGCGGCAGGGAGACGCGCCTCCACGCGTACGTCGCGCGCCAGTTTGTTGGGAGCACGCACCGATGAGCAGCGAGTGGCAGACCGTCGGCCTCGCCGCCGACCCCACCCCGGGTGACCCCGAGGCCGTCCGGGCGCTGGCCTACCAACTCGGCCTGCACGCGACGACGGCTGACAGCGGAACGACGCGGCTGCGGGCGATCGCCACCGGCGGCGGGGGCGACCTGGCGATGCGGGGTGACTACGCCCCCGGCTACGCCGAGGCGCTGCGCGACCTGCCCGACCAGCTCGCCAAACTCGCGAAGGCGTACCGCGGCGCGGGTACCGCTCTCACCGCCTATGCCACCACGCTCACCGACGCGAAGACCAAGTCCAGCATCGCGCTGCGCCAGGGCCTCGACGCGCAGACCCGATACCAGGGCGCCCTCACCCGCGTCGAGGCGCTGCTGCCCCCCGACCGCGCGACGCTGCTGTGGCCGAACGACGAGCTCAGCCCGCAGTCGATCGCGCTCGCCACCGCCAACCTGGAGACCCCGGGGCTTGCCGGACAGGTGCAGGTCGTCGCCCGCCAGGGCCAGGACGCCCGCCAGGACCAGACACTCGCCGCCCGGCTCGCACAGGACGCGAAGACCCTGCGTGACGGCGCCGCGAGGACGTGCGCCCACGGCATCGACGAGGCGCTCAAGGACAGCGGCATCAAGAACAAGCCCTGGTACGTCAAGGCCTGGGACTTCGCGAAGGCGCCGTTCACGTCGTGGGACAACTTCGTCAACTTCTGCGCGGGCGTCGCGCTCGTCGCCGGAATCCTCGCGGCGGTCGTCCTCACCGGGGGCGCGGCGGCGGCGATCCTCGGTGCCGTCGCGCTCGGGGCCGGCCTGGTCGTCCTCGGCGACAGCGTCGCCAAATGGCGACAAGGCAGGGCCTCCTTCGGGGCCGTGCTACTCAACGCCGTCGCTCTGGTGCCAGGCGGCAAGCTGTTCGGTCCGGGCCTGAAGGGCCTGAAGGGCCTGCGGGGGGCCAGCGCCGCCGTCCGGATCGGCGGGCGCGGCTCCCGGCTCGTCACCGGCGCGCTCGGGCGCTTCGGCGGGACGCTCGCCCGCGCCGGCCGGAGCGTCACCACCGCGGTTCCGTTCGGCATCCGGCGGGCCGGCGCGGCCCGCGGCCCCCTGCTGACGGGCGCCGACCGGTTCGCCAAGTCGGCCTGGTGCCGGGTCCTCGGCCGCGACCCGATCGACCTCGCCAGCGGCCAGATGATCCTCACCCAGACCGACGTCGAGCTGCCCGGGGTGCTGGGCTGGGCGCTGCGACGCACCTACCAGTCCGGCTACACCTGCGGCCGCTGGTTCGGACCCGGGTGGAGCTCGACGCTCGACCTGCGCCTCGAGGTCGACGAGCAGGGCGTCTGCTACACCGCTCCGGACGGCGTGCTGCTGGCCTTCCCGCACCCGCGGCCCGGCGGCCCGGCCGTCTTGCCCGAGCAGGGCCCGCGGCTGGAGCTCGTCCTTGATGAGACCGGTTGCTACAGCATTCTCGACTCGGCCGCCGGGCAGGTGCTGCGGTTCGCCATCCCCGCCGCCGGGCAACGCGGCGTCGCGCTGCCGCTGGCCGCGGTCGTCGACCGGGATGGCAACACCGTCGAGCTCGGCTACGATCTCGCCGGCGACCTGGCGCAGGTCGCCCACTCCGGCGGCTACCAGCTCGACATCGAGACCCACGACCATCGGGTCACCGCCGTACGCACCGCCGGCGGTAGCGGCGTCCGCGTCGGCGACGAGGACGGCGGCGTTGGTGGCGTTGGCGTTGGCGACGGCGACGGGTCGGCCCGCGAGCTGGTCCGTTATGGATACGACGCCGCAGGCCAGCTCACCCACATCTACAACTCGTCCGGCGCGGCCCTGCGGTTCGACTACGACACCGCGGGCCGGATCGTCCGCTGGGCCGACCGCAACGGCACTGAATACCGCTACACCTACGACGCGGCCGGCCGGGTGGTCCGCACCGAGGGCTCCGACGGTTTCCTGAACGGCACGATCGAGTACGACGAGACAAGGCGGGTCACCCGGGAGACGAACTCGCTCGGGCACGTCACCGAGCACCAGTTCACCGAAAGGCTGCGCCCGCTCCGCCAGATCGACCCGCTCGGCCGGGCGACGACGTTCGTCTGGGACGCCCACGACAACCGGACCGCCGAGACCGACCCGCTCGGCCGGACGGTGCGCTACCGCTATGACGACGCCGGCAACCTCACCGAGATCGTGCGGCCCGACGCCACCGTCGTCACCACGACCTGGAACGAGCAGCGCCGCCCGGTGACGACCGTCGACGCCGACGGCGCCCGCTTCGAGCGGGAGTACGACGCCCGCGGCAACCTGGTCGCCGTCGTCGACCCGCTCGGCGCCCGTACCCGGTTCCTGCACGACGACCGCGGCCGGCTCATGGCCGTCACCGACGCCCTCGGCCAGGTGACCCAGGTCGAGACCGACGCCGCCGGCCTGCCCGTCGCCGTGATCGACCCGCTCGGCGCGGCCACCTCGTACGACCGCGACGCCCTCGGCCGCGTCGTCGCGGTGACCGACCCGATCGGCGGCATCACCCGTTTCACGTGGACCCCGGAGGGCCGGCTCGCCTCCCGCACGCTCCCGGACGGCGCCACCGACACCTACCGCTACGACGCCGAGGGCAACCTCACCGAACACGTCGACGCGGCGGGCCTCGTCACCGCCACCGAGATCACCCACTTCGACCTGCCCGCCGCCCGCACAGGCCCCGACGGCGCCCGGCTCGCCTTCGGCTACGACACCGAGCTACGCCTGGCCACCGTCACCAACCCACAGGGCCTGGTCTGGCGGTACCAGTACGACGCCGCCGGCCAGCTCGTCGCCGAGACCGACTTCAACGGCCGCGTGCAGCGCTACGACTACGACGCCGCCAGCCAGCTGATGGCCCGAACCAACGGCGCAGGCGAGACCGTCACGCTCACCCGTGACGCGCTCGGCAACGTCGTCGAGAAGCGCGGTCCGAACGGCACCACGACGTTCGCCTACGACGCGACCGGCCGGGTCGTGCGGGCCGCCGGTCCTGGTCGTGGCCCCGAGGCCGAGGCCGAGGGTGAGGCCGGGGGTGAGGCCGGGGGTGAGGCCGGAGCCGGGGGTGAGGCCGGGGGTGAGGCCGGAGCCGAGGTGACGTTCGAGCATGACGCGGCCGGGCGCGTCGTCGCGGAAACCGTCGACGGCCGCCGCGTCACCTCGGAGTACGACGCACTGGGCCGGCGGGTCCGCCGAACCACCCCCTCCGGCGCGGTGAGCGACTGGGAGTACGACGCCGCGGGCCGCCCCCTCGCCCTGCGCACCGCCGGCCGCGCCCTGCTCTTCGCCCACGACGCCGCCGGCCGCGAGATCGAACGACTCCTCGCACCGGCCGCTACCGCCGAGCCCGGCTCCAGCGGCCCGGGCGGTTCGAGCGGCCCGGGGAGTTCGAGCGGTTCCGGCAGTCCGGGCACCGCCGTCGCGCTCACCCAGGCATGGGACGCCAATCACCAGCTGCTGTCCCAGACCGTCACCGCTGGCCCGTTGGAAACCCTCGGAACGGTGTCCGCGAGCCTCGGCCGACCGGCCGACGCGGCGGCGACCCGGCTGCTGCAACGGCGGGACTTCGGCTACAGCCCCGACGGCTACGTCACCGAGATCGACGACCTCATCGGCGGCCTACGCCGCTTCGACCTGGACCCGATGCGTCGGGTAGTCGCCGTAACCGGCTCCGAATGGCAGGAGCGGTACGCCTACGACACCGCCGGCAACGTCACCGACGCTACCTGGCCGGTCGCCGGAACCTCGCAGGCCACGCGGGGTGCAGGAGGCGTCTCCCAGACCGGGCCAGCCTCGGGAGCCAGAGACAGAAGCGAAGACGGCGACGAGCGCGGAGTGCGCGAATACTCCGGCACGCTGATCCGCCGCGCCGGCGCGGTCCGCTACGAGCACGACGCCCAAGGCCGCGTCACCCTCCGCCAGCGCAGGCGCCTGCCCGGCAAGCCCCGCACCTGGCGCTATGCCTGGGACGCCGACGACCGCCTGACCGCCGTCACCACGCCCGACGGCACGAACTGGCGCTACCGCTACGACCCCTTCGGCCGCCGCGTCACCAAACAGCGCCTGGCCGCGGACGGATCGGTCGCCGAACGGATCGACTTCACCTGGGACGGAACGGTCCTCGCCGAGCAACACCACACCACCAGTACCGGTACAGGCGACGGCGACGGCGACGGCGACGGCGACGGCGACGGCGACGGGCCTACGGTCACCACCTGGGAATGGGAACCGGACTCCTTCCGCCCCCTCACCCAGACCGAACGCCGTCCCACAACCGGCCACTCCGCAAAGAGCGGTTCTTCGGACGCCTTCTCCCCGCCCGACCTCTCCTCGGACGGTGACTTCTCGGACGGCGACTTCTTGGACGACCGTTCGTCGGACGGACCTTCCTTGGCGCCCCGACCAGCCGACGGCGCCGACCAGGCCTGGTTCGACACCCGCTTCCACGCCATCGTCACCGACCTCGTCGGCACCCCCACCGACCTGGTCGCCCCCGACGGCACCCTCGCCTGGCACGCCCGCACCACCCTCTGGGGTGTCACCGCCCCACCCACCCCCGACCAGCCCACCTGCCCGCTACGCTTCCCCGGCCAGTACCACGACCCCGAATCGGGTCTCAACTACAACTATTACCGCTACTACGACCCCGAATCCGCCCACTACGAAAGCCCCGACCCTCTCGGCCTCGAGCCCAATCCAAATCCCCACGCCTACGTTCACAATCCCACCGGCTGGCTCGATCCGTTCGGCCTCTCGCCTTGCGAGAATCTAGTCCGAATGAGGCACTATACCAATTCACAGGGCGTCAAGGGAATTACATCGACGGGCATAATAAGGGCCAGCGACCAGAACAAGGTCTTCATGGTTCGAGCTCGAGGGAAAATTCTTAGCCCACAAGACGCAGTGGATAAACTTGGAATCGCCCCCGGCCGCGGACGACGAGTACTCGAGTTTGACGTTGCCACAGACCGGCTAACCAAGGAATATAACCCAGTCATGAAAATCGACGAATGGACCGCGACAGGAGATCTGCCGGTGACCAACATAACAGTGGTCCGCTAGTGGTAGAACCAGAACAGGTCACTATAACCCTCGCCGACGCCATCAGCGCGTTCCGCGACCTCAATGAGTTCGTGGTCTCACTCGACCGAATTGGTTCACGGATTGGTGGCGGCAACAACAGCCCGGACATTCTGTACGGCTACATAGTCAGTCATGATGTAGGCCCGCGCTTGGCGCGGCTACGAAGAATGCTCGGCGATGCCCTGGAGTCTGCGATCGGCGAGGACGAGGTAGACAGGATCGGTGAGTCATCTTATTTTTATACCGATGACTAAAGTCGCTTGCACTCATTAGACCACACGCTGGCGACGCACGGCGACGCTTTAAACGATGAGATAAATACAGCCGGTAGAGGTAGGGAAGAATCGATCGAGTTCACGATGTAGGCCGTGGCCGCGGGTGTCGAATGGCAGGGTCTACAGAAGGATGTCACCGCAGGTCCTGGTCCCGGTCCTGTTCTCGAGCAGGACCGGCAGGTCGCGTCACCACAGAGGACCAGTGACTGTGGCCGCACCGGTCTTGCGGCCGGCCGCTGCCGGATCTCTGACCAACTTCCACTGATCCAAGTGCAGGTGCCTTCAATCCGTATGAACGGTAATTTGGCGCTAGGATCAGATACGGCCGATAACACAGTTGGAGCGGGTGCAGGGGTGGGGGAAACCGCGCCAGCCGGCGGTTTGGAGGAGGGTGGTGATTTCGGCGGCTAGGTCGCAGGGGTGGTCGTGGACGGTGGCGAAGCTGTAGCGCAGGGGGTGGTGGCCGGCGAGGACAGCGGCGTTGTCGATGCGCTGGTCTCGGGTGCGGGCTTGGGGCGGGTGGGCTAGTAGGCCATCGAGTTCGACTCGAACGCCGTAGTCGCGGTAGAAGACGTCGTCGCGCCAGGAACCGCCATGGCGTGGCCGGATGACCTGGCGTTCGCCCCTGGGCAGGCCGTGGGCTCGTTCGACGTTGCGAAGGTAGGCGAGTTCGAGGACGGAGTGGCAGCCCTCGGCCACGTCCCGGAGCCCGCCGGTCAGGGCCTTGCGCCACCGGAGCCGGGGCCGGGCGTCCAGGGCGGATTCCAGTCGCTTCACCGTCGTCATCCGCGCGCCGACCGCCCTTGCCAGCCAGCTGATGGCCTCGTCGAGATTACGGGAGCACTGGGCTAGGTCGATGACTGTCTCCTCGACCCGGGTCTGAGGCGGTGTTCTAACGGGGTGGCGGATGAGCTCGGCGTGGATCGTGCGGTGAAAGCGGACGCCCGGGACCGGGGCTGGAGTGCGCGGGTACGGCACGGTGATGTGGATGGTCGGGCTCGGGCATTCCAGCAGGCCGGCCAGCTCCGCCGCAGTGTGATGACTGAGCATCGCCCCTGGCCCGGCCCGCAGCAGCACCGCCCACAGCTGCGCCTCTCGCGGCAGCGGCCCGCTGAACGTGGCGTAGACGCCGGGAAAGACGCGAACCCAGCGCCTGGCGGCGATATTGGCTTCGATCTGCCCGTCAGTGATCCCGCATCCCAGTGCCTGGTCCCGCCTGACCACCCCGTGCTGCTCCCGCACCGCATCCAACACGCCTCAAGAATGCCTCCCCAAAGCCCTCGCTGGATCTTCTCACGCGACCTGTGGATACCCAGGCACCTGTGGAGAACCCACCCCTCCATGATCTGGTGGGATTTTCGGAGTGATAGCGCCGAAAATCCCACCAGATCATGGAGGGACCCGTCGATTTCGGGGGCGATGATGTCCTCGGAGCCAAGGCAGTCCTGATCGGCAGGGATCAGCCGCCTCGCCCTCGCGGCCCGCCCCGGCCCGGCCCACGCCGTATCCAGGAAGCACCCCAATCCAGCCCTTGCGCCTCTCCCCCGGAAGACGGCCGCGCCAAGACAGGCCCCGCACAAAAACCCCGACCGGAGACAAGCGCGAACCCCATGATCTGGTGCGATCCTCGGAGTCATAGCGCCGAAAATCCCACCAGATCATGGTGAGCTCAGATCATGATGAGCCGCCTCGCCCGATGCGATCCTGCTCGCCGGTTTTCGCCGACCACCTTCAACCAGCGAGCTGGAGGAGCGTGGCGGCGCCCTGGGTGATGAGGTAGCCGCGGCCGGCGGGAGCGGGGAAGAACTGGTCGGGTTCGAGGCGGAGGCCGTGGTCGCGGGCGGTGTGAGGGCTGGTGGGGGTCAGCAGGAGGATGCCGCCGCTGGTCTTGATCTCGTTCGCGACCTTGAGCAGGGAGCGGCGCTGGCCGTTGAAGACGGGGGTCGCGTCGCCGCAGAGGACGAGGGCCAGACGGCCGCGGGCGGCGGGGCTCGCGGCCTCCTCCAGCAGCGTTGGGGCCTCCGCGAAGTTCACCACGCTGGCGGAGACGGCGATCTGGTCGCAGTCGTCGACGATGACCGCGAACCGGCCGTCGCCGAACGCCTCGGCGGCTTCGCGCAGGTCGGCATCCTTGAGGGTGCTGCCGGTGACGACCCGCACGCCCTCGTCGCCGTCACCAGCGCCGTCGCCGTCGCCTGCGGCGTCACCAGCGACGGCGGCGTCACCAGCGCCTGCGGCGTCACCAACGCCAGCGCCAGCGCGGAGCCCGAGACCGAGGAGTCGGGGCAGCTCGGAGCGGGGCGGTACGACGAGGAGCACGCCGACGCCGGCGTGACGCAGCCCGCGGGCGATGGTCGCGGCCGCCGTGGTCCGCCCGGAGCCAGCCGGGCCGGAGACGATCAGCCCCTGTGGGCCGGCGCCGAACAGGTCGAGGCCGATGGCCGTGGCGTCGCGGCCGCCTACGCCGAGCGGCAGCCAGGTCGCGGACGGGCGCGGGTCGGGCGGCGCCAGCTCGTCGACGGTCACGGCGGTCGGCAGCGACGGGAACGGCCGCGGCAGCCGATCCGCGCCGACGGCGGCGTTGGTTACGGCGGCGTCGGTGCCAGCGTCGACGTCGACGTCGACGCTGGTGACGGCGGCGCCCGGCCGGGAGGCGACGAGGCGCGCGAGCTCGATCGCGGTGAGGTGGTGGCGGGCGACCTGCAGGTGGGTCCCGGACGAGGCTTCGACGGCCCGACCGGGTAGTTCGGGCGGGCTGGCGACGCCGGACGGATAGTGCATGCGGCGCAGCTCCTCCTTGCCGAACGGGAGGAGGACGCGGCGGGTGAACAGGTTCGCGGTCCTGCTGGCGGCCAGATCCTGCCCGCCGATGGCCACGACGTGCACGCCGACCGGCGGGCCGGTGGCGATCACGTCGCGCAGCAGGGTGAGCATCGACGTCTCGACGAACGTCGGGTCGGACCGATTCTCGAAATAGTCCCAGCCGTCGACGATCAACAGGATCCGGGGACCGCCGTGACGACCAGATCCGCCGGCACCGAGGCGGGCGGTCTGGCGGGTGGTGACCTCGTCGGCGAGCCAGGTGAGCAGCCGGCGGATCCGGTCGGGCTCTCGGGCCGAGATGACGGCGCCGCAGTGCGGCAGTTCCGCGTAGTCGGCGAGCCCGGCCGGCTGGTGTTCGATGACGTAGAACTGCGCCGAGTCGGGCCGGAAGCGCAAGGCGAGGCCGGCGATGAGGGTCCTGGCGAGCGTGGTGCGGCCGGTCTGCGGGCCGCCGGCGACGAGCAGCCGGTCGGTGCCGTCCAGGTCGAGGACAGCCGGCGGCTGGGCCTGCGCCGCCGGCTCGTCGAGGAGCCCGAACGGGATCTCGCCGGAGGTCGGAGTCGTCGTCGCCATCGCCGCCAGGTCACCCGCGGTGAGCTCCGCGGGCAGCGGTGGCCGCAGCGGTCGGAACGGCCGGAACGGCGCGGGCCCGCTGACGAGCGCCGCCGCCTGCTCGATCGCGCGGATCGTGAGCGTCTGGTCGGTGGCCGCGCCGCCGTGGTCGACCTTCTCCTCGGGCCGGGGCGTGCCGAGCGTGACCCAGCCGACCGTGCGGACCCGGGCGGGACGGGCACCACCCATCGGCGGCGGATCGCCGAGGTAGCCGGACTGGAACAGCCGCGGGGTGCGGGTCTCGTCCTTGGTGCGGAGGATCATGCCCCGCCCACGCAGCCGGCCGGGGATCGCCGCCGCGTCCGGCACGCCCAGCACCTCGACGCTGTCGGCCGGCTCGTTCTGCCGCAGCGTGATCCGCAGGTCGATGTTGTTCTTCAGCTCGGCCGAGAGCTTCCCCTGCAGCGATTGGGTGGCGAGCACCAGGTGCATCCCGAGCGAGCGGCCCTTGGCGGCGACGTTCACCAGCTCCTTGAGGAAGTCCGGCGACGTCTCCAGCACCCGAGCGAACTCGTCGAAAATCATCACCAGCCGCGGCAGCGCCGGCGCCGGCGCGGCACCGTCGCCACGACCACCGGCACCGCCGGCGCCGGTGCCGGTGCCGGCGGTACCGCCGGTGCCGGTTCCACCGTGGGCGCGCAGCTCGCGCCAGTACTCGTCGATCTCGCCGCCGTAGTGGGCGAGCAGCCGTTCCCTGCGGCTGACCTCGGCGCGTACCGAGGCGAGCACCCGCCTCGCCGCCGCCTCGTCGAACACGTCGGCGGCGGTCTGTCCGGTCGAGCGGATCAGCGCGACCACGTGCGGGCAGTGCTCGAACGGCAGGAACGCGCTGCCGCCCTTGAAGTCGACGAGCACCAGGTTCAGCTCGTCCGGCGAGTTCGCCAGCAGCAGCGACGTGACGAGCGTCTGCAGCAGGATGCTCTTTCCCGCGCCGGTGGCCCCGCCGAGCATGGTGTGCGGGCCCTGCGCGGCCAGGTCCACGGTCACCGGCCCGTCGGCGTCGGCACCGAGCGGAACCCTCGTCGTCGGACCCGGCGAGGCCGACCACAGGTCGGCGACGTCGCGCGCGTCCGGCTGCCCGATCCCGAGCAGGTCGAGGAATCGGACCGGGTAGGGGATGCTCGCCTGCACGCTGCCCAGCGTGAGCCGGTCGCGCAGCGGGGCGACGGCACGTGCCAGCGCCTCGGCCTCAGCCGTGGTGAGGCCCTCGGCGCGCCCGACCCGCTCGCCGTCCCGGCCGGTCACCCGGATCATGAGCTTGTCGTCGACGACGCACTGGACGCGGCACTCGGCCATGTCGTGGCGATCGACGGCGATGACGTAGACGCCGGCCTCCGGGCCGTCGCGCAGCACGGCCCGCATCCCGGCCAGCTCGCGCAGCGGCAGCGCGCCGTCGAGCAGGACGACGACGTCCTCGGCGAACCGGACCTGGCTGTGCCCGCGCCGCTCGGCGGTGCGCAGGGCGATCAGCTCCCGCAGCTCCCTGGTCCGCTCGGCGCGGGTGGTCGCGGTGTTACCGACCCAGCAGGGGATGTCATTCGCCTCGCCGGCCCAGGTGTGCGGCAGCCAGGTCGCCCAGTACGGGTCGCCGTCGTCGGACGAGGTGAGCAGCACGAGGCGCAGGTCGTCGGGGCCGCGCAGCACGCCGACCTGGGCGAGCAGGAAGCGGGCGAGCGCGCGTGACGGCTCCTCGGGCCCGGCGATGCCGAGCACCCCGGCGGCGCGCAGGTCGACGGTGAGCGGGACGGACCGCAGCCGCGGCTCGGGGAAACCCTCCCAGCGCTCGCCGCGCAGGTCCAGCGTCGGCGGCGCGTCCGTGAGGCCGAGACGCAGCACCAACGCGTCCGGGGAGTCGGCGGTGCGGGGCCACACCTTGCGGCTGGCGCCGGTCGCGGCCATCGTCAGCTCGAGCTGGTCCGGCGCCCGCCGGCGGCGGACCCGCTCCTCGGCGTCCAGCCGCCGCGCGATCTCGGACAGCGCCGCCGCCCGGGCCCGCTCGCGCTGGTCGTGCTCGGCGCGCCGCGCCCGACGCTCCCCCGTCTGGCTCCCGACGATCGTCAGCGGCCCGAGCAGGCACATCAGCAGGATCAGCAGCCGGCCGAGGACGAGGGCGAGCACCACGCCCATCACGACGGGCAGCAGCGCGGACAGCCAGACGCCGGCCCGGGAGGTGGCGGGCCGCGCGTGCGCCATCGGCAGGGTGACCTCGCCGCGGCTGACCGCCGGTGGTGCGTCGAAGGCCCGGTCGAAGTCAAGCCGGCCGTCGTCGCCGGGCCTGGTGACCAGCGGAGCGGCCGGCAGCGGCACCCATTCGATCCGGTCCGAGCCGACCTCCAGCAGCGCGCCCGGCGACAGCTCGACAGGTTCGACAGGTGCGGCGGAGGCGGCGGGCTCGGCGGGGGCGGTGAGCTGGACGCCGTCGAGGAAGGTCCCGTTGTGGGAGCCGGCGTCACCGGCAAGAGCCCGGCCGTCGACGTCGATCTCCAGCACGGCGTGCTGGCGGGAGGCCTCCTCGCAGTGCAGCACCAGGTCGGCATCCGCTGACCGGCCGACGAAACGCCGCCCCGGGGCGAGCCAGGCGACCAGCCCCGCGTCCCGCCCGTCGACGACGCGCAGCGCGCCGACGATCCCGCGCGGCAGCGACCGCGGGGTGGCGCCTGGCGCCCCGATGGTGATGATGGAGCCCTGCACCAGGGGGCTCTCCCCCACCGTCGCCGCCGGGTCGAGCCAGTCGTCGCCGACGTAGCAGAGCCGGCCGGCGGCGGGCAGTGGCAGCGCGTCCAGCACGGACCCGACGGTCGTGTCCGGCTCGGCGGACACCTCGACGTCCCGGCTCGCGCCCGTGGCGGCGTTCCGCGCGGTCAACCTGATGATCATGATCGACCCGCCCCGGACCCGGCGCCCACGGGCCGCGGCACACCGCGCCCGACCGACAGAACCTGCCGCACCCCAGCCACTCTCATGATTCCCCCGTACCGGGACAGAGTAGCCGGCCACCCGGCACGTTCCCGCCACGCGAATCTGGACGGGCCCCGGGCTTGCCGCGGGGCCCGTCCAGATGTGCTGGCGCGCTAGGCGCGTGTCACCCGGTGACGCGAGAGGCGGACGACCGGGATGACGATCAGCAGCACGCCGCCGACGAGGGCCGCCCCGCCGACGGACAGGGCGATCGCCGACCAGGTGCCGAGGTCGGGGATCGTCGCGCCGAGGTCGGTGCGGACGGCGACGCCGGCGGAGCCGTTCTCGTTCGCCAGCACCAGCGTCCAGTCGCCACCCCGGGCGTCCCAGGTCAGCGTCTGGCTACCGGTGCCGGACACGGAGGCGACCCAGATGTCGGTGCTCGCCGGCGGCCTTGCGAGCGGGCCGCCGGCGTGGTCACGCCAGGTCCCCGACCCGTCGGGCCGCACGACGCTGTAGGCCACCTGGTCGAGGTAGGCCGTCACGTCGTCGGTGCGGGCGATGCCGACGAACACCGGCTTCGCCGGGTCGTTCGACGCCGCCCGGACGCGGACGGTGCCGAGCACGTCGGCCCAGCCCGCCCGGACATCCGCCGGGCCGAGATCGACCTTCTCGCTGGTCAGCGCGTAGCCCGGGGTCTGCAGGGACCGCGTCGAGGTGGTGACGTAACCGTCGTCACGCACCGCGTGGTCGACATACAGCCCAGTGCTGCCCGCGGCCAGCAGGCCGAGCGAGGCGAGCCCCAGGACCGCGCCGACCACGACCGTGACGATCCGGCCCGCGGTCCAGCCCGGTATCCGCGCCCCCGGCGCGTCCGGCCGGGGTTCCAGTGCGGTGCCGCCACTCGTGCCCACGCCCGTGGCGCCATCCGTGGCGGACGCCGTGGCCGGGGGCGTGGGGGTGCCGCCGCCCGCCGGGCCTGCCCAGGGGCCCACCTGGCCCGTTCCGGCTTCGGTGTGGGTGGACAGATCGGGGTAGGCGTGGCCGGTCGCGTCACCCTCTGCCGGGCCCGACGGCGGGGACGTGTGCGTGCCGGACGGCTCCGGGCCCCCCTGATCGAGGCGGAACGGTGGGTAGGTGTCGGTCATCAGGGCCGCGTAGGCGGCGACGCGCAGCACCCAGCGGTCCAGTCCGATGACCAGGTCGTAGAGGTGGCGCGGGTACCGGCCACTGAACAGCAGCACGACCGCCGCGACCACGACCAGGATCGGGATCAGGCCCCAGAAGGACCCGCCGTTGTTGACGCTGCCCCTGTTCCAACCGAGCAGCAGCCCGAGCACCAGGTAGTGCGGTATGGCGAGCAGCCACCACTTGACCAGGACGAGGCCGCGGGAGAGGCGCTCGGGGTAGGTGATCTCGAGATGCGCCGGGTAGTCCGGCACGTCGTCGAGCGTGAACGGCGGGTAGCGGTCCGTGGCGAGCCCGCCGTAGGCGTAGTACTGCACCCGCCAGGTCCAGCGCAGTACCCCGACGTTGAAGTCGAAGATCGGGCGCGGGTAGCGGCCGGTGAACAGGATCGCGAAGAAGGTGACCACGGTGAGAACCGCGAACGCCACCCACAGGAAGAACAGAACGATGAAGTGCGGGATGACGAGCACCCACTTCACGAGCCAGAGCCAGCGCGACAGGCGCGGGTCCGGGCCGGGCGCCGCGTCCACCCGGACCGGCTGCGCCGGCGGCGGGGGTGCCGCGGGTTGGGCGAACTGGTAGGGGTGATCAGTGCTGGCGGGCATCGTTTACCACCTCTTCGATGCGCCGAGGATGCCTCCTCTCCAAAGGTTCCCGACACCGGCTCGCGTACCAAGGTCCCTACAGCTTTCCCGCGGCAGTCCTTCGTCTACGAGCGGCGTCCCGGCTGCCCGGTTGGAGGGGCCGAAGGGCAGGTTTCGGCCTCGGCAGCGGTCTCCGTCGGATCTCAGTCGGATCTCAGTCGTCGAGGGGGTCGGTCTCCGCGGCGGCGGCGACCGCACCCGCGGCGCGCGCACCGGCGTCGGCCGGGCTGTGGTTCAGGCGGATCATGTCGACGACCTCGGCGACGGGACCGACGACGAGCAGTTCGTCGCCGGGCCGCAGCCGGGTGTGCCGACCGGGACGGAAGTTCGGGCGCGCCCGGTCGCCCGCCGAGCCGTTGTGGCTCGGCTCGACGGGCCGCGGGCCGGTCATCCCGCGGGAGCCGTCGGCGGCGGAGCGGACGGCCGGCGGGGTGGTGACGGCGAGGACCCGGGCGCCGGTGGCGAGCTCGGCGAGTGTCGGGCCGGCGAGGGCGGCGCCGGCGCGGACGATCATCCGGGCAACGAGGAACGGGGTGCGCTCGACGTAGAAGGTGCTGAGGACGTCGTAGCCAAGCGCCGCGCCGACGAAGTACGGCGACGCGAGCGCCGCCGCGCTGCGCACGGTGTGGATGTTGAAGCGGCGCTCCACCTCGTCGGTCATCGTCGAGTCCGCGATCCGCAGCACGACCCGCAGCCCGGCCTCGTCCGCCGGCTCCGGCTCCCGCGGCGCCCGGCCGTAGGCTCGCCCGCCCGCCCCGGCGGAGCGCCGGGCCCGGTCGTCGCGCTCCTGGACGAGCTCCTCGTAGGCGTCCCGCGCCGACAGGACGGTCTCCAGGTTCGCGACGCCGTCGCTGGTGAGGGCCGCGAGCGCGGTCGCGTGCGCCAGGCCGGCCTGCAGCAGGGTCGCGCGCACCGTCGCGTCGCCGACCACGACCGGGACGCCGCGCTCGCGCGCCACGGGCAGGAACCGGTTGTTCTCGTCGCGCTCGATCACCACCACCCGCCGGCCGGCGCGCAGCAGGCCTTCCATCGTCGCCGTGCCGACCTTGCCCAGCCCGCACAGCACGACATGCCCGCGCACCGCCCCGGCCCGGCCCCGGCCGAGGGCCCGCTCGAGCCGGCGGCTGATGATGATGTTGGTGATGAAGGCGTAGATCACCGCGATCGACAAGGCGCCGAGGAGCATCAGGAGGACGCCGAATACCTGCAGCCAGTGGTCGGCGGAGCCGAAGTTGTAGTCGCCGTAGCCGACCGTTGCCATCGTCTCGACCGTCAGGTAGAGCGCGTCGAGGGCGTCGAAGTCGGACGGCGCTGCCGGGTTGTGGTCGGTGTAGGACAGCGTCAGCACGGTCGTGCTCACGATCATGATGGTGAGCACCGCGCCGAGCGCCCAGCGGAACGGCCGGTCGAACTCGCCGCGCACGGTCGCCGCCAGCGCCCGCGCCCGGTCGACCAACCGGCGGTGCCGGCCTCCGCCGTCCTGGCGCCCGTGATCCGCGCCGCCCCGGCTCCCACCGCCGCCGGCGGGGTCACCCGTCGCGGTCGCGGCGGCGAGCGCGGCGAAGGTCCGGGCTTCGTCCAGCCGGGCGGCGGTCATCCCGCGGGCGTCGAACTCGGCGAGTCGGCCGAGCACCGTCAGCCGGTCTCCCGGGAAGAGCGGGATGTCGCGCGGTGGGCACAGCACGGCCGCGCGCTCGCCGGGCCGGCGCAGCGAGACCGGAGTGAGGTCACCGTAGCGGGCGCGGAACGCGTCGGCCTCGTCGACGGTCGCCTCCGCGACGACGAACACCTCCGAGGCCTCGGCGAGGTCGGACGCGTCGTGGTCGGCGCCGGAGCGGAAGCCGGCCCCGGCTTCCGCCTCGGCTTCGGCTTCGGCTTCGGCTTCGGCTTCGGCCCCACCGTCGGTCTCGTCCAGCTGGTGCCGGGCGTGCATCGTGAAGGCGTGCACGACGTCGGAGCGCACGCAGGCCTCGGCGAAGCTGGGCCCGACCCGGGCAGCCATGTTGATCACACGTGCGCTCGGGATCGCGGCGGCGACCTGGTCGCCGAGCTGGGCGTTGCCGATGTTCACCACGAGGCGGGTCGTCGGCGCCACGTCGGCCGCGGCGAGCGCGGTCTGCAGGTTCTCCAGGTCGATGTCGTGGCAGGCGGCGACAGCGAGCGCCGTGTCGATGTCCGCCTCGCGCAGCGCCTCGGCGCTGTGCGCGCTCTCCGGCACCACCCGCACGCCCCGGCGTTCCAGCCGGCGGCGCAGGGCCGGCGCGCCCTGGTCGTCCACGACGACGACCGCAACCCCCGACGCCACCAGCTGCTCGGCGACCCGCACCCCGAGGGTGCTCAGCCCGCAGACGATGACGTGCCCCGACACGCTGGCCATGCCGTCGCCTCCTCCCCCGCAGGAAGCGAACCATGCTTCGCACCGCCGGGACGAGGCGCCCAGGCGATGGCACCGGGACAGGGTCGGTCGGCAACGCCGACGTAATGGGTGAGCAACGCCGCGCCCACCGGATCAACAGCTACGAAAGACTGAAATAGCTCCGCCGTGGGGCGCCCGAGGGGCGCGAACAACAGTCCCACGAGCGACGGCGGGCGCGGCGGCCTGGCCGGGCGAAAAGTCAGGATGCGTTACGCCGCAGCCCCTATGCTCCAGGTGTCAGATCTTGACGTTCCAAAATCCTCCCGTCCGTCCGGCCTGTGAGGTTGTCGTGTCAGGAAGGCGTGGCCTGGCCGCCCTGCCGCTCTCGATCGCGGCGGCTTCCGCCCTGCTCCTGGCCGGGCTGGCCGGATGCTCCGGTGACGGCGTGCCTTCGCCCGCGCCGTCCGCGTCGGCCTCGCCCACCCCGCTCGCCCCCAAGACGCCGCCGCCGCTGACCCCGATCTCCCGTGCCGACCTCCAGAAGGCGCTGTCCGACGTCGACGCGGCGCTCGGGCCCGGGTTCGGCGCCGTCGGCGGTGCGCAGACGCCGTCCGACCTGTCGGGTGCGCTTGGGGCGGTCGCGCTCAACCTGGACCTGCAGGCTGACGTCCTCGACAAGCTCCGGCCCCCGCTGCCCTCCGCCACGGCGACCCGGCAGCTCGCGGCCGCGCTGCGCTCGCTGTCCAACGACCTGACGGCGGTGGCGACGGATGCCACCAACCAGAAGGTCTGCACGGGCGCGTCCGGCCTGCCCCACGTGGCCAACAGCCCGGGCGCCGACGCGTTCCGCCTGGCCTTCCTGACCCTGAACACGGCCAACCCCGGTCATCCGTACACGTTCGGCACGTTCCTGCCGGCCGCCGGCCCGGACCCGAACCGGCGTCCCGGCTCCGGCCCGCTGCCCGGCGGCCGGCGTGGCGGCTACGGGAAGCTGACCGTCGAGAACCAGGGCACCGTGGACACGGTCGTCAAGCTCATGGCGGGTGGCGACCTCATCCGCTCCATCTACGTGCAGGCCGGCGGGAAGGTGACCGTCGACGCGATCCCGAACGGCACCTACGACGCCTTCTACACCAGCGGCTCCGACTGGGACGACGGCGGCCGCCGCTTCACCCGCGACTGCGAGTTCGACAAGTTCGACGACCCGCTCCCGTACTCGACCACGACGACGAGCACGGCGATCGAGTACAGCGTCTGGACGCTGACGTTGCACACCGCGTCGTCCCTCGGGGGCGGTGCCAGTACCAGCCCCGTCGAGCCGGGCGCCTTCCCCGGCTCCTGACTGCTCCACCTGCTCCACGGAAACCGGAGCTCAGGAGCACAGGAGCCTTCGTGCCGGCCCGCCGTCCCGGGTTTCCGGAGCCGCCCAGTGGGGAGAGGAAGCGCGCGGCCGTCGTCCGGCCGTGAACATGTTGCCCCTGACCCGGACCCGATCAGGCGAGTGATCGCGTGACTGCTTCCCAACGCGACGAGAGCCGGTTCGGCGCCGGTCGTAGCACCACCGCCCCACGCGGCGGTCTCGCTTCGATTCTCCGCTCGGCCCTCGATCAGTTCGCGCAGCTCACCGGCCAGCAGCCGGAACGAGTGAGCGGCGTACGCGCCGTCGAGGACGGCTGGTCCGTCCTGGCCGACGTCGTCGAGCTCGAACGGATCCCCAGCACGACCAGTGTGCTGGCCACCTACCGGATGGACGTCGACGAGGACGGCAGCCTGCTCGGCTACGAACGGCTGCGCAGGTTCGTCCGCGGCGCGACTGACCCGCTCTGACCCGGTTACCCGCTCTGACCCGGTTGCCAGTTCTGACCCGGCTACCAGCTCCACCCGGCGAGCCGCACCATGCCCCGCCCGTCCCGTCCCGCCGCGTCCCCGCGCCCCTCGCCCGCCCGTTCGATCGCGGGCCTAGAAGCCTTCCAGCAGGCGCGATGACCGAGCAGATCCTGACCTCGCACCGGCCTACCCGACAGTGGACCGGGCCACGCAGCGACACCCTTGCCGACGTCCTGGAACGTGTCCTCGACAAGGGTGTCGTGATCGTCGGAGACGTGGTCGTGAGCGTGCTCGACGTCGAACTGCTGACGTTGCGGCTCCGGTTGTTCATCGCCTCCGCCGACACCGCGCGGGAGATGGGCCTGGACTGGTGGCTGAATGACCCGTTCTTCAGCTCTAAGGCCACGCCCCCGAGGGAACGGGACTCCGACGCCCTGGCCGACGAGAACCGGCGGCTGCGGGAACGCCTCGACGCGCTGGAACGCGCGGTGGGCGCCGACTCCCGTACGGCTGCCCTGCCCGGCTCCGGGACTGCCACCCACGGCTCCGACGCGACCGACACGACCGACGTGATCGCCGGCCGGGCCACCGGCGGGCACGCTGAGGAGCCTGCCACGCGGTCCGCCTCCGGCTCCCGGGTAGCTGGGTCTTCCAACGATGGTCGGGCCGAGAGCAGGAGGCCCTGATGACGCGGCCTCCGGTGGACATTCACCAGCTTGCCGGCTGGCTCATGCCCGAGGTCCTGGACGAGGCGGTGGCGGACGCGCGGGAGCTGGCGCGTGAGCGGCTGGCCGCCGTGCTGGCCGAGGAGATCGTCTCCGCGGCGCGGGCCGGCGACGCCCGGATCGAGAGCGTGCCAGCCCGTCCGGCCAGCACCCGTCCGGCCAGCACCCGTCCGGCCAGCGCCCGTCCGGCCAGCGCCCGTCCGGCGGACACCCGTCCACCGACCGACCCGGCGGAGTCGGCCGCGGAGCGGGCACGGCCAGGTCCGCCGGAGGCACGCGGCCGGCCGCGTCTCACCGAACCGGGCACCGAAACGGGCACCGAGACGCTCGGGGCCGCTCCCCCGCCGCGGACCGGCCTGTACGCGTACGGCATCACGGACGCGGCGACCGACGCCCACGACATCGTCGGCCTCGATGACCGGTCCCCGGTCGAGACCCTGACCGTCGGGGACGCCGCACTGGTCGCGTCGACGATCGAGCTCGAGCTGCTGACCGGCCTGGAGAGCGAGGTGTCCGAAACCGGGCAGCTCTCCGAAACCGGGCGGCTCGCCGACCTCGCCGGTCGACACGACCGGATCATGCGCGAACTCCACGACCGTGGCCCGGTGCTGCCACTGCGTTTCGGCACGGTCCTGCCGGACCGGCCGCGGGCCGAGCGGCTGCTGCGGGCGTCGGCGGGCGAGCTGGTCGACGAGCTGGATCGGGTCCGTGACCACCGCGAATGGGGGCTGCGGGTCACGCCCCCGGAGGAACACGACGATGCCGATCCCGAGGACGGGAACGGAGGCGGAGGCTGGGACACCCGGGCGGCCACGGCGGCGGGCATCTCCGGCGACGGCGCCGAGACGCCCGCGCCCGGGAGCGGGAGCGGGAGCGGGACCGCCTACCTGTCCGCCCGGCGCGCGGACCTGCGCCGCGCCGCGCTGCGCGAGGAGCGCCTGACCGAGCTGACGAGGCGGGTCCACGGCGAGTTGGCGGCGCTGGCCTCCGACGTGGCGATGCGATCCGGCCGTCCGGGACCGGGGCGTCTCGACGCCGCCTACCTGGTCGCGTCCCCCAAGGAGGACGACTTCCTCGACGCGGCCAGCACCGCCGTGCGAGAGCTGACGGATGCCGGCTGCGCGGCCCGCCTCACCGGGCCCTGGCCGCCGTACTCCTTTGCCCGGTTGACGCTTGGGGAGGCGCGTGATGCCTGACCTTGCCCGCGCAGGCGCCGCGAGGCGCGACCCGGCGGCCATCGCCGGAACCGGCCGCGGCACCGAACCGGGCCGCCGTCCCGGGCTGGGTTCCGGCCGCTCGCTGCCGGACCTGCTCGACAGGGTCGTCGACCGGGGGGTCGTGGTCAACGGTGACGTGGTCATCGGTCTGGCAGGGGTGGATCTGATCCGGCTCGATCTGCGGCTGCTCCTGATCGGCGCGCAGAGCGCGATCGAGGCCTGCGCGGGCGCGGGGCTTCGTCCCTGTCCGGCGCCGAGCCGGGACGACGCGGCCGACGTGATCGAGGGCGCCGTGGTCCACGACGATGCCGCCGACGCTGACGACGCCATCGATGACACCCGCCGCGGCGGCGGGGACCGCGCCACAGACCATGCCGGGCGTCGGTCCCGCGCCTGGTCTGGCGTAAGGACCGGGCCATGACGGCGCCGGGACACCCCGGGCGCATCGGCCGTACCGGACGTACCGGGCGCGCCGTGCGCCTGACCGCGAACCCGGAGGAGGTCGGGCGCGGGCTGGGACAGGTCGTCGTCGTGCTCCTCGAGCTGCTCCGCGACCTGTTGGAGCGTCAGGCGGTGCGCCGGATGGACAGTGGCGCGCTGCCCACTGAACAGGTCGAGGAGCTGGGCCAGGCACTGATCGAGGTGCGTGACGCGATAGCGCAGGTCCGCGACTCGCTCGGCGTCAGCGCCGAGCAGGCCCGGTCGGCGACGGCGAGGGCCCGCGGGCTGCTGGGCGAGTGGCCGCCGTCCGGCTACCGCGACCAGCCCGCCCGCGTCAGTCCCGCCACCCGTGTCAGTCCCGCCACCCGGGTCCGTTCCGCCGCCCGGGCCGGCTGGGCGGACATCGGCGACGCGGGCCCCGAGGCTCGCACCGACCGCCGAGGCGGGAGTGGCCGGCGTGGCTGGAAGCGCGGCGACGACGTGCGGTGGGCCGGGCTACCGGCCGTCGGTGGCGCAATGGGAACGGACCGGCGGCACCACGAGAGAGGGAGGCCCGCGCCGCATGCGCGCGACGCGGCGCCGCCCGGTTGGGACCTGCCATGACCATGTCGACACAGTCGATCGGTCGCGCTCCCCGCCCGAGCAGCCTCGCTGACGTGCTCGAGGTCGTCCTCGACAAGGGCATCGTCATCGACGCGTACGTGCGGGTCGCGCTGGTCGGGATCGAGATCCTCACCATCGACGCCCGGATCGTCATCGCGAGCGTCGACACCTACCTGCGGTTCGCCGAGGCGGTCAACCGGCTGGACCTCAGTTCGAGGGAGCAGGACCAGGTCACGGGCCTTCCCGGGCTCGTCCGGTCCGTCGGCGAGGGCGGATCGCGGTACAAGGCGAAGGGGGCTCTGGAAGGCGTCAAGGACACCGCGCAGGACTTCGTCTCGTCACTGCGCGGCGACGACCGGGACGCGGTCGAGACCGGCGACGGTTCCAGGCCCGAGTACACCCGGCGCGCGGACCGCGACCTGCCCCCCGGCCGGGGAGCACCGGTCGGCCGGACCCGTGCCCACCACAACGGCGATGGCTGACATGGCCTCGCTGTTCCTCTACGGAGTCGTCCGGGACGACCATCCGCTGGCGGACCCGCCACCGCTCGGCGTGGGCGACCCGCCGGGGCCGATCCGGCTGGTGCGGCGCCCCCCGGCGGCCGCCGTCGTCAGCCCGGTCGCCGACCCGGTGCGCATCGCCGACGAGGACGCGGAGCGCCATCTCGACGTCCTCGTGGGGCTCCTCGCCGACGGCCCGGTCATCCCGCTGCGGCTGGGCTCGGTCGCTCCGGACGAGGACGCCGTCCGTGAGGAGGTGCTCGGCGAGGCGGCCCCCGAGCTACGCCGCCGGCTCGACACGCTGGACGGTCTCGTCGAGGTGCACGTCGACGCGGACGAGGAGGAGACGACCGCCATTCGGGCGGTCATCGAGGCCGACCCGTCGCTGGTCGGCGCCCGGGGCGGGTTCGGGGGCGAGACGAGTATGCAGACCCGGATGGCGCTGGGTGAACGGGTCGCCGACGGCGTGATCCTGCGTCGCCTGCACCAGGCGGAGACCCTGCTCGAACAGCTGCGCCCGCGCTCGGTCGCGGACGCCGGGCGGGGACCGATGGGCGGCCCGGAGGATCCGGTCCTGCGCTGGGCCTTCCTCGTCTACCGGGACGCCGAGCCGCACCACCGCGACCTCGAGCACTTCGACCAGGCGGTGGAGCGCGTCCGCGGCGATCACCCCGAACTGGCGATCGAGTACGTGGGCCCACTGCCCACCTTCCACTTCCTCGACCTCACCGAGCCCGCCGAGGCGGCCAGCGAGCCTCGGCACAGCCGGTGGGGCTGGTAAGCCGGATGGCCCACCCACGGGCCGGAAGGAGTCCGCGATGAACATCAAGTTGATGATTGCCGGCGCGGTGGGCTACGTGCTCGGCCGAACCAAGAAGGGCAAGGCGGCCATACGGCTGGCGCTGTGGACCAGCGGCCACAACACCAACGTCAAGGACCTGGCCCGATCCCAGGCGATGAAGTTCCTCGACTCCGAAGACGGAAGGAAGCTGGTTGCCCAGCTGCGCGGTCCGGTGCTCGCCGGCGGGACGAAGGTCGCCCTGTCGGCCTACGAACGAGGAATCGGCAAGCTGACGGACGACCTGTCGCACCGCACGTCGGAGCTGCGGAGCTCGCTGGACGAGTCCCCGGCCCCCGAGCTGGCCGGGAAGGCGGGAACCCTCGCCGGCACGCTGACCGAAAAGCTCGGCCGCTGGGGCAGCCCGCCCGCCGCGAAGGCCGAGGACGAGGCACCGCCCGCGCCAAAGGACCAAGACCAGGACCGAATCGGAGAGGGCGACGGAGATCGGGGTCGGGATCAGGATCGGGCGAAGGCCGCGGACCGGCGGCCTCCGAGCCGGCACATGGACTTCCGCCCGGCGGCCGACCGGCGCGGGGCCGCGTCGAACGCAGGCCGCGAGCGGACCGGCGCCGGGGCGTCGGGGTCGAGGTAGGAGAAGCCGATATGTCGGAGTCCAACGGACATGCGCACGGAAACGGATTGGCCGGCGTGCTCCTGCGTAACCCGGCCACCGAACACCTCATGCAGGAGGTGAAAAGCCTGCTCGCCGCAGAAGGCCAGAAGGCCGTCCGGCAGGTCGGCGAACGTCTCGGTTCCGCGACCGAAGGGCTGGGACCCGCGGCGGAAGGTGTCAAGAAGCTCGCCGCGGGCGAGTCCCCGGGCAAGGCGATGACGTCGACGGCGCTGAGTGCGCTGAAGCAGAAGGCGAAGAACGCCCTCGGCGGCGGCGGCGCGGGCAAGGCGGGTAGCACCAAGGACCCTGGACCGCCGAAGGTCACCCACATCATGGAGGCCGTCGACGTGGGGGTCCCGGTCTCCACCGCCTACGACCAGTGGACGCAGTTCCAGGAATTCCCGAAGTTCATGAAGGGTGTCGAGAGCGTCGACCCGAAGAGCGAGACCGAGCAGAACTGGCGGGTCAAGGTCTTCAAGTCCCGGCGGACCTGGCAGGGAAAGACCCTCGAACAGATCCCGGACCGGCGGATCACCTGGACGACGGAAGGCGCCAAGGGGACGACGAAGGGCACGGTGACGTTCCATCCGCTCGCGGACGATCTGACGCGGGTGGCGCTGACCATGGAGTACTACTCGAGCGGGTTCATGGAGAAGATCGGCAACCTCTGGCGCGCCGGAGGCCGCCGCACCCGCCTCGACCTGAAGCACTTCGGCCGCTTCATCACCATCAAGGGCGAGGCCAGTGGATCGTGGCGCGGCGAGATCCGCGACGGCGCGGTCGTCCGCCAGCCCGGGGAAGAGGACCAGGATGCCGAGCCGCGGGAAGCGGAGGCCCAGGAGACGGACACCGGCGGGTCCGAAGAGCGCGAGGCGACCGCTCCGAAGGCCGAGAACCGGAAGCCCGCAGGCCAGGAAGCCAAGGACCAGGAAACCGAGGACCAAGCGCCCGAGGACCGAGAGCCCGACGAGCGGGAAACCGAAGCTCAGGAGGCCGGCGAGGAACCCGACCGGGGCGAGGCATACGCCACGGACGAGGAGGCGGGCGAGGGGACCGAAGTGCCTGAGCCGGCCCGGGCTTGACTCCAGCCTGATCCGGGGACTCCCTGCGTGACCACACCAGGACGAGCTCGATCGCGGCGTGGGAAGGGCCTGCCGCGCCGAGGTGCGGAGCCGCGGGGGCGGCGTCATCGTGAATGGGTCGACGGTGCAGCGGGACGTTCCGGCGGGGGGGTTCATGTCCATTACCAGGGACAAGGTCGCCGATGTGGCCGTACCGGACACGGCCTTGGCCGTGGAGGCCACAGAACTGGTACGCGAGGCCACGGACGACCTCGTGTACCACCATTCACGGCGGGTGTACTGGTTCGGCAGCCTGCAGGGCCGCAACCACGGGCTTAGCTTCGACCCGGAGCTGCTCTACATCGGGGCGATGTTCCACGACCTCGGCCTGGGCGAACGGTTTCGCGGGAGCGGCCGGCGTTTCGAGGTGGACAGCGCGGACGAGGCGCGCCGATTCCTGCAGCGGCATGGCGTTCCCGAGGACAGCATCCGGCGCGTGTGGACGGCCATCGCGCTGCACACGACCCCTGGCATCCCGCGGTTCATGGAGCCCGAGGTCGCCCTGGTGACCGCCGGCGTCGAGTACGACGTGCTGGGAATCGGCTACGGCGACATCAGCGAAGCCGACCGGGCGGCCATCACCACGCTGCACCCCAGGCCCGACTTCAAGAACCAGATCCTCCGGGCCTTCACCGCCGGCATCGCCCCCAGGCCGGAGACCACCTTCGGCAATGTCAAGGCCGACGTCCTGGAACGTCTCGTGCCCGACTTCCACCGCGCCAACTTCGTCGACACGATCCTGAACTCCCCCTGGCCCGAGTAGCGGTCGGGGGCGCGCCTGTCAGTTCTTGCGAGCCAGGCCGCAGTGGGAGGCCAGGGCCTTGCCGCGGGCGCGCTTGCCGGGGCGCCACAGGGGGGTCGAGACGATGCCGGGCGGCAGCAGCTCGAGGCCGTCGAAGAAAGGGGCGAGCTCTTCCGGCGTGCGGGAGCGGTAGGGGGCGGCCCCGATGCGTTCGTTGCGCCGCACCGCCTCAGAGCGCTCCGGGCTTTCGGTGCCGTCGTTGAGTGCCAGGTAGCTGCCACTCGGGAGGGCGTCGACGAGCTTGTGCACGATGGCGTACGCCTCGTCGTCGTCGACGACGTTGGCCATGACGCCGAACAGGACGAGCCCGATGGGCTTGGTGAAGTCGAGGATCCCGCGGGCCTCGCGCAGGATCGTCTCCGGGTCGCGCACGTCGGCGTCGATGTAGGAGGTGACCCCCTCGGGCGTGCCGACGAGCAGGGCACGAGCGTGCGTCAGGACGAGCGGGTCGTTGTCGACGTACACGACCCGGCTCTCGGGCGCCTCGCGCTGCGCCACCTCGTGGGTGTTGTCGGCCGTGGGCAGCCCGGTACCGACATCAAGGAACTGCCGGATACCCTCACGAACGGTGAGGTGGGTCACAACCCGATGCAAAAGGCGCCGCGAACTGCGCGCGATGTCGATGATCTCCGGGAAGATCTCGGCCGCCTGATCGGCGGCGACACGGTCGGCGGGAAAGTGGTCCTTCCCACCCAACCAGCGGTTCCACATCCGGGCCGAATGAGGCACGGACACGTTGAGCGACGCCGCCAGGCTGGCGGCGGGCAACGCCGGGGGGTTGGACACGCGGCTGTCCGATCCGTATGTGTCTGTCGGGTTGTTCCCTTTCTGGTGATGGTACATCCAGACGCCTTGCACCAAGGCTCTCAACCCAGACGGACACAGTACCGTTACACATTTGACATCGCGGCGGCGGGTCGGTGCGGCGGCGGTCGGCCGCCGTTGGGGCGGAACCAGCCTGGGCCTGTGACGGCCGACCGCACCCGTGACGGCCGGCCGCACCCGTGACGGCCAGCCGCACCCGTGACGGCCAGCCGCGCCCGTGACGGCCAGCCGCGCCCGTGACGGCCAGCCGGGCCGTGACGGCCAGCGCCTCCGGCGTCAGGACGTGATCTCGACGACGGTGCGGCCGATCGCGCGGCGGCGTTCGTGGTCGCCGAGCGCGCCGGCGGCGCCGTCGAGCCCGACGCGGCGGCCGACATGCGGGCGGATGGTTCCGGCGGCGAGCAGGCCCAGCAGGCCCCCGTGCACCTCGTCGGCGGTCTTCCGGCCGAACGGGTTGAACCCGAAGCGGCGCATTCCCGGGTCGACCTGGTCGACCCAGGCGAGCATGACACCGACCACCGAGAAGTTGCCGACGCAGGCGAGCCGCAGTGGCCTGCCCGTCATCCCGTTCTCCGGGTCGTCGGCGAAGCCGATCGGAAGGTAGCGGCCGTCGCGGGCGACGCAGGTCCAGGATTTGCCCACGAAGGCGCCACCGGCCAGGTCGTAGACGACATCCGCCCCGGCGTCGCCCGTGTAGTCGAGTACAACCTCGGCGAAGTCGTCCGTGGTGTGGTCGACCACCAGGTCCGCGCCGAGCCGTGCGCACAGCTCCGCCTTCTCGGGGCTGGAGACCGTGGCGATGACCCGGGCACCGACGGCCCTGCCGAGCTGGATGGCCGCCGTACCGAGGCCACTCGCGCCAGAATGAACCAGCAGCGTCTCGCCCGCGGTAAGCCGCGCACGGTGCAACAGGCCAAGTGCGCCGGTGTGGAACGGCAGGAGGAATGCGGCCGCCTCGGCGTCGTCCAGGCCGGTCGGCGCGTCGAACACGGAAACCGCGGGCGCGATCGCGTACTCGGCGAGCCCGCCGATCGCGTTCCTCGTGATCGCGACGACCCTCCGGCCCACCCACTCCCCCGCGCCGTCGCCGGCCGCGTCGACGACGCCGCAGACGTCCATGCCCAACGTGTACGGCGGTGGCACCGGGACCGAGACCAGCTTGCCCCGGCACCGATCGATGTCGTTGAAGTTGAGGGAGCCCGCCCCGACCCGAATGCGCACCTCGCCGGGACCGGGCTCGGGTAACTCGACGTCGACCACGTCGAGCACCTCGGTCGGATCGCCGTGCCGGGTGACCTGTAGCGCCTTCATGTCCGCCTGACCTCCGTCGTCTCGCCCGCGTGGGCAAATGCCCCCGCGTGGGCCATGCGAGAGGCGCGTCGGCGGCCAGCACCAGGGCCTACCTGTCGACCGACCGACCTGGCAGCTGGCCACCTGGCAATCTGGCCGGGCTCGGCCATCTGGTCATGTGGTGGCCTCGCGACCTGACCAGGTGGTGATGCCGGGCTGGCGGCCGACCGCGGCCTCGTCGAGGTCATCACGGCGTTCCTGGACCGTTCTGTCAAGCCGCGGCGCTGGATCTGGGGCGGTGTCCGGATCTCGGCCGGTGTGCGGTCAGTGGGCAGGCTCGTGGTCGGCGTGCCATTCGGGGTCGATGAGGTCGGCGTAGTCGGAGTGGCGCTCGACCCAGCCGCGGATGAATGGGCAACGCGGCCAGACCTTCAGCTGACGGGCGCGGGCGGCGTCGAGCGCGCCTCGGGCGAGCTCGCTGCCGACTCCCTTCCCTTCGAACCCTGTCTCCGTCTCCGTGTGGTTGAAGGCGATGATCCCCGGATGCAGGGAGTAGGTCACGAAGCCGGCCAGCGCGCCGTCGATGTCCAGTTCGAACCGACGTCGCGCCGGCACGTCGGTCAGCGTGCGCTTCTCTGTCATTCGATCTCTCCTCGCCTCGGATCCGTCGGGGTCCGTCTATCCCTCAGCCTGCCAGGCTTGGAGGACGCACGATCAGGGCTCGTCGCGGGCACGTGTGGCAGAGCCCCGGGGAACGCGCTGGCGGGCCGAGAGAGCGGTCCAGTCGTGCGCCCAGTCGGAGAGTGGTTCGAGCAGGCCTTGCAGGCGGCGGCCGTGCCCGGTGAGCCGGTAGTCGCCGGCCTCGTCGACCTCTATCAGGCCGGCCTCGCGTAGCTCGCGCGCTCGCTGGCTTAGCTGGGCTGACGGCGCGTCCAGCGTCGTCTCCAGGGCGCGGAAGGACCGTGGCGCGGTCCGCAGGCTCCAGAAGATCGCCAGACAGTGCCGGCGGCCGAGCAGGTCGAGCAGCGTGGCCAGTGGAAGATCGGTACCGCCCGCGGCACGCCCCTCCGGCGCCGGCCGGGAGCCGGACCGGCTCATCGTCTCGTCACGATTCGCTCATACGTCGTCGCCAGTCAGCCATCAAGATCTCATCTGTCAAGATCGATACATTCCGCGGGCTCTGCGGCAAACCCGCGGTGGAGGCGTGGAACAGGCCAGTGTCAGGGCGTGGTGGAGACGTCGAACCCGTTTGACTTCGGGGTGGTGCGGCCAGCCGGGGCGAACCGGTCGGCGGCCCGGCCCGGGCCGTCACCGTGCCCCTTTGCCACGTTGCCACCCAGCGTGGATCTGGCACGCCGGTAGACCCCGCCGACCTGCGCCGAGACGATGCCGGCGACGCTCTGTACCTCCGGGCGATCCCACACCAGCCGAGACTGTCGGGCGATCTCTTCGTAGCTCTCCCTGCCGGCCCGGGTGCCGAACAGATAGCCGACCCCGAACGCGAGGGCGACCGAGGGGCGGATCCGCATGCTGCCTCCCAAGGCTGAACCGAGCAGAGCCGGGCCGGATGCTTGGCTGTAGCGCGGCCGTCCCCCGCGGGCCGACGGCACCGTCACACCGTTCGCGCGCCCGGGCTCCCGCCCCGAGACCCCCGCCGCCTCGAAGACCACCCGCGCGTCAGACGATCAACGTCAGCCCGACCCACCACGACCACAACGGACAGTACCGGGTGGCACCGACAGCCGCCGGCTCTCGATCACCACAGCCGGCGCGAGCCACCGGAGCACAGCGCGAGGCAACGACCCGTCAACTCGACTTACCCAGGAGACCGACCCGCCGAACCTCCGGTAAGCTGGCCACAGCCAGTCGGACCCAGCATGATCCCCCCGGAGGCCTCCGCCACCGGTACGATCGGCCCCGACGAAGCGAACGGTCCCGCGTAGCTCAATTGGCAGAGCAGCCGGCTGTTAACCGGCAGGTTATAGGTTCGAGTCCTATCGCGGGAGCCTCTACCAGGCAAAATGCCTGATGACGAATCAAATCCCGTAGATCATCCCGCACTTACCCCGCGCTTTGCAAGAACCAGGGTTAGCGGAGTCCGGACCACTTCAGTCACGCGCCGTTACTCGCGTCGCCAGCCACGCCGTCAGGCGCCGCGCGACCTCGATGAAACCCGAGCCGGAGCTCAGGGCAATATCATCGCATCGGGGAGGCGCCGCTAGGAGCATCTGGTGACGGTTGAAGGGCGCCGCTTTCGGACCGCCGAACTCGCGCTCATAGCTCAGGCGGGCGTGAGCCCGGACAGGTCCCGCGAGGTGACGCTGTTGCGGTCGCTGACCGCGGCGCCCAGCGAGAACTGCGGCCATAGGCCGGTGAGCTCCTGCCGGCTGCGTTCGCTCCACTCGCGGGCCAGGTCCGTGCGCGACTTGTAGAAGTTCAGCGCATACCCGCCGGCGTGGACACGCAGGAGGGAGAAGCCGCCCGGGTACTCCTTGGTCGCGCAGACCTCCTGCAGGACCACATCAGGCGCGGCCGGGCTGACCGTCCGGTGGTTGCGGTGGGTGTGTCCGGCGTGGTGAAGGAACACGCCGGGGGTCGACGCGTAGGTCGCCAGCAGCTGGGTGGCCTGCGTGGCGTCGAGCATGCTGCCCGCACCGCCGCCGAAGGGCGTCCCACTGACGACCAGCGGGTGGTGGCCGAAGACGATCGTCGGCTGGTCGCGGTGTGCCTTCAGGTCGGCGGTCAGCCATGACTGCTGGGCGGCGGACATCCCACCGGCGTCGCCGCCGTTGCCCGCCTTGTCGTACGTGTCGAGCCCGACCAGGTGCAGGCCGTGGAGGTCGTGGGAGAAGTACGTCGGCGCCGAGCCCGCGAAGAAGTCGTCGCGGAAGCAGTCGTTGCCCTGCCACTCGCCGGCGCCGCAGCCGGCGTAGGCCGCGCCGGCGTGCGCCCGGTCGTGGTTGCCGCGGGCGACGAAGTAGTCCTGCCGGTAGGTGCCGAAACGGTCGAGGAGCGTCCGGACCCGGGTGACGTCGGCGGGGGCGGCCTCGCTGGACAGGTCGCCCGCGGCGAGCAGGTAGTTGGCGCCGCGGGCGGTGGCCTCGGCGACCAGCCCCTCGGCCATGACCTCCGGGTACGGCCGAAGCCCGGGCTGCTGGGAGAGGCCCTTGATGGAGGTGCCGCCGACCAGGCCGGCGACGGTCTCACCGAGGTGCAGGTCGTTGCACAGTGCGATCGAGAACAGGTGGCGTCCCGGCGGCGGCTGCGGGGTGGTGAAGGTGAAGGGGCCGTCCGCGCCGGCCGGTGCGGCGGTCCCCGCCGCGTTGCCGTTCACCAGGGGCAACGGGGTGGGAGTCGCGGGCTTGCCGGCGGAGGCTGCCCGGTAGTAGTAGGTCTGGCCCGGCTCGAGCCCGGTCAGCTCGACGTAGTGGTACGGGGTCGGCCCACCCTCGTCGTGCGCGGTCATGGTCAGCCGGGATGGGCTGGTGCCGTAGGAGACCTGCCCGTCGGCGGGTTTGGGCACCATCCGCTTGGTGCCGTCGTCCGTGCCGGGGACACCGGTATACCAAGTGATCACTGCGCTGGTCTCGGTGAGGGTGACCAGTTCCAGGTTCACCGGGCTGACCGTGCGCGGGTCGACGCCGGCCGTCGTCGCGGCCGCGGTGGCCCGGGCGACGGACTCGTCCCGGTCGGAGCAGGCGACGAGTGGCGCGGCGGCGATCAGAGCGGACCATCGCAGCAGGTCGCGGCGGGTGTTGTGGCAGCGGCAGGGCACGGCGGCATTCTCCCGCGGGGGTTCCGACAGGCGGGTGAAATCGTCCTGACCGTTCGCGGTACGAACGCGGCGCGCGTTGGGGCGGCCAGGCCCGCCGTATGGGCCAGGAAACCGTGGCGCTGTCGCACGGCCGCGGCCCGGTCGAGGTGACCACCGACCGGGCCGCTGCCAGCTCCGCGAGCCATTACTTTGCCCTATGTCCGCGGGCGGCGGGTGAGCCACAGAATCGCGGCCAGGGCGACGACGGCCCACGCCGTGAGAGGGATGAGATGGTCGCCGACTGAGGCGATGCCGAGCCACGGGTCGACGATGGCCGGGATGATCGACGGCAGGGCGTCGGAGATCGAGCGCATCGTGCTGGTCATGACGGTTCGGGGCGGCCCGCCGCCGCCGAGCAGGTAGAGCGGGAAGAACGTCATCAGTCCGACGGCCTGCGCGGCGCGCGCGGTCGGCACGGCGAGGCCGATGGCGACCCCGAGCAGGACGAGTGTGCCGCTGCCGGCGACGAACCCGAGCAGAACCTGCCAGGGGTGCTCGGGCACGGAGATGCCGTAGGTGGGCGCAGCCACCGCCAGCACGAGCGCGACGGCAATGATCATCAGACCCCAGGTGACGGCGGCCTGGGCGGCGACGACCCGGGCGGTGGAGACACCGAACGCCTCGAACCGACGTAGCACCCCGCGTTCGCGGTAGGACGCGAGCGCGACCGGCAACCCGATGAGCCCGAGCGCGATCGCCGACACGCCGGTCGAGGCGGCGACGTAGTAGTCGTCGGGCCGCCGCATGGCGAACCCGTCGTCGGGTTCGCTGCCGAAGACGCCCGCGAGGACGAGCATGGTGAACGGCGGAAAGAGGAAGGCGAACACGAGCAGGGTCCAGTCGCGGGTGAGCAGCCGGGTCTCGGTCAGGGCGAGCGCGCCGAGCTTCGCGGTGCGGCGGCTGGTCTTCGCGGAAAGCCCGGTCTTCGTGGGGTCGCTGGCGGGCACGGTGATGGTCATCGGTGGTCTCCGGTCAGCAGGGCGACGACGGTGTCGGACAGGGACGCGCGGCGGACGGTGAAGTCGGCTGGCCGCAGGCCGCGGCGGTCGAGCTCGGCCGCGAGCGGGACGACCGCCTCCGGGGCGACGGCCACGGACGCGGCCTCGCCGTCGTAGGCGACCTCGGTGACCCCGGGCAGCTCGACCAGGCCCGCGAGCGCCACGGCGCTCGGCGCCGCGAACTGGACGGTGACCCCCGCGGCCGCGCCGGTCAGGTCGACGGGCCGCCCGCAGGCGAGCAGCGCGCCGTCGGCGAGGACGGCGACCCGGTCGCACAGGCGCTCGGCCTCGTCCAGGTCATGGCTGACGAGGACGACCGTCGCTCCCTGGTCGCGCGCCTGTTCGACCAGGCGCCAGGTCTCCTGCCGGGCGGCCGGGTCCAGGCCCTGGGTCAGCTCGTCGAGGAACACGAGCCGCGGCCGGTTGACCAGCGCGAGGGCGAGGAACAGCCGCTGGCGCTGCCCGCCGGACAGCGTGCCGAACGGCTTGCGCAGCATCGGGCCGAGCCGCCACTGCTCGGCCAGCGTCCGCCAGTCGACGCGGTCGTCTGCCAGGCGGGCGAACAACCGCAGTGCCTCGCCGACCCGCAGGCGATCCGGCAGCGCCGATGCCTGTAGCTGGGAGCCGAGGAGCGGGCGAAGCCGCGAGCGGTCCCGGTCCGGGTCGAGCCCGAGCACCTCGACGCGGCCGCCGTCCCGCCGGCGCAGCCCCTGAAGGATCTCGACGGTGGTGGTCTTCCCCGCGCCGTTGGCGCCGGCGAGGCCGAAGATCTCGCCGGTGTGGACGGTGAAGGACAGCCCGCGCAGCACCGGCTGGCCGCCGTACGCCCGGCGGAGGTCCTCGACCTCGATCGCTACGTTGCTCATGGCGCCGAACGTTAGGTGCCGCCGGGCCGCCCCCGCTTCGGCCCGCGGGCCCCAACCGCGGTCATCCCGTGGTCGGACCCCGACCCCGGGGGCCGCTACCGCGGGATCGCCGCCGTCCGGCCCGGCTAGGTGCCGTGGCACCATGCGGCGCTACAGCAGGTCGCCGCCGGGTGCCACGACACCATGGTCGTAGGCGAACACGATGGCGGCGGCGCGGTCACGCACGCCGAGCTTGGTGAAGATCCCGCCGACGTGGGTCTTCACGGTCGCCTCGGCCACGTGCAGGGCCGCGGAGATCTCCCCGTTCGTGGCACCGCGGGCCATCAGCCGCAGCACGGCGCTCTCTCGGTCCGAGAGCGCGTCCAGCCGGGTCGACCGCCGGGCGGCCGGTGCCACCAGCCTGCGGTAGTGGTCCAGCACCCTGGTGGCGACTCCCGGGGCGAACCAGGCACCGCCCGCGGCGACCGTGCGCACCGCCGCGATCAGGTCCTCGGCCGCCGAGTCCTTGAGCGCGAACCCGGCGGCGCCGGCCTCGATGGCTCCCCACAGCAACTCGTCCTCGTCGAACGTCGTGAGCACGAGAACCAGCAGTCCGTGCGCCGACCCGTTCGCGGCGGCCCGCAGCCGAGCGGTCGCGGCTATGCCGTCCAGAACCGGCATGCGGATGTCCATGAGAACGACGTCCGGCCGCAGCGCCGGCAGGCGGTCCACCGCCTGCCGGCCGTCGGCGCACTCGGCGATCACCTCGAACCCGTCGGCCGGTGACAGGATCCGCGCGAGCCCGGCCCGGATGATGGCCTGGTCGTCGACGATCGCCACCCGGATCACGAGACCAGACCTCCGTCGGCCGCGTCCACGGGCAGCCAGCAGCTCACCCGCCAGCCATCCGGGGCCGGTCCGGCGCTCAGAGCGCCGCCGAGCACGGTCGCCCGCTCGCGCATCCCCGCCAGGCCGTAGCGCGGCCGGTCCCGCTCACCGGCCGAGGCCGCCAGCATCGGCCCCACCGTCGTGGCCTCCAGCCGGATCCCGTCCTCCGCCCGTTCGAGCAGCATGTCGGTGCGGGCCCGCGGCGCGTGGCGCGCCGCGTTGGCGAGCGCCTCCTGCGCGATCCGGTACACCGCGACCCCGATCCCGGCCGGAAGGTCGGCGAGGTTCCCGCGCATCCGCAGCTCGACCGCGAGACCGCCGGCGCGGGCCTCGTCGATGAGGACCGCGACGTCACCGGCCGACACCGGCGGCGCCGTCGTGGCCCCCTCATCGGTGCGCAGGAGCGTGACGGTCCGCCGCAGCTCCCGCATGCTGCGCCTGCCGACCTCCTCGGCCGACCGCAGGGCCTCCTCGGCCGCGACCGGATCCCGATGCAGCACGTGCCGGGCGCTGGTCACCTGCAGCATGACCGCGGCCAGTCCATGCCCGACCAGGTCATGGACGTCCCGGGCGATCCGGCGTCGCTCGTCGAGTAGGGACTGATGCGCCAGCTCCCGACGGCTGTCGTCGAGCAGCGCCGAGAGCCGGCGTTCCCGCGCGTTGGCGCGTCCCAGAACCCAGGGGAAGACGATGCCCAGGATCCAGATGCCCACGTTGACCTCGCCCGGGTCCTGGACGAGGTACACCGCGACGGGTGTCGCCGCCGCGAGCAGACCCAGCGGAAGCGCGAGTGCCAGCGACGGACACCAGAGCCCGACGACCAGGCCGAGGATCGACACCTCGAACATCACCGGTTCGTGCCCGCCGGAGAGCTGCGCGAGGACGACCGAGACCATCACGGTGAGGCTGCAGAGCAGGAGGAGCGCGGCGGGCGGGAAGCGCGGCTCGCCACGCGGCAGATATCCCCAGCCGGCGAAGGCCACGACCGGCACCGCCAGGAAGACCAGCTCGTGGGCCGGCCCCGGGTCGGCGATGGCGGCCATGATCGCGACCGCCAGCGCCAGCACCGGGACCAGGCCACGCTTGGCGTCGAGGTCGCCGGCGGCCTCGGAGCGCGCCCAGGCGCGCCCCGCCGCCCGCGGGCTCGCCTTCGGTGGCGCCTCAGCGCTCGGCGGGTTCGGCCCCGCCGCCCCAGGCGCCGCCGGGCCAGCCTGGCGGGTCATCCACCGACGGTACCGCCGTGATCCGGCGCCGGACATCCACCCGTGGTCGCGTCCGCGCCTCCACCCCAGGTCGCGACGTGCGCGTAACACGGCTCGCTCCCCACAGCGGCGGTGGCACCCGACCGTGCCTTTCATCGCGCTCACATGTTCGTCGACCGACAATGCGTCGAGCCTGGGCGGGCGGGACCGTCGGAGCTGCCCGCCCCGGCTTGGCGGAGCGGGCTGTGGCAGCTTGCGGCAATGTCGGCGCGACGATGGGTGGAGGCAGCCGTGGCACCTGAGCGCGCTCGCGCATGGTGCGTCGCGTTCGCCCATCCGTCGGCGGTCGGGTCGCCTGCGGGGTTGGGCGGCTGATGCGCGGGGTTGTCGCGGTCGTCGACGACGATGAGGTGCTGTGCACGACGATCGTGCGAGTGCTGCGCCTCGAGGGGTTCGACGTGGCGTGGTCCGCGGTGACGGGGCACGACGCCTTGCGGCGCGCGGCGGGCTCCGGGTCGCCGGACGCGCTGATCCTCGATGTCGCGCTGCCCGACACGGACGGGCGGGACCTGCTGGGGGCGCTGCGCAGCCGCGGCGTCGCGGCGCCGGCGCTGCTGCTGTCCGCGAGAAGCTCGGTCGCCGACAAGGTGCTCGGCTTCGGCGCCGGCGCCGACGACTACCTGACCAAGCCGTTCGCGATCGACGAACTGCTCGCGCGTCTGGATGTGCTGGTCCGCCGGGCACCTGGCGCCGCCGCGACCGAGTTCGTCCTCGACCCGGTCCGGCACGTCGTGGCTGGCCCCGGCGGCACGCGGCCGCTGTCGCCGACCGAGTACCGGCTGCTCGCGGCGCTCGTCAGCCGGCGCGGCCAGGTGGTGCGGCGGGCGTCGTTGATCTCCAGCGCATGGCCGCCGGGTTCCGTCGTGCGGGAGAACACCCTGGACAGCTACGTCGCGAGGCTGCGGCGCGCGCTGCGCGACGTCGCCGGCCGCCCGTCGATCGCGACCGCGCGCGGTGTCGGCTACCGGCTCGACTGATGCGCCGGCGGCTGGTGCTGCTCACGGTCGCGGTCATCGCGGTCTCGGTCGCGCTGCTCACCCTGGCCTTCTGGCTGCTGCTACGCGGCTGGCTGCGCCACGACGCCGACGCCCTGCTGGCGTCGCGTGCCCGATCGGCGGCGGCGCTGGTCGCCGTCGACGCCGGCTGGCTGGTACTCGAGGAGACACCGGGCGACGAGGCGATCGAGCCGGAGATGTGGCTCTTCGACCTCAGGCTGTCGTCAGTGGTACGCCCGCCCGTGGAGCGGTCTTTGGACTCGGCGGCGGCGGCGCTCGCGTCATCCGGGCCGGCCACGCGGGTGATCGGCCAGGTCGAGCTGCGGTCGTTGCCGGTCCAGGACGGCCCACGACGCGTCGGCACCGTGGTGGTGGCGCTCAGCCTGGCACCCTACGTCCACAGCGAGCGGCTTGCCGTCGGCGCGGCGATCGTGCTCGACGTCATGATCCTGGCCGGAGCCGCCGTCCTGGTACGCCGGCTGGTCGGCTCGGCCCTTCACCCCGTGGCCGAGATGACGGCGCGCGCCCGTGACTGGGGCGCGCATGACCCGGACCAGCGGTTCGGTCTGGGACCGCCGCGCGACGAGATCACCGGCCTCGCCGCGACACTGGATGGCCTGCTCACCCGGTTGGCGGCGAGTCTGCGACACGAGACGCTGGTCACCTCACAGATCGCCCACGAGCTCAAGACACCGCTGGCTCGCATCCGCGCCAGCGCCGAGGCGAGCGTCCGGTACGACACCGGGCCCGAGCCGTTGCGGGCGGCCCTGAAGGGGGTCATCGGCGAGGTCGACCAGCTCACAGGCGTGGTCGAGACCCTCCTGAAGGCGCCCAGCGGCACCGCGACGATGGGAAGCGCGGATCTCACCGAGATCGCCGCGCGGCTCGCGCGAACCGCCACCACGGGGCACGCTCACGTGCGGATGAGCGTCCACGGTGCCACCCGGCCGGCGCTGTGCGACCCCGACCTGGCGGAGCGGATCCTCGCACCCATCGTCGACAACGCGCTACGTCATGCCCGATCAGCCGTAGCCCTCCGGATCGACCAGACCGATCCCGCGGCGACCAGAGCCAGCGCTGTTCAAGTGGCCATCACGGACGACGGCCCGGGGTTCACGCCCGACGAGGTGGACGCGGTCTTCGAACCCGGATACCGAGGCGCCGCCGCGACCGGAGACGGCGCGGGCCTCGGTCTCCCGCTCGCGCGCCGGCTGGCTCAGCTCGCCGGCGGTGACGTCCTGGTCGTCCCCGCGCCGGGAGGGCGCGTGGTGGTCATGCTTCCCGTGCTGCCCGACGCCTGATGGACCGCCGCCGGACCGTCACCGTCGTCGAAGCCGTCCGCTGCTGGGCGTCCGCGTGCCGTCAGCGCTCGACGACGGCGGACCTGTCCGCGTCCCACTCTCCGGCCGCGGCGGGGACGGCACCGCCATGATCGCTGCCGGGCGCGCCGCTGGGACCGGTGTGGACGAGCTCCGTACGGTCCTTCTTCGCGATGGTCAGGTAGACCACCGTGGCGACGATCGCGGCGAGGAACAGCAGGCTGGTGGCCAGGGTGCCGAGCCCCGCGCCGCCCTCGTCGGTGGCGCCGCTGAGGTAGTCGCCCGTCGAGCCACCCAGTGGCCGGGTGAGCACGTAGGCGATCCAGAACGAGAGGACCGGGCCCAGTCCGAACCACCGGTGTGCGACGTAGACGACCGCGATCGCGACGGCGAAGATGACGACCGCCGTGAACAGGCCGAGTCCCAGCCGGTCGGTCAGCAGGTCGCCCGCGGCGGTGCCGAGCGCGAAGGTGAACAGCACCGCCAACCAGTAGAAGGTCTCGCGCCGCCGCGTCACGATGCTGTGGATCGACAGGGTGTGCTCGACGCGGTACCACCCGACGAACGTCAACGCGAGCAGCACGGAGAAGGAAACCGTGCTGACGATGAGGCTGACGCTCAGACCATCGGTCAGGTTGTCGGTGATCAGTGTTCCGACGACGCTGATGAGGACGACCGTGGTCCAGTACACGCCCGGGACGTATCGGTCTACCCGGAACTGCGCCACGAGCGAGGCGACGAGCAGAACGGACATCACGATCGTCGTGTTTCCGAGCCCGAATCCCAGCGTGCTGTTGAGGTAGTCGGCGGCGCTCTCACCCACCGTCGTGCACAGGATCTTGATTGTCCAGAAGTAGACGGTGATCTCTGGGACCTTGTTGAGAATCGGCCGGCTCGCGGCCCGAGCAGTCGTGGCTGAGGTGGGGGTGCTCACGCGCCGAGAATGCCTCGGCCAACCTGACGAAAACCTTACTGGCGACGGGCGCGCGGACCCCGCCCGGAAGGCTGGTCCGGCAGGACCTGATATGCATCGGAAGGTCCACCACACGCGGCCACGTCGACGTGGTTTCTCCCGCGCGCCCACCACGAAACGAAAGACCGGAAAGAGGACGTCCATGACACCGTCAGTCCGGGCCGGCAGGCGCCGCGCCGTCAGGCGGCTCGCGCCCAAGGTGCCCGAGATCACCGCCATGTTCTGGATCATCAAGATCCTCACGACCGGGATGGGTGAGGCCGCGTCCGACTTTCTCGCCAACCGCAGCGTCCCGCTGGCGGGCGCGGTGGGGCTCGTCGGGTTCACGGTGGCGATGTGGCTGCAGTTGCGAACTCGCCGCTATGTAACCGCCGTCTACTGGTTCGCGGTGGCCATGGTCGCCGTCTTCAGCACGATGGCGGCGGATGGCGTCCACCGCGTCCTCGGCGTGCCCTACCCCGCCACAACCCTGTTCTACGCCGTCGCACTCGCCACGATCTTCTACCTGTGGCGTCGCAACGAGCGGTCGCTGTCGATCCACAGCATCGTCACCCATAAGCGCGAGATCTACTACTGGTCCGCCGTCCTCGCCACCTTCGCGCTCGGCACGGCAGCCGGAGATCTCACGGCCTTCACCCTCAACCTCGGTTATCTCGCGTCGATCGGCTTCTTCGCCGTCGCGATTCTCATCCCCGCCGTCGCCTACCGGCTTCGGTGGATGAACGCCGTCGGCGCGTTCTGGTTCGCCTACGTGCTCACCCGGCCGCTCGGCGCGTCGATCGCCGACTACCTCGGCAAGGAACCCGACAAGCACGGCCTCGGCTACGGCGACGGGACCGTCACCGTGGCCGCGACGGTGGTCATCGTCGTCCTGGTCGCCTATCTCGCCTGGACCGGGACCGACGTCCAGCGCCAGCCGGCGACGGCGGGCCCGGCATTGACGGCGCCCCAGACGCAGGCATCCGTATCCGCTCGGTACGGCGCCCCGTACCGCGATCCGGGCGAGGTGTAGTCGAGAGGGTCGACGTCGTCGTCAGGGGCGGAACGCAGTTCGCGCTCGCTACGGGATGGCACCGGCGGGCCTTGGACCACCGGAGCCCCGCGTTGAGCCATGCCGCCCTGGTAGCGACGGGCACCGGGCGCAGTGTCCGCTGGATGGGCGACCGCCGCGCCAACGGGAATTCATCACATAAATAGGCCAACTCCAGCATTTTCGTTCACATCTTCTTTACATCTCGGTGCGCTTACCGTTCGGTCGCGCGGACGCCGGCGGCATTCCAGTTTCCTTTCCACACGGGCATGCCGCCCACAGGACGCGAAAGGTCGACCGAACCATGCCCGGGAGACAGAATGACACAAGTGGCGAAAATCGAGCAGTACGACTCTCTTGATAGAGTCACGTATGTAGCGAAAAAGCTTCCAGAGATCACAGCGACCTTCTGGATCATGAAGATCGCGGCGACGACGCTCGGCGAGACCGCGGGCGACCTGCTCGCACAGACCCTGCGGCTGGGATATTTCCTGACGACGGGCGTACTCATCCTCGTCTTCGTGGTGACTCTTGCCGTCCAGTTGCGGTCGAGGGTGTACAACCCGTTCTTTTACTGGACGGTCATCCTGTCCACCAGTACGGCCGGTACCACCATATCCGACTTCATGAATCGCGACGCGAGCGAGAAGTATCTGGCCAAGGGAACCAGCTCGCTGGGCTGGGGTCCGCAGGGACTCGGTCTCGGCTACCCGGTCGGCGCGGCGATCCTGATCTCCCTGCTGATCGCCATCTTCGTCGCATGGAGGCGCACCGGACTGACGTTCGCGATCCGGGACATCGACTCCCGTCGTGGCGAGAGTTTCTTCTGGTCGGCCATCCTCGTGTCAAATACCCTGGGAACCTCCATGGGCGACTTCCTGTCCGACAGCTCGGGGCTCGGCTACGCGGGAAGCGCACTGCTCATACTCGGGCTTCTCAGCCTGTTGCTCGCCCTCAGATACGTCCCGGCGGCGTCCAACGTGACGCTGTTCTGGCTCGCCTTCGTGCTCACCCGCCCGCTCGGTGCGACCGTCGGTGACTTCCTGACGAAACCAGCATCCAAGGGCGGGCTCGCCCTCGGCACCCTCGGGTCGTCGGCAGTCCTGCTCACGCTCCTGCTCGGCCTGGTCGGGTTCGCCCACACCCAGGAGAGGCGCCGCGCCAACACCGTCCCAACAAATACGGCGCCGATCAGCGCGGCCTGACCCGAACCTCCAGTCGGACCCCGTCTTGGGCTCGTTCGAGCGGCATGTCGGTGCGGGCCCGCGGGCCGGCGTCGAACTCGGCATCGCCGGGCCAGAGTCGTAACGGACCGAATATCCGCGAACGCGGGGAACGAGCGGGCACCGCCACGCCAGCCGACCCTTTCCCCGTTTGTTTGCCGGATCGTCTGCGAACCACGGATATATGCCACCTACATGCGGCGGGCGTATGGCTCAGGCCGCTTCAGGAAATCCGTTACTCCAGGTCATGGGCGAGTCGGAGCGCAGCCCTGCGCGCCCTGGGCCGGAGGCCGCCCGAGCGCGACGCACGCCCAAGCAGCCGTTCTTGACTCTCCAAGGCATTGGGGGTACGGTCTGCCATGTCAAAGCTGAACGCCGTATAGTTATTTTATGGCGATATAAAAATAGACGCCACGCATGATCGATAACCGACGCGCCTGCGCCTGTCCTAACGCGTACCAACCCTTGAGACCCACCCACCCCACCCGCTTCCGCTGTCGCATCTCGCTCCCAGCACGACCGATCCCGATCGAAGGAGTCCGCCCGTGGGCACCGTCGTCCCGACCATCGACCGTCCCGATCCCGCCGCCGACATGATCACCGGGTTCGCCGCATGAGCCACCAGGACCACCGCTGGGCCGCAGCCTGGGCTACCGCTCCGCAGCGGCCGGGCACCGGCTTCGTCCCGAACTGGTCCGAGGAGGGCTTCGCCGACCAGACGATCCGGCAGACCGTCCGATTGAGCGTCGGCACGAACGCACTGAGAGTTCGACTGTCCAACCGTTACGGCGCCGCGCCACTCCGGGTCGCGGGCCTCACCATCGCGTCCGCCGCGGGTGGCAGCGTGATCAAGTCCGACACCCTTCGGGAGCTGACCGCGGACGGGAAGGCCGCCTTCACCATTCCTGCGGGTACCGACCTGGTCACCGACGCGGTGCGGTCTCCCGTCGACGCGCTGGAGTCGGTGACCGTCTCGCTGTACCTGGCCGAGCCCTCCGGTCCCGCGACCTACCACGCCCAGGCGCTCGCCACGACCTACCGGGCGGCGGGCGACCACCTCGCGGACGCCGAGGGCACGGCCTTCGCCGAGACCTCGCAGTCCTTTTACTACCTGGACGGAATCGAGGTCGCCGCGGCCGCCGGCAGCGCCGACGGCATCGTGGTGTTCGGCGACTCGCTCACCGATGGGACCGGCAGCACCCCCGATACCGACCAGCGCTTTCCCGACCTGCTGGCCCAGCGCTTCGTGGCGGCGGGACGGCCGCGGCCCGTGCTGAACCAGGGCATCGGCGGCAACCGGGTGACGGTCGACTCGGCCTGGCTCGGCGACCGAGCCACCGCCCGCTTCCAGCACGACGTGCTGGAACGTCCTGGAGTGGGCACAGTGGTGATCCTCGCCGGGATCAACGATGTCGCGATCAGCGAGATCGAGCAGAACTCGCCGTTCCCGGTCCTGGCGCCCTATACCGAGGTGTCGGCGGAGCAGGTCATCGACGGGCATCTGGAGATGATTCGCCAGGCGCGTGGCGCGGGCCTGCGAGCGGTCGGGGCGACGCTGCTGCCGATGCGGGGCTCGGCCTTCTCCACGTCGCGCAGCGAGGCCAAGCGCGCCGCGGTCAACACCTGGATCCGCGAGTCGGGAGCGTACGACGCCGTCGTCGACCTGGCCCTGGCACTGGGCGACGCGCTCGACCCGGCCCACGACTCCGGCGACGGACTGCACCTCAGCGACGCCGGATACCGGGCGATGGCGGAAGCCGTCGAACTCGCCGCCCTGTAACGCCTGGTACCACCTTCTGCGTACGGCCTCGGGCGGCCGCGCGGTCCGCGCGGCCGCCCGAGGCCGCTTTCCGTTCGTCGGTCGGCATGAGGTGTGACCCGGAATCGGCCCGCCAGTCCACCGGTCGAGGCCGCGAACCCGACACCGAACCGCGGCGGCGGAAATCAGGTCACGGAGGTCAGGCCGCGGCGGAGAGCGCCTGGTACTGCTCGTCCGTCAGCTTGATCTCGGCGCTGCGCGTGTTCTCCTCGACGTGTGCGACCGTGCTCGTACCGGGAATCGGGAGCGCGACCGGCGAGCGGTGCAGCAGCCAGGCCAGGGAGAGCTGCGCGGCGGTGGCGTCGATGTTCGCGGCGACCTTCCGCGCCGGGCTGTCGGGCTGCGCGAGGGCGCCGCTGGCGATCGGGAACCACGGGATGAAGGCGATGCCCTCACGCTCGCAGTATTGCAGTACTTCCTCGTAATGACGGTCGGACAGGTTGTAGAGGTTCTGCACCGACACGATCGGCGCGATCCGCCTGGCCTGCTCGATCTGCTCCACCCCGACCTCGGACAGGCCGATGTGACGGATCTTGCCCTCCTGCTGCATGAGTACGAGCTCGCCGATCTGGTCCTCCAGCGGGACCTCCGGATCGATGCGGTGCAACTGCATCAGGCCCACGCTGTCCACGCCGAGGTGACGCAGGCTGCTCTCCGCCTGCTCCCTCAGGAACTCGGGACGCCCCACCGGCTGCCACTGGTCGGGCCCCGGCCGAGCGAGACCGACCTTGGAGGCGATGACGAGGTCCTCCGGGTAAGGGTGCAGCGCCCGGTAGATGATCCTGTCGCTGGCGAAAGGGCCGTAGGCGGCGGCGGTGTCGATGAAGTCGACGCCGAGCTCGCGGGCGCGGCGCACCACGCGGACCGCTTCGGCGGGATCGGTCGGGTCGCCCCAGATCCCAGGGCCGGTCAGTCGCATGGTGCCCAGTCCTAGACGGTGGACGGGCAGATCACCGCCGAGGTGGAACAGGCCAGAGGCCTCAGCGGGGCGCGCAGGTGACTGGATGCTCACAGGAGTCGCCTTCCTTTGCGGAGCGGGTAGGGCAAGGTGGCGGGCTGCCACCGACGACGAACGCTACACGGCGTGCATGTACTGAACAACGAGCTAAACTCGTCCTATGTATAGATAGAACACTCCACAAAACTAGTGCACAGGCGCTAGGATGGTGGGCATGGGAGGACGTGGAGCCGCGGGACGCTGCGAAGCCGCGGAGCAGAGTCGCCGGGCCCGCGATGCCGCTCGTCGGGGATGCACCGCCACGAGGAACCGCTCGACCTTGACCCAGTCGCCGGGGCCCGCCCCGGTCGGTGACGGTGCCGTTCCAGGCGGGACCGGCGGCCCAGGCGGGACCGACGACACCGCCTCGCGCCGGATGCCTCGCACCGCGGTCCGCCAATCCACCGAAGCGCAAAAGACGGCGGGGGTACCGGCGTGTCTCAGCCGGTGCCCCCGCCGTCCGGCGGAGCATGGATGTCCGGGTGGTCGGCGCCTACCCGCTCAGCGCTGCTGTCCCTCCCCCCAGGCGGCCAGCGGCGCGGGCCGCGCCGGGAGGTCAGGAGACGGGGCGGCGGGTCCCGGCTGCGTCGGGACGTCCAGCGACGGGGCAGCGGGCGCGGGACGGCGACGCGGCGCGGCGAACCTGCGCATCATGGGCGTCTCCACCCAGCCGTACGTCGCCCACGACAACAGGACGACCACGGTCAGCGCGAGCGCGATGAACCCGAGGTTGCCGGCGGTGGACAGTGGCTGGTGCTCGGCGAAGAGGTGGGCGAGCCACATGAGCACCAGGTAGTGCCAGAGGTAGAACGCATAGGAGATCTTGCCCAGCCACACCATGGGTCCGTTGCGGAAGGGCGAGAACCGCCCCCGCAGGTCGGCCTCGGTCGCCGCCGCGACCAGCAGGCCGAACGGCAGCGCGGTACACGCGGCGAGGCCGTATTCATAGGGCACCTGGGTGGACAGGACGTACCCGCCGATCGCCACCGCCAGGGCCGGCATCAGGGGCAGCCGGGAAAGCTGGCCCTCCTTGACCATCCGGGCCAGGAAAATGCCAAGCAGGAAGTCGAGAGTGCGCACCGGCGGGAAGCCGTTGATGAACCACAGCTTGGTGACCCCGATCGGCAGCGCGGCGCTGACCGCCTCGTCGGGCATCAGCGCCTGGGCGAGCGAGGGCACCGCGGCGATCGCCGCGGTGACCGCCGCCACCCCTATCCACAGCCGGCTCGGCCGCACCCGGTTCACCAGCCCAATTATCAGCGGGAAACATGCGTAGAAGAACACCTCACAGCACAGCGACCAGGAGACGGGGTTGACGCCCCACCAGGTCTTGAAATGCCAGTCCCAGACGTGCACCAGGAACAGGTTGGCGATCGCGACGCCAGCTCCCGGGAAGATTCCGAGATAGAGCACCAGCAGGATCCCGGCGGCCAGGATGACGACGTGGTTCGGGTACAACTTGAACGCCCGCCGCCGCCAGAACTCGACTGCCGTGTCGGTCGGACGGGCGGCCCAGGTCAGCACGAATCCGCTGAGCACGAAGAAGAAGGTGACGCCAGCCCATCCGCCCTGGCCGAACATGGAATGGTAGGTGCGCGCGGTGGAGGGGTCCGAGAACGGCGCCAGCGCGCCGATGTGGAAGGCGGCGACGAGGAGCGCGGCGATTATTCTCATCCCCGTGAGCGATGGTACTGGCTTCCCTCGGACCTTACTCATATTTTCACTCAAATTTTCTTCCTCCCGGATCGCGGTGACCTTTTCGAAGACGGCACCCGTCTGGCGGCGGGACGACGGGAGCGCCGTTGTCGATATGCGGCAAAGAAGGCGTCGCCACGTCGGCCCGCCGCCGGCGGCACAAGATGACCGGGCCACATCGGGAACGTGGCCTCGCCACGTGGCGAGGCCACGGCGTCAGGGGCGGTCGGCGGGCACCGGGTTGAGCTGCGGGTCCCACTCCACGAGCAGGTGCTGGGGGCCGCGGAAGGAGGTGTTCGGCAGATACGTGATCCGCTGCTCCCCGACCAGGCGCAGATGCGGTAGCCGGCGGGCCAGCTCCTCGATGAAGATCCGCATCTCCTGCCGAGCGAGCGTGGCGCCCATGCAGGCGTGCGCGCCGAACCCGAAGGTCATGTGCCGGTTCGGATTCGGCCGGTCGATGTCGAAGCGTTCCGGGTCCTCGAAGACCGCCTCGTCGTGGTTGGCGGAGGAGGTGATCATCATCACCCGGGCGTCCTTCGGTATCGTCACGCCGCCGACCGTGGTCTCCTTCACGGCCAGCCGGCGCCAGGCGGCCACCGAACCGTCGTAGCGCAGCGACTCCTCGGCCGCCTTGGGAATCAGCTCCGGGTCGGCGCAGACGCGTTCCCAGGTCCGCGGGTTCTCCAGCAGCGCGCGCATGGCGTTGCCGCTGGCGTTGGTCGTGGTCTCATGCGCGGCGACCAGGCCGGCCAGCGCCGTTGTCTGCAGTTCGTTGTCGCCGAACAGCCCGGGCTTGCGCTCGCTCTCGCGGATCAGATGCGGCAGCCAGCCGGGGCCCTCCGAGGCCTGCCTGATCTTCTCCACCAGCCCGCCGCTGAACTCCCAGTACCGGCCCAGGTTGGAGGCCACCTGCTTCTGTTCCTCGGGGGACGGCCGGCCGTACATGAACACGGTCTGGTCCAGGGTGAACTGGCGGCAGGCCGCGATGTCCTCGTCCGGGATCCCCATGAAGATCAGCGCGATGGTGATCGGCGCCTCCTGGAAGAGGTCGGCCATGAGGTCCGCGCGACCCTTCTTGACGAAGGCGTCGATGTACCCGTTCACGATCTCCCGGATGCGCGGGACGAGGGCCTCCACCTCCCTGCCCTTGAACGGGTCCTGATGCGCCATGCGGCGCTCCCGGTGGGACGGGCCGTCCTCGTTGACCAGTGCGAGCCCGGGATTGAAGCCGTGTTGGACCAGGATCGCGATCGTCTCGTCGGTGGACGGGGTGATCTGGTCCAGGGTGATGGAGGCGGAGAAGGTGTCGGTGTCCTTGAATATCTCCTTGATGTCGTCGTACCGGGTGACGACCCAGTAATCGAGCACCGGACTGTAGAAGACCGGCTCCGCCTTGCGGGCGGCTGCCATGGACTTGCCCGGGTGGGCCTGGTACGCGGATTCGAACGGATCGAATGCGGCGGCCAGCGTGGAGACCGGGCATCCGGTCGGTGTGGTGAGTTCAGGGCTCGTGGTCATGACGTCCCCTCGGAAACGAGGCGGCGGGCCGGGACGGGCGGATGCGTGCGCCCACCGCGAGATTATGGCGGGCATTTCGGCATTCCAACCCTTATCGCGCGGCGCCGGCCCCCTATCGATTTCCCGGGAAGTCGGGGTCCGCGATCCACCCAGAATCCGGGTCCGTTCACGGAATGCGGATGTGCGTTCGCCGACGACTTGTGCGCACCGCCGCGGTCCGTGGTCCGCGGACGGCCTGAAGACCGTCGGCGGAGATGGTCACACGCGGTAAACTGGCTTGCATGGCACAGCCGACACTGAGCCGCCGGGAACGGCTCCGCGCCGAGACGGCCGCGGAGATCAAGGTCACCGCGCTCAAGCAGATGGCCGCCGGCGGCGCGGCGGCCGTGTCCCTCCGCGCCATCGCCCGGGACATGGGCATGACCGCGGGCGCCATCTACAGCTACTACGACACCCGTGACGCGCTCATCAACACGCTGGTCAGCGACGTCTACACCTCGCTCGCCGACACCCTCGAGGCCGCGCACCGCCGGCTGCCCGAGCAGGACACCGCGCGGCGGGTCCTCGCCCACGGCCACGCCTACCGGCAGTGGGCGATCGAGCATCCCGAGGAGTTCCGGCTCGTCTACGGCGACCCGGTCCCGGGCCACGACCTGCCGGAGGCCAGCGCCGCCTCCGAGGCCGCGCTGCGGGTCTGCCGGCTGCTGATCCAGCTGGTCGCCGCCGCCTGGTCGCACGCCGCCGCCACCCACCCCGGCGGGGACCTGGTCTGGGAGGACTTCCAACCGGGCCTGATCGCCGTGCTGAACGCCGAGCAGCCCGGCCTGCCGCCGGCGGCGCTCGCGCTGACGCTGCGGGTGTGGGGCCGGATGCATGGGCTGGTCGCCCTGGAGATCTACGGTCACCTGCGTACGCAGGTCGCCGATCCCGCCAAGCTCTACCACCTGGAACTGCTCGGCCTCATCGCCTCACTGGGGCTCGAGCTCCCGGACCCGAGCGCGGCCGCCGGCGGCGGCCACTGACAGGCAGGGAACGACGAGACCCGCCCGGGTCAAGCCGACCCGGGCGGGTCTCGTATCGGCGTGGCCGGCGCCTGGGAACGTACCGGCCATGTGGTCTGAGGGCTTCGCGGGAACGATTCGGCATCCCGGAGCAACGGACGGAGTCCTACCAGGGCTGACTGAGGGGGCGCTGGCCCGTCCGGCCACGTGGTCCTACCGCGGCGGCGGCCGGCGGCGGGCCGCGCCGCCGGCCGCCCGGGCTCACGCGGTCGCGGAGGCCCCCTCCACCTCGTCCGCCCGGGCCTCGACGGGCTCGGTCTCCACGGGCGGGGCCGGGTTCTTCAGGAAGAAGAAGGTGATCAGGCAGGCGGCCGCGACCACGATGCCCGCGATCACGCCTGCCAGTTGCAACCCGTCCACGATCTCCGCGGCGCTCGGCGCTGGCACGCCGCCGTAGTCGATGCCGTGGTTGGCCACGGCCACCAGGGCCGCCAGCCCCACCGCCCCGCCGATCTGCATCGAGGTCGAGGCCGCGGAGGTCGCCACGCCCTGCTCAAGCGGGGAGACACCCAGCCCGGCCGCCCCGAACACCACGGTGAACCCGACGCCGCCGCCGAATCCCCACAGGATGATCCCGGGCAGCAGCGCCCAGTACGACCCGTGCGCCGACATCCCCAGCGCGGTGATCGCGACACCCGCGCCGTTCACGACCAGCGTCCCGGTGAAGACCGTGCGCAGGGTGAACCGGTTCAGCAGAGGCGCGGTGAGCTTCCCGGCCGCCATCGAGACGGCGCACAGCGGCAGGAACGCGAGGCCGGCCTCCGTCGGGCTGTAGCCGAGGACCGGCTGAAGGTACGTCGTCAGCACGTAGTACCCCGTCGCCAGTCCCACCATGAACAGGAAGGCGACGGCCATCGTGACGGCCAGCGTGCGGGTACGCACCAGGCGCAGCGGCATCAGCGGCGAGGGAGTCACTGCCTCCACCACCACGAAAGAGATCAGCAGCAGCCCGCCGAGCACCTCGGCGCCGAGCGACTGAAGGGACGTCCAGCCCGACGACGGGCCGGACGCCAGGCCGAACACGATCAGCGAGGCGCCCGCGGTCGCCAACAGCGCGCCCGGAACGTCGAACTCCCGGATCGCCTTGCGTGCCGGCCCGTCCGCCGGCAGCAGCCGCGTGCCGGCCACTATCGCGATCACCGTCAGCGGCACGTTGACGAACATCACCGACGACCAGCCCCACCAGTCGGTGAACAGACCACCGAGCAGCGCTCCGGCCGCCAGGCCCCCGCCGCCGATCGCGCCCCACACCGACATCGCGCGGTTGCGCTCCCGGCCCTCCGGGAACCCGATGAAGATCAACGTCAGCGTCGCCGGGAACAGCAACGCCCCGCCGCCGCCCTGCACCGCGCGTGCCGCGATCAGCAGCCCCGGGGTGTTCGCGAGCCCACCCACGAGCGAGGACAGCCCGTAGATCACCAGCGACGCGAACCATACCCGCCGGGCGCCGAGCCGGTCGACCAGCCGGCCGCCGAAAAGCAGCAGCCCGCCATAGCCCACCGCGTAGGCGGAAACGACCCATTGCAGCGACTGGGCCGAGAAGTTCAGCGACTCACCGATATCCGGCAACGCCACGTAGACGATGTTGTAGTCGACCGCGATGATCAGCTGCGAGAACCCCAACAGCGCGAGCCGCCACCCCAATTTCGTCGGCGCCAGCCCAGAAGTATCCGTCATGGACCCGGTCAATCCCCTCGAAACGACTGCGACGGCATGACATTTCCCGTACCGGCCCGGTGTCTGCTGCGGGCCTGCACTGCGCGCATAGGTTACACGGCGTTCAACTTACGCACTAAGTATAGGTGCCATGCGCCGTTAAGTGTCAAGCGTCCAGCCAGCCCCTGGCCCTGCCGGCCCGGCCCCCGTCGATCGCTCCGGCACGACCGCGGGCCCGCGACCTGGGGTGTTGTCCTGCGAGCAGGCAAGTGTCCGCGCGGGCCGGCGGGCCCGGGCCGGCAGGCCCCGGCCCTCGTCCGCGAAGCGCCGTGGACGCCACTCGCCCGCCAGCCACTCCTCCCCCGCCGCCGCCGGCCGGCCCCGGCCCCCCTATCGAGCCGCTCGCGGCGCACGTACCTGGGCGGTTGGTGGCCGGTCGACCCGCGCGGCAGCGGCTCGTCGCACCCGCCACGACCGCGGCCACCCGATATCAGGCGAATCGGCTAGGGGGGGCGCGGCAAGCCTGGGGTTGGCCGGGACGGAAACGAAACATAGCGTGGCGAAGGGGTGACCCAACGCCACGCGGAATACGTGGCGGTCATGAGAAGGACCGGTATTTCCGGCAGCGCTGCCGGCCCGGCTTCCGCATAAGACCGCATGTGCGTGACGGGGCACTTCGTGCGCGGCGCGGCGCGGCGCCGGGAAATCCACAGGGAGACCTTTCGCTTTTCGGCCAACGGGATGCCGTGGGACCGCGCGGACCGGGCGAACGCCCTCCGCGCCGGCGGGACCGGCACACCCGCCCCGCCTCGGCGGGTTGGCCCCCTATCACGGAAGGCGGACTCGACGGTGACGACACACGCGGTCGGGATCATCTCGACCGGCTCGTACGTCCCCAAGGAAGAAGTCAGCAACGAGGAGGTAGCGGCCCGCTGCGGCGTCACGGCGGAGTGGATCGAGCGCAAGACCGAGATCAGGAGCCGCCGCTACGCTCCGCCGCACGAGGCGGCCTCCGACCTCGCCGCCCGGGCCGCCGCCGAAGCGCTGGACGCCGCGGAGGTGCCCGCCGCGGCGATCGACTACCTGATCGTCTCGACCTCCACCGGAGACTCCCCGCAGCCGCCGACCTCCGCGCTGGTCCAGCACGCGATCGGCGCGTACGGCGCGGCCTGCTTCGACGTCAACGCCGTGTGCAGCGGCTTCGTCTACGGCCTCGAGCTGGCCCGGGCGCTGATCGCGCTGCGCCCCGGGTCCCGGGCATTGGTGATCGCCGCCGACGTGTACTCCCGGATCCTGGACTTCTCCGACCGGCGCACCGCGCCGCTGTTCGCCGACGGGGCCGGAGCGGCCGTCGTGGGCGAGGTCGACGAGCCCTACGGCTTCCTCGGCACCGACCTGTCCACCAGCGGCGACGCACACCACCTCATCCGGGTGGAAGCCGGCGGCAGCCGGTCGCCCGCCTCGGCGGAGACACTCGCGGAGGGCGGCCACTACTTCCGCATGGAGGGCCGCGCCGTGCGCGAGTTCGTCAACCAGCGGCTGCCCTCGGCGCTGGAGCGGCTGGTCGAGGGCGCCGGCCGGCGGCTGGGCGAGGTCGACCACTTCGTGCCGCACCAGGCCAACGGCGTGATGATGCGCGAGCTCGTCGAGGCCGCGGGGCTCACGCGGGCCACCACCCACCGCACGGTGGAGCGGTACGGCAACCTGGGCTCCGCCTCCATCCCCGTCACCTTGGACGAGGCCAACCGCGCCGGGCGGCTGCGCCGCGGCGAACTGGTGCTGCTCGCCGGTTTCGGCGGGGGCATGGCGGTGGGCACGTCGCTGCTCAGCTGGCGGGGGGCCGCGGCATGACGGACACCCTGGCAGTGGACGCGGCCACGCCCGCGGGGCGCCTGCGCCGGCTCGGCGTGGTCGGCTGCGGGCAGATGGGCGCCGGCGTGGTCGAGATCGCCGCGAGGGCGGGGCTCGACGTGCGGGTCGCCGTCTCCTCCGTGCACTCCGGCGAGCGCGGCCTGCGCCGGATCACCGGATCGCTGGACCGCGCGGTCGCCAAGACGAAGATCAGCGCGGCGGAGCGGGACGGCGCGCTGGACCGGATCTCCTTCACCACCGCGCTGGACGACCTGGCGGACCGCCAGGCGGTCGTCGAGGCGGTCCCCGAGCACGAGTCCGCCAAGCTCCAGGTCTTCGCCCTGCTCGACAAGATCGTGACGGATCCGGAGGCGATCCTGGCCTCCAACACCTCCTCGCTGCCGATCGTCCGGCTCGCCCGCGCCACGCAGAATCCCGGCCGGGTTGTCGGCCTGCACTTCTTCAACCCGGTGCCGGTGCTGCCACTGGTCGAGGTAGTCGGCTCGGTGCTCACCGACCAGCACACCGTGGATCGCGCTGAGTACCTGGCTACCGAGGTTCTCGGCAAGACCGCGATCCGTTCGCCCGACCGGGCCGGTTTCCTGGTCAACGCCCTGTTGTTCCCGTACCTGCTGGCCGCCGTCCGGATGGTGGAGGCCGGCATCGCGACGCCCGATGACGTCGACCGCGGCATGGTGGCGGGCTGCTCCCATCCGATGGGCCCGCTGCGCCTGCTGGACCTGATCGGCCTGGACACCACGGTGTCGATCGCCGATGCGCTGTACGCGGAGTTCAAGGAGCCGCTGTACGCGCCGCCGCCGCTGCTGCTGCGCATGGTCGACGGCGGCCTGCTCGGCAGGAAGACCGGCCGGGGTTTCTACGAATACGCGTGAGGCCTGCGGCTTCTCCGCCCGCCCGGGGCCGGCGCCCGGGCGGGCGTCGTCGAGCGCTGAAACGGTCGACGCGATGAGAGCTGTCCACGGAAAGAGTCAAGGAAGGCGGATGGATCAATGGCGTCTACGGCTAAGGGCACCTCGTCGGCCGACACGGTGGTCGCGGCGCTGCGGGATTCGTTGAAGGAGACGGCCCGGCTCCGGCAGCGCAACCGGGAACTGGCGGCCCGGGACCGGGAGCCGGTGGCGATCGTGGGTATGGCCTGCCGTTTTCCGGGCGGTGTCGAGTCTCCTGAGGATCTGTGGGATCTGGTCGTCGAGGGGCGTGACGGGACGTCGGAGTTTCCGGGGGATCGTGGTTGGGATTTGGGGCGTCTTTTTGGTGGGGGTGGGGATGTTCCTGGGTCGTCGGTTACGCGGCGGGGTGGTTTTCTGGGGGGTGCTGGGGGTTTCGATGCGGAGTTCTTTGGGATTTCGCCGCGTGAGGCGTTGGCGATGGATCCGCAGCAGCGGGTCTTGTTGGAGGTGTGCTGGGAGGCGTTCGAGCGTGCCGGGATCGACCCGACCACCCTGCGGGGGTCGCGCACCGGCGTGTATGCCGGGCTGATGTACCACGACTACGGCCCGCACCTGCACCTGCCCGTGGAGGGGGTGGACGGCCACCGGCTGACCGGGACTCTCGGCAGTGTTTTGTCGGGGCGGGTGGCGTATGTGTTTGGTCTGGAGGGGGCGGCGGTGACGGTGGATACGGCGTGTTCGTCGTCGTTGGTGGCGTTGCATGTGGCGGTGGGGGCGTTGCGGCGGGGTGAGTGTGGGGTGGCGTTGGCGGGTGGGGTGACGGTGATGTCGTCGCCGGGGACGTTTGTGGAGTTTTCTCGGCAGGGTGGGTTGTCGGGGGATGGTCGGTGTCGGTCGTTTGCGGCGGGTGCGGATGGTACGGGGTGGGCGGAGGGTGCGGGGGTTCTGGTGTTGCAGCGGCTTTCGGATGCGGTGCGGGAGGGGCGTCGGGTTTTGGCGGTGGTGCGGGGTAGTGCGGTGAATCAGGATGGTGCGTCGAATGGTCTGACGGCGCCGAACGGCCCATCACAGGAACGTGTGATTCGGGCGGCGTTGGCGGATGCGGGATTGGCCACGGGGGACGTGGACGCGGTCGAGGGGCATGGAACCGGAACCCGACTTGGCGATCCGATTGAGGTCGACGCATTGATGGCGACGTATGGGCGGGGGCGGTCGGGTGGTGAGCCGGTGTGGTTGGGGTCGTTGAAGTCGAATGTGGGGCATGCGCAGGCGGCGGCGGGGGTGGGTGGGGTGATCAAGATGGTGATGGCGTTGCGGCATGGGGTGTTGCCGGCGTCGTTGCATGCGGGTGATCCGTCGCCGTTGGTGGACTGGGAGGCGGGTGGGGTGCGGTTGCTGTCGGCGGCGCGGGCGTGGCCGGCGGTGGGGCGGGTGCGTCGGGCGGGGGTGTCGTCGTTCGGGATCAGCGGCACCAACGCGCACGTCGTGCTCGAACAGGCCCCAGAAGCCGCCAGCCCCGAGACGTCCGCCGACGCCGTGCTCGTCGAACCGTCGCGGCAGGCCCCTGAGACCACCGGACCGGCGCGGCAGGCTGCCCTTTCCGATGAGGGTGTCGGGGTGCTGGTGCCGGTGTCGGCGTGTAGTGCGGTGGCGTTGCGGGCGGTCGCGGGACGGCTGGGTCGGTTCGTCGGGGGGCGTGCCGAGGTGGGTGTGGTGGGGGTGGGGCTCGCGTTGGCGACGACGCGGGCGGTGATGTCGCATCGTGCCGTGGTGCTCGCGGCGGACCGGGAGGAGCTGCTGGCGGGGCTGGCGGCCCTCGCCGAGGGGCGGGAACATCCACGGGTCGTCACCGGCGAGAGCACGGGTCCGGCAGGTGAAGTGGCGTTCCTGTTCGCTGGGCAGGGCAGCCAGCGTCCGGGGATGGGTCGGGACCTGTACGCGGCGTTCCCGGTGTTCCGCGAGGCGCTCGACGAGGCCTGCGCCGTGCTCGACCCGCTGCTGCGCGACGAGCTCGCCGCCGTGGGGGTCGGGTCGCTGCGCGAGATCATGTTCGCGGCGGACGGCGGCGTGCTCGCCGACGCGTTGGGGCGGACGGTGTTCACGCAGGCGGCGCTGTTCGCGTTCGAGTCCGCGCTGTACCGGCAGGTCACCGCCTGGGGGATCCAGCCGGACCACCTCGCCGGGCACTCGGTCGGCGAGATCACCGCCGCATACGCCGCGGAGGTGCTGTCACTGCCGGACGCGGCCGCGCTCGTGGCCGCGCGGGGTCGGCTGATGAACTCCCTACCCGACGGCGGCGCCATGACCTCGGTCCAGGCCTCGGAAGCGCAGGTCACGTCGGTGCTGGCGGAGATCGGCGGCGTGGTGGCGATCGCCGCCGTCAACGCCCCGGACTCCGTGGTCGTCTCCGGCGAGCACACCGCCGTCGAGGCCGCCGCCCGCGCGTTGGAGAGCCAGGGATTGAAGACCCGCCGGCTGCGGGTGAGCCACGCGTTCCACTCCCCGCTGATGGACCCGATGCTCGACGAGTTCCGCACGGTCCTCACCAGCCTGACCTACCACGCCCCACGCATCCCGATCGTCTCCACCCTCACCGGCACGACCACCACCGACGAGGACCTCACCACACCCGAGTACTGGACACGCCACGCCCGCGACGCCGTCCGCTTCACCCACGCCATCACCACCCTGCACGACCAGGGCACACGCAGCTACCTCGAACTCGGCCCCGACAACTCCCTGACCACCCTCGCCAGCCGCACCCTTACCGACCACGACGACCACCAGGCCGAGGCCGAGGTCCATCTCGTCCCCGCGCAGCGCCGCAACCAGGCCGAGTCCACGGCCCTGCTGCGTGCCGTGGCCGCCCTGCACACCACCGGCACCAGCCCACACTGGCCCGCCCTCTACCCCCAGGGGACCCCCACCACCGACCTACCCACCTACCCCTTCCAGCACAAGCACTACTGGCTGCCCACCGACGCTCACCTCACCGGAGCGGCGACAGGGCATCCGCTGCTCGACCAGGTGGTGGAGCTCGCCGACTCGGGCGGCATCGTCTTCAGCGGCAGTGTGTCGTTGGCGGCGCAGCCCTGGCTCGCCGACCACACCATCCACGGCACCACCCTCTTCCCCGGCACCGGCCTGCTCGAACTCGCCCTCCACGCCGCCCTGCACACCGGCACCAACACCGTCGACGAACTCACCCTCCACACCCCCCTCACCCTCACACCCACCGACACCCACCACCTCCAACTCACCCTCACACCCCCCGACACCACCGGCCACCGCACCCTCACCATCCACACCCGCCCCACCACACCACCCCCGACCACCCCTGGACCCACCACGCCACCGGCACCATCCCCCCACCCCAAAACCACCAACCCACACCCAACCCCGACCCCGCCCCCACCCCCTGGCCACCACCCCACACCCACCCCATCGACCTCACCCACCACTACAACACCCTCACCACCCACGGCCTCGACTACGGCCCCACCTTCCAAAACCTCACCGCCGCCTGGCACGACGACACCACCCTCTACGCCACCCTCACCCTCCCCGACACCCTCCCCGACACCCACCGCTACACCATCCACCCCGCCTCCTCGACGCCGCCCTCCACACCCTCACCCTCACCACCCCCACCCACACCCCCAACCCCAACCCCACCACCCCCAACCTCCCCTTCACCTTCACCACCACCCAAACCCACACCACCGCCACCCCCACCGCCCACGCCACCATCACCCCCACCACCCCCACCACCGCCACCATCCACCTCACCGACCCCACCGGAACCCCCCTCACCACCATCCACACCCTCACCACCCGCCCCGCCACCAAAAACCACATCGACACCGCCGCGGCGGCCGGCTCGGCCGATTCCCTGTACACCCTGAGCTGGGTACCGGTATCCGCGACCGGCACGGAGGCGGTACCCGTCTACGCCGACATCGCCGACGTGCTGGCGGACTCCGCCCGCGCCGCCTCGGTCGCAGTGCCGTTCGCCGCCGCACCCGGCCTGCCCACGCCGGAGTCAGTGCACGAGCTCACCCATCGGGCCCTCGCCGCCGCCCAGCGGTGGCTGGCCGACGAGGGCACCGCCGACACCCAGCTCGTCGCCGTCACCCACCGCGCGGTCGCCGCCGATCCCGCGGAGGATGTGCGGGACCTGGCCGGTGCCGCGGTGTGGGGCCTGCTGCGGTCGGCCCAGACCGAGAACCCGGATCGCATCACCCTGGTTGACCTCGACGAGGCCACCGCCGCCGACCCCGAGCGCCGGGCCACCGCCCTCGCCGCCGCCGTCGCCGCTGGCGAACCCCAGGTCGCCGTCCGTGACGGCCGACTGCTGGCGCCCCGACTGCGCCGCGCCGCGGCGGGCGCGGCGACACCCGCGGTTTGGGACCCCGAAGGCACCGTTCTGCTCTCCGGCGCCACCGGCGCCCTGGGTTCCCTCGTCGCCCGCCACCTGGTCACCGAACGCGGGGTCCGTCGCCTGCTGCTGGTCAGCCGCCGCGGCCCACACGCCCCCGGCGCCGCCGAGCTCACCGCCGAGCTCACCGCCGCCGGCGCCCACGTCGACGTCGCCGCCTGCGACACCGCCGACCGCGCGGACGTGGAGCGAATGCTGGCCGCCGTCCCGGCCATGCACCCCCTGCAGGCCGTCGTGCACGCGGCGGGAGTCGTGGATGACGGGGTCATCGGCATGCTGACGCCGGAACGGGTGTCCGCGGTGCTGCGGCCCAAGGTCGACGCCGCCTGGCACCTGCACCAGGCCACCGCCCACCTCGACCTCAAGGCCTTCGTCCTCTTCTCGTCCATCGCCGGCACCTACGGCACGGCGGGGCAGGCGAGCTACGCGGCCGGCAACGCGTTCCTCGACGCCCTCGCCACCCACCGCCACGCACACGCCCTACCCGCCACCTCCCTCGCCTGGGGCCCCTGGGCCGACACCGGCATGGCCGCCCAACTCACCACCACCAACCAAACCCGCCTCACCAACACCGGCATGACCCCCCTCCCCCCACACCAAGGCCTCACCCTCTTCGACACCGCCCTCACCCTCGAGGACGCGGTGGTCGCGCCGGTGTCGCTCGACACGGGAACGCTGCGCGGGCTCGGTGACGAGCTCCCCCACCTCCTGCGGGCCCTGGTGCGCCCGCGGGCCCGCCGCGCCGCGACGACCGGCGCCGCGCCCGCGACCCTGGCCCGGGGCCTGGCCGGCCGGCCGGCTGACGAGCGGCGCGCGCTGCTGCTGGACCTCGTCCGGACGCAGATCGCCGCGGCCCTTGGTCTCGACGGTCCGCGCAGCGTGGACGCGCGCAGCAGCCTGAAGGACCTGGGGCTGGACTCGCTGACCGCCGTCGAGCTGCGCAACCGGCTCGGCAAGGCCACCGGCCTGCGGCTACCCGCGACGCTGGTCTTCGACTACCCGTCGGCCACCGCGCTGGCGGACCACCTTCTTCAGGAGTTCGGGGCCGGGCAGGAACTCGGAGCCGGGCAGCCGCCCTCGCCGGCTCAGGCCGCGACCCGGCGACCCGCGGCCGACTCCGCCGGCGGCGCCGACGAACCGATCGCCATCATCGGGATGGCCTGCCGCTATCCCGGCGGGGTGCGCTCGCCGGAGGACCTGTGGCAGCTCGTCATGGCTGGCGGCGACGCGATCACCCAGTTCCCGGCGGACCGGGGCTGGGACCTGACGAACCTGTACGACCCCGACCCGGACCGGCCCGGCACCTCGTATACCCGTGAGGGCGGGTTCCTCCACGACGTGGCCGAGTTCGACGCGGAGTTCTTCGGGATCTCGCCACGCGAAGCACTGGCGATGGACCCACAGCAACGCCTGCTCCTCGAGACCTCCTGGGAAGCGCTCGAACGCGCCGGAATCGACCCGAAAGCACTACGCGGCACCGACACCGGCGTGTTCACCGGGATCATGTACCACGACTACGTCAGCCGGCTACCGGAGATGCCCGGCGAGCTGGAGGGGTACCTGGGCACCGGCAACACCGGCAGCGTCGGCTCCGGCCGCATCTCGTACACCTTCGGCTTCGAGGGTCCGGCCGTGTCGGTGGACACCGCCTGCTCCTCGTCGCTGGTGGCACTGCACCTGGCGATGCGGGCGCTGCGGTCGGGCGAGTGCTCGCTGGCGCTGGCCGGCGGGGTGACCGTGCTGGCTTCGCCGTTCACCTTCGTCGAGTTCAGTCGACAGCGTGCGCTGTCGCCGACCGGCCGCTCGCGGTCGTTCTCGGCCGAGGCGGACGGCACCGGCTGGGCGGAGGGCGCGGGGATACTCCTGGTGGAACGGCTGGCCGACGCCCGACGCAACGGGCATCAGGTGCTCGCCGTGGTCCGCGGCTCGGCGGTCAACCAGGACGGGGCGTCCAATGGTCTGACCGCGCCGAACGGCCCCTCCCAGCAGCGGGTGATCCGGGCCGCGCTGGCCGACGCCCGGCTCGCCCCCGCGGATGTCGACGCGGTGGAGGCACACGGCACCGGCACCCCGCTCGGCGACCCGATCGAGGCCCAGGCGTTGCAGGCCACGTACGGGCGGGAGCGCGCGGGCGGAGACCCGCTGTGGCTGGGTTCGGTGAAGTCGAACATCGGGCACACCCAGGCCGCCGCCGGCGCCGCGTCGGTGATCAAGATGGTGCAGGCGCTGCGGCGCGGGGCGCTGCCGCCGACGTTGCACGCGGGGAACCCGTCCCCACACGTGGACTGGGAGGCGGGCTCCGTGGAGCTGCTGACCGAGACGCGGGAGTGGCCGCGGACCGGAAGGCCGCGCCGGGTGGGCGTCTCCTCGTTCGGGATCAGCGGCACCAATGCGCACGTGATCCTGGAGCAGGCCCCGGGCGAGCCGGACGACGCCGAAGCCTCGGTGCCCGCGCGGGAGCCGTCCGATGCGGATCCGGTCGCCGCGCCGCTGCCGCTGTCGGCCGCCGAGCCCGCGGCGCTGCGCGATCAGGCCCGACGGCTGGCCACGCACCTCTCGCTCAACCCGGGGCTGCGGCGTGCCGATGTGGCGCACGCGCTGGCCACCACCCGCACGGCGCTGCCCCATCGGGCCGTCGTGCTCGGCGAAGGGCTGGACGTGTTGGCGCGGGGCGAGTCGGGGCCGAACGCGGTCACCGGAATCGCCCGGGAGCGGGGCAGGACCGTCTTCGTGTTCCCCGGGCAGGGTTCGCAGTGGCCCGGGATGGCGGTGGGACTACTCGATTCCACGCCGGAGTTCGCCGAGGCGCTGCGCGCGTGCGCGGCCGAGGTCGAACGCCATGTGCCCTGGCGAGTGGAGGACGTACTGCGGGGCGCACCCGGCGCTCCGTCACTCGACCGCATCGAGGTCCTGCAACCGGCGCTGTTCACGGTCAACGTCGCCCTGGCGCGCCTCTGGCAGCACCACGGCATCCACCCCGACGCCGTCATCGGCCATTCCCAGGGTGAGATCGCCGCCGCCCACGTCGCCGGCGCCCTCACCCTGCCCGACGCCGCCCGCGTCGTCGTCGTCCGCTCCCAGCTGTTCGCCGACGAGCTGACCGGACACGGCGCCGTCGCCTCCATCCAGATGTCCGCGGACGACCTCGCCCCCCTGCTGGACACCTACCGCGGCCGGCTGTGGATCGCCGGCGTCAACTCCCCCACCGCCGTGACCGTCGCCGGGGATGACGACGCCCTGGACTCACTGATCGACACCCTCCTCGCCCGGGACGTCCGCGCCCGCGTCATCCCCTCCACCGTCGCCTCCCACAGCCCCAGGGTCGAGCCCCTGCGCCAGCGCATCCTCGACGCCCTCGACTTCGTCCGGCCCCGGCCCGCCACCATCCCCCACTACTCCACCGCCCTGCCCGACACCCTCCTGGCCGGAACCGAACTCACCGCCGACTACTGGTACGACAACTGCCGCAACCCCGTGAACTTCGCCCCCACCATCCACACCCTCCTCAACCAGGGCCACCACACCTACCTCGAGATCAGCACCCACCCCGTCCTCACCGCGGCCATCGAACAGACCGCCGAGGCCCACGGCGCCGACGTCCTCGCTCTGGGCACCCTGCGCCGCGGCGACGGCGGCCCCGAACGCCTCAACACCGCCCTCGCCGAAGCCTGGACCAACGGCCTGCCCGTGACGTGGCCGGCGCCCGCCCACCCGCGCCGGGTGGATCTGCCCACCTATCCCTTCCAGCGCAAGCGGTATTGGGTGGAGGCGCCGGCGGCCACGGCGGCGACCGCGCAGGACGCGGCGGAATCCGGGTTCTGGGAGGCGGTCGAGAACGACGACCTGACCACGCTGGCGGCAACGCTGGAGCTGGACGACGGTGCCGCGCTGAGCGCGGTGCTGCCCGCGCTGGCCACGTGGCGGCGGGGGCGGGTGGCGCGCTCGGCCGCCGATGCCTGGCGGTACAAGGTCGCCTGGCGGCCGGTGACCGAGCCGGCGTCGGTGCGCCTTGCCGGCACCTGGCTGCTGGTGGTACCGGAAGGCCACCCGGAGGCGGCCGAGCTGGCCGGCCGATCCGCCGGCCTGCTGGAGCGGCACGGCGCCCAGGTGGCGCGGCTCGACGTCGGGACCGCTCCCGGCCGGGCGGCGCTCGCCTCGGCGCTGGACGGATCCGCCGCCGAGGCGCCGGTCGGCGTGCTGTCCCTGCTGCCGTTGGACGAGACGCCGCTGCCGGGCCGGCCGGCCCTCGCCGCGGGCGTAGCGGGCACGCTGCTGCTGATCCAGGCGCTGGCCGACGCCCAGGTGTCGGCGCCGCTGTGGACCGTGACCCGGGGAGCGGTCGCCACCGACGACGCCGACCCGCCCGCCGCTCCCGTGCAGGCCCAGGTGTGGGCGCTGGGCAGGACCGCGGCGGTGGAGCACCCGGACCGGTGGGGCGGCCTGGTGGATCTTCCGGCCTCGCCCGACGAGCGCGCCCTCGCCCGACTGGCGGCCGTGCTGTCCGGCGCGGCCGACGAGGACCAACTCGCCGTCCGCGACGCTGGGCTGCTCGCCCGCCGACTCGTGCGGTCCCCGCTGGCCACGGTGCCGGTACGCCGGTCCTGGGCGCCGGACGGGACGGTCCTGGTGACCGGTGGCACCGGCGGCATGGGCGCGCACACGGCGCGGCGGCTCGCCGCCATGGGCGCCCACCACCTGCTGCTGACCGCGGACACCGACCTGGACGCGGCCGAGCGGGTGGCGCTGGAGGCCGAGTTCGCCGCGGCCGGGACCCGGGTGACGGTCGCGGTCTGCGACGTCGCCGACCGCGGGGCGCTCGCCGCGTTGCTCGCCTCGGTGCCCGAGGACGCCCCGCTGACCAGCGTCATCCACGCCGCCGGCGACCTCGACGCCGCCGCGCTGGCAGACCTCGATCCGGCTGGGTTGGAGCGCTCGCTGCGCACCAGGACCCTCGGCGCCGCCCATCTCGACGAGTTGCTGGCCGACACCGCGTTGGAGGGCTTCGTGCTGTTCTCCTCGGTGGCCGGCGTGTGGGGCGGCGCCGCCCAGGGCGGGTACGCGGCGGCGAACGCGTACGTGGACGCGCTCGCCGCGCACCGGCGGGCCCGCGGCCTGCGGGCCACCTCCGTCGCCTGGGGGCCGTGGGCCGATCCCGGCACCGGTCTGGACGACGAGGAGGCCGAGGCCGAGCGCCGCGCGCAGCTGCGCCGCCGGGGCCTGACCCCGCTGCCCTCCGAGGCGGCGGTCAGTGCACTGGTCGACGCGCTGGCCCGGGACGAGACCGCGCTGGTGCTCGCCGACGTGGATTGGGGGCGGTTCGCCACCGCCTTCACGGCCGTGCGCAGCAGCCCGCTGCTCGGTGAGCTGCCGGAGGCGGTCCGGGCGGCGACCGAGTCCGGGCCGGACGGGTCCGCCGCGGCGCCGGGCGCCGGGCCGGACCTGGTGCGGACGCTGACCGGGCTGTCCGCGGCCGACCAGGAGCGCATGCTGATCGACCTGGTGCGCACCGAGACGGCCGTAGTCCTCGGGCACAGCGACGGCGAGGCGGTGGACGCCCACCGGGCCCTGAGGGATCTCGGATTCGACTCGCTGGCAGCCGTTACCTTGCGTAATCGACTGGGCGTGGCGACAGGCCTCAAGCTGCCGACCACCCTCGTGTTCAACCACCCGACGCCGGCGGCCGTCGGGGCCTTCCTGCGCACCGAGCTGCTTCCCGAGCAGCCCGCGATATCGCTGGACGGCGAGCTCGACCGGTTGCAGGAGGTGCTGGCGGGCAGCCGCCTGGCCGACGACACGGCGGCGCGCGGTCTGGTCGCGGCCCGGCTGCGGCGGCTGCTGGAGTCGGTGACGGACGAGCCGGCCAACAGCGAGGCAAGCTCCCCGGTCGGGGACCGGCTCGAATCCGCCTCCGACGACGACATCTTCAGCTTCATCGACAACGAACTGGGGCGGTGAGGACCAGATGGCCACTGCGAGGTCGTCCGACGAGGACAGACTGCGCTCGTATCTCAAGCGCGTCGCGGTCGAGCTCGGCGAGGTCCGGCACCGTTCGAAGGCCGCCGAGGAGCGCGCGAGCGAGCCGATCGCGATCGTCGCGATGAGCTGCCGGATGCCCGCCGGGGTCCGCTCGCCCGAGGACCTGTGGGAGCTGGTGGCGGCGGGGAAGGACGCGATCGGCGAGTTCCCCGACGATCGGGGCTGGGACCTGGCGGATCTCTACGACCCGGACCCCGACCGACCCGGCACCTCGTACGTCCGCCTCGGCGGATTCATCCCGCGGGTCGGCGGCTTCGACGCGGCGTTCTTCGGCGTCTCCGACGCGGAGGCACTGGCCATGGACCCGCAGCAGCGGCTGCTGCTGGAGTGCACCTGGGAGGCGCTGGAGCGGGCCGGCGTCGACCCGACGGCGCTGCGCGGCAGCGCGACCGCGGTCTACGCCGGCTGCAGCGTGGACGACTACACGATGCTGCTCGCCGGTCCACCCGCGGACGTGGCGGCGCACCGGCTGACCGGCGGCGGCAACGCGCTCGCCGCCCGGATCTCCAGTGCCTTCGGGCTGACCGGTCCGGCCGTCACCGTCGACACGGCCTGCTCCTCCTCGCTGGTCGCGCTGCACCTGGCCGCGCAGGCGCTGCGCCGGGACGAGTGCTCGCTGGCGCTCGTCAGCGGCGTGTCGGTGATCTCCACGCCGCAGATCTTCGTGGACTTCAGCCGGCAGCGCGGCCTGGCGCCGGACGGCCGGGTCAAGGCGTTCGCCGAGGCGGCCGACGGGACGGCCTGGTGCGACGCGGTCGGCACGCTGGTGGTCGAGAGGCTGTCGGACGCCCAGCGCCTCGGTCACCAGGTGCTCGCGGTGGTGCGCGGCTCCGCGGTCAACCAGGACGGCGCGTCCAACGGCCTGACCGCCCCGAACGGACCGTCCCAGCGGCGGGTCATCCGCGCCGCGCTCAACAGCGGCCTACTCTCCCCCGCCGAGGTGGACGCCGTCGAGGCGCACGGCACCGGCACTCGCCTCGGCGACCCGATCGAGGCGGAGGCCCTGCTGCGGACGTACGGCCAGGGGCGGCCCGCGGACCGGCCGCTGTGGCTGGGCTCGGTGAAGTCCAACTTCGGCCACCCGGGCGCGGCGGCGGGCGTCATCGGCGCCATCAAGATGGTGCTGGCGATGCGGCACGGCCTGCTCCCGCCCACGTTGAACGTGGACCGCCCGACGCCGATGGTGGACTGGGCCACCGGCGAGGTGGAGCTGCTGACCGAGGCGCGGCCGTGGCCCGTCACGGGCCGCCCGCGGCGGGCGGGCGTCTCGGCGTTCGGGGTCAGCGGGACGAACGCGCACGTGATCCTCGAGGAGGCGCCGCGGGAGCCCGAGCCGGTGCCGGAGCCCTCGGGCGCGGGCGAGCGGACGCGGCCGGCCGTCGGCGCCGACGCGGGCGCCGG